>JALZHI010000013.1 GCA_030913985.1 Chloroflexota bacterium | reverse complement strand
CTCTGGTTCTATTTGAAGGCCGGCACTGCGGCGCGGTGCGAGGAGCTGATGGCTATCGTTTCCAGGGGTCTGGCAGGCTCTATTGAACGTGTTGACGAGACAGCCGCGCAGCATGAACATGACTGGAAGGTGCTGGGCGACCACTTCTACGACGGTGTGACGCGCCCTACAGACCCTGCCGGGGTACTCAATTACGTACTGAATACGGACAACGATGGCTACTCGGGAAGTTGCTGGTGCTTTGTGCAACGCTTTGAGGTAGACTGGGCGCAGTTCGCCAACATGAACACGGACGAGGAAGAGGACGTGATTGGGCGTGACGGCAACGGCATAATCATCCCAGACGATGATATGCGCAGCCATATCCAGCGCGCCAGGGTCTTCGCAGGTAACGAGGGGAACCAGGAGCTGCTGCGCCTCTCAATCCCGTACGGCAAGTCACCACTCGGAGCGGGTCGGGAAAAGGGCATCTACTTCACCGCATTCGCAAAGGACACCAACGCGATTGAGCAGGTACTGCGAAGTCTCGTGGGGTGGCAAGAGCAAGACGCCCCCAGGGATGCGCTGCTGAACGCCGTCCAGGGCACCGCAGGGGCATACTGGTATATCCCAAGCGCCCGTGAGTTGGACCTTAACAAAGGCTTGACTCTCGACGACTTCCAAGTAGATCCGCACTGGGAGGTCAGGAGCGGAAACGGCCTCATGTTCTACAACTCACACGATTATCTTACGCAGATGGGCACCGGGCGGTACGGCCCCGGAGACCCTCCGAGCCAGCGCATCTTGAACCTGTCAGGCAAGATATTCTCGCGTTGGAAAGACAACTGGTACAAGCAACGGTCCTCCCCGCGGGTGCCACACTTGCGAGAGTTCCTTGATCCAAGCGAACAGGATATCCTGCAGGCCTCTGTCGCCATACGCAAAGGCATGGCTATCAAGAAGAGCCTGACCGAGGTGCATACAAATCAGCAGTACCCACAGACTCCTGACACTTATGCCTGGAAGGCCGACCTGTTTCGCATCGACCCAGCGGACATTCTCGTAGGCGTCATGCCCGAATTGTCGTTGGGTACGGGCAAAGAGGTGATGCCCTACTTGCGGGAAGACGAACAAATACCTGCTTTCCTCATGTCCCTTGACGAGTCCTCCTCGATGGGGCACGTCGTACCCAATCACAAGGTGGTACTCGCAAAAGGCATCGCGAGGCTAATAGACGAGATCAGCCAGCTAAAAGCCCAGGCGACCTCAGACGACCAGCGCGCCTTTTACCAGTCGGCCATTTATGCTCTGGAAGGTGTGCAAGGCTACTGCTATAACTACGCCACCCTTGCAGAGCGCATGGCTGCAGACGTGCCGGAAACGCGCCCCTGGGAGCGGGACAACTTGCTACAGTTGGCTGATCGCATGCGCCGTCTTGCCACCGAGCCTCCTGTTTCTTTCGCGGACGCGGTGCAATGCATCTTCAATCTACACTGTTGCCTACACCTGATAGGCGAACCGGTCCCGGTAGGGCGATTAGACCAGCTCCTCATTGGCTTCTATGAGGCGAGCACTAAGGCCAACCCGCCGTTGAAGGACGACGAAGCACAGGAGATACTGGACGCATTTTGGGTCAAGTTGAGCGAGAAGGCCTTACACAACCGCCACCATGTATCCGACCGCGTGGGTTACGGGACCACGGCGGTGTCCTATATAGGGGGTAACTTCCCGCAGGGTGGAGGCATCAATCAGTGGGTGCAGCAAGTGACGGTTGGTGGATACCTGCCTACTGACGACGCTAAGCCAAAGCCCGGCGCGAACAAGCTAACGCTTCTCTGCCTGCGGTCGGCACGGCGCTTGCCGTTCAACGCTCCCGTAGTCTCGTTGAGGGTCTACCCAGGTATGTCAGATGAGATCATCGAAGAGGCAGCCAGGGCCATCTTGAGCGGAGGCGCTCACCCCATTCTCTTCCAGGAAGATCGACTCACCACCGGCTTGTCCGATTTCAGCGGTATTCCAATCGAGAGCGCACGCGATTTCGCCTGCGATGGGTGCTATGAGCCTATGGTAGCGGGCGCGACAGAGTTTTGCTTCAGCAACGTTGCTCCCCTGGATGCGCTGGAGTTGACGCTGAACGAGGGTGCCAAGTACGGCATGGCGGGTCCAGTCTACCTCAGAGGTTGGAAGGCGTCATTCAGGTCGCCCACGGCGGATGAAATACGGAGCTTCGAGCAGCTGCAACAGCTTTACCTCAAGCACTTGGAGTGGCTCACCGCACAGTTCTTCAACAGCGTGCTGGTAAACTACGGCAACCTCTTCCACATCTGCCCCAGTCCTCTTCTATCCGTGATGATAGAGGGTTGTGTGGAAAGCGGCCGCGATCTGACCAACGGCGGTGCGAAGTTCCACATTATCGCGCCTATGTTCGTGGGCATGGCGACCACCATCGATTCGCTTTATGCGATTAAGAAGCTGGTGTTCGATGAAGAAACGGCAATTACCACCCTGCCGGAATTGCTCGATTGCCTCCGAAGCGACTGGGGCTACGACCTTCAAGAGCCATTTCAGAGCACTCTCGCTGGACCCGAACGCGCAGCCGAAAAGGCCAAGGGTTACATGGCCCTGCGCCAAAAGGCCCTTGCCCTTCCAAGGTTTGGCACAGGCGACGAAGAGGTGGACGCTATCGGGCATTGGCTGGCCGATAACGCCTGCGAAATAGCCCGCCGTCTCATGGAAGACCCACCGGCGGGGCTTAAAGATACTATTGAAGGTATCGTCAGCAAATACTCGCTGCCAGACCGGCCCTTCCGCTTTCACATGACTCCGGGTATCGGCACTTTCGAGGGATATGTTGGGGATGGTCTGGGGAGTGGGGCCTCCGCCGATGGCCGCCGCAACGCCCAGCCTTATCCGTCGGACCTCAGCCCTGCCCCTATCCCGCAGGACCTCCCACCGGTGCCCCAGGATGCGAATGCAGCCGGACCCGTGCCGGGCGTCTACCGCGAAATCTATAAGTCGATGCGAAGCTGGGACGTGGACGCGATCAATCACAAGATATCCAATGGCTCCCCCGTCGACATGAACATCCGCGAAGACTTCCCAATTGAGGAGATGATCGAGTTTATCAAGCGGTACGGGCGGGGCGAAGTAGGCTCGAACTTGATCACCATAACATGTGTCGATCCCAGCACGTACGCGGGGGCCGCACAAGACGTCGAGATGTACGACCTTGTGCGGGTACGCATGGGCGGCTGGACAGAGTACTTTTCCGCCATGTTCCCTGAGCACCAGAAGCAGCATCAGCGGAGACCCTTCTTCACTCCACCGTCGTCTGGGAGCTAGGCAGGATACTGCCAGGGATTAATCACGCGCCTAGCAGGCAGTCACGCGTCTCCAACTGAGTTTAACACAGCGGCACGATAGTTGCCCGATAGTCGGGTAATTGTCTGCCGCTTTGTGCTTCTAGGCGACATCGACGTGGCTGGCGCGGGCCTGGCTTGACAAAGCGCAACCCCTGTGTTAACCATTCAGGGCATTCTACAAGGAGGTAGAGTAATGATAAAACTGGTCGCTCTCTTCAAGCGCCCGCCCGATACTGACGAATTCGACGCCCACTACTCGGACGTGCACGCTCCCCTGATGCAAAAGGTGCCCGGCCTCGAACGCATGGAAGTGACCCGCAACATCCAGGCCTTTCGTGGCGAACCTGAATACTACCTGGTGGCCGAGATGTACTTCCGCGACCGCGAGTCCTTCGATGCAGCTATGTCCTCGGAGGAGAACCGGGCCGCCGGTAAGGACCTGATGAGCTTCGCACGCGAGTACGTGACCATGTTCTATGGTGAGGTGGAAGACTAACCGTGGACAACTCCCATTACCCTGATTACCCGAACACCCGGACGCCGGAGGAGCTAGGCTTCTCGCGCATTGTCTATACCAAGGCGGAAGGCGTCGCCACGGTCATGATCAACAGGGAGGAGGTGCTGAACGCCACCGACTTCCACACCCTCAAAGAGATGAGCCGGGCCTTCGAGGACGCTTCGTACGACGACTCGGTGGGCGTGGTGGTGCTTACCGGGGCGGGCAAGCGGGCCTTCTGCACAGGGGCCGACCTGGACGAGCAGGAGCAGTTTCGCCGCAAGCGCGCCGACTACTGGAAGTGGATGGGGGCCTTCATCGAGGCCCACGACCGCCTGCGTAACGTCGGCAAGCCGACCATAGCCCGCCTCAATGGCATGGTGGTTGGGGGCGGCAACGAGTTCAACATCGCCTGCGACCTCGCCATAGCCGCCGACCACGTCACGATACGGCAGGTAGGCACCGCGAGAGGCTCCGTTCCCGCCGGTGGGGCGACCCAGTGGCTGCCCATCATCATCGGGGACCGCCGCGCGAGGGAGATGCTGTGGCTGTGCGAGCCGGTTCCTGCCACCACGGCGCGGGACTGGGGCCTGGTCAACGAGGTAGTGCCGTTCGAGGACCTGGACGCCGCCGTGGCACGCATGGCGAAGAAGCTGCTCAACAGGATGCCTGAGATCATCAGGTACGCCAAGCAGCAGACCAACTTCTGGCGCGACTTCTCCTGGAGCCTCACCGTGGGCCACGCCCGCGACTGGCTGGCCGTTCACGCCGACGCGGAGGAGACCTCCGAGGGGCTGGACGCCTTCCACGCCAAGCGCGACGTGGACTACGCGATGCTACGCAGGCACATGACGGAAGGCTCGCGAGAGTGCTCCAACTGCGGCGAGATGGTCCCCGCCCGGCACAGCTTCTGCGGCGCGTGCGGCACCAAGCAGGAAGGCGGCGACAATGGCTGAGAGCGACTACAGCCTCATCAAGCTCACCCAGGACGGGCCTGTGACTATCATCCAGCTAAACCGGCCTGACGTTCTCAACGCGCTAAATTTGCAGTTGATGGACGAGGTAATCGCCGCGCTGGACCAGCTAGAGACTGACGAGGAAGTCAGGTGCGTGGTGCTGACAGGTAACGAGCGGGCATTCGCTGCGGGGGCAGACATCAAGGAGATGGCGGGCGCGACCACGGTTGATATGATGATGCGCGACCAGTTTGCCAAGTGGGACCGCATACGGCGCTTCAAGAAGCCCATCATCGCGGCGGTCAGCGGCTACGCACTGGGCGGCGGCAACGAGCTTGCCATGCTGTGCGACATGATAGTGGCCTCAGAGACGGCGCAGTTCGGCCAGCCTGAGATCAACATCGGCGTGATGCCGGGCGCGGGAGGCACGCAGCGTCTCACGCGAGCGGTGGGCAAGGCTGTGGCAATGGATATGGTGCTCACTGGCCGCATGCTCACCGCAAGGGAAGCCATGCAGTTCGGGCTGGTGAACCGGGTCGTGCCGGTGGAAGCGTACCTGAGAGAGGCGGTGAAGCTGGCAAAGAGTATAGCGGAGAAAAGCCCCATCGCCGTACAGATGGCTAAGGACGCCGTGCTCAAGGCCTTCGACACGCCGATACAGGAGGGGCTGCTGCACGAGCGCAAGAACTTCTATATGCTCTTCAGCACGGAAGACCAGAAAGAGGGCATGGCGGCCTTCATCGAGAAGCGCAAGCCGAGCTTCAAGGGGAAATAGGCATGGACTACGAGACAATCCTGTATAACCTGGACGAGGGCGTGCTCACAATCACGCTCAACCGCCCCGACGTGCTGAACGCCTTCAACCGCAAGATGACCGACGAGTTGCAGGACGCCTTCAAGAAAGCCGAGCGCGATTCCGAGGTGCGCTGTATCGTGCTGACAGGGGCGGGCCGCGCCTTCTCATCAGGGGAAGACCTGAAATCGCGTTCGGCAAACGGCGAGTCCGATTTCGGCTCGACGCTCCGCCAGCGGTACAACCCGCTCGTGTCGAAGATGCGCAACATCGAAAAGCCCGTACTTGGCTCTATCAACGGCGTGGCCGCAGGGGCCGGTTGCTCCATCGCGTTGGCCTGCGACCTGCGAATTGCCTCCGACAAGGCCCGCTTCATGGAGGTCTTCGTGCGCGTGGGACTGGTGCCCGACTCCGGCTCCTCGTTCTTCTTGCCGAGGCTCGTCGGGCTCGGCAAGGCGCTGGAAATGGCTTTTCTGGGCGACGACATGGGCGCGGACGAGGCGCTTCGCACGGGGCTGGTCAATCGTGTTGTGCCCTCGGAGGAGTTGGAGAGCGCCACAAGGGAGCTAGCGCTGCGGCTGGCGAAATCACCCACGAAAGCGATAGGTCTCGCCAAGCGGGCTATCAATCGCGCCCTCACGATGGACCTGGACCAGGTGCTCGAATACGAGGTTTACGGCCAGGAAGCCGCCGGTGCTTCCGACGACCACCAGGAAGGCTTGGCCGCGTTCCTGGAGAAGCGCGCACCCAACTTCACAGGCAGGTAAGCAGCTATGGCAGGCAAAATCGCAGTGCTCGGCGCGGGCACTATGGGCGCGGGGATAGCCCAAACAGCGGCACAGGGCGGCTTTGACGTGCTGCTCTACGACATTAAGGAAGACTTTGTCGAGCGTGGTGTCGCCAACATTCGAGCCGCGTTGCAGAGCCGCGTCGACAAGGGCAAGATGTCGCAAGAGGAGATGGACGGCGTAACAGCCCGCATCAGCACCACGACCAACCGCGACGATGCAGCCTCGGCGGACTTCATCATAGAGGCCGCACCCGAGGACATGGCGCTCAAGCGGGAGATATTCAGTTCGCTCAGCAGTCTCTCCTCTCCGAACACCATCCTCGCCAGCAACACCTCGTCCCTGTCGATTACCTCCATAGCCGCCGCCACCGGCCGCCCCGAGTCTGTGGTGGGTATGCACTTCTTCAACCCGGCCCCGATCATGCCGTTGGTGGAGGTGATAGCGGGTGCGCGGACCTCCCCCGACGTGAGGCAGGCGGTAGCACAACTGGCGCGCGACCTCGGCAAGACACCGGTGCTCGCCGCCGACAGCCCAGGCTTTATAGTGAACCGCGTCGCCAGGCCATTTTATGGCGAGTCGCTCAAGATGCTCGGTGAGGGTTTCGCGGGTGTGGCTCAGATTGACGGTGCCATGCGGGCCGCCGGGTTCAGGATGGGACCGTTCGAGCTGATGGACCTCATCGGCATAGATATCAACTTCGCGGTGACCAAGTCAGTATACGAGGCCTTCTTTGGAGAGCCGCGCTACAGGCCGCACCCCATTCAGCAGCGCATGGTGGAAGGCGGCACGCTTGGCCGGAAGAGCGGACGAGGCTTCTACGCGTACGAGGGGGGTGAGAGAGGCGATCCGACCGCCACCCAACTGGTCAACATCCCCCTAAAGCGAACGCTCGGTTTCATCCCACAGGAAGTGGCCCACGAATTCGTCAGCAGGGGCGGTATCGAAGTTGCCGACGAAGCACAGGCTGAGGTCATAGCGCGCGTGTTGGCGATGATTATCAACGAAGCCTCGTTCGCCGTTGGCGAGGGAGTGGCGTCCGTTCGCGATGTGGACATAGCCATGCGCTTGGGCACCAACTATCCAAAAGGGCCGTTGCGGTGGGCCGACGAGATCGGCCTCGATAGAGTGCTTGCGGTGCTCAACAGCCTGCGTGACTCGCTTGGGGAGGAGCGTTACCGGCCCTCTCCCTTATTGTGGCAACTGGTCAATTCGGGCAGGCTTGGAGACGCTGTAGGCGAAGGCTTCCACACGCCCGGCGAGAAGGGTATGGTATAATTATAGGTACTGCGCCGCACGCGGGCGCCCTGAAAAGTAAGGTTCAGGCCGCAAAATAGCACAACGTGCAGACTTAGAAAGGACCGATTTTGGCTAGTCAGGCAAATACGCAAGAAGTTTACATTATCGATGCGGTGAGAACGCCCGTCGGCCGCTACGGTGGTGCGCTCAAGGACATCCGCCCCGACGATTTGGCGGCTGTCGCCATCAAGGCGCTGGTGGAGCGGACCGGCATTGACCCCCGCCGCATCGAGGACGTGATACTCGGCTGCGCGAACCAGGCGGGCGAGGACAACCGTAACGTGGCGCGCATGGCCGCTCTGCTGGCGGGGTTGCCTGTAGAGGTGGGCGGTGCCACTGTGAACCGGCTCTGCGGGTCTAGCTTGCAGGCGGTGCTCGACGCCGCCAGGGCCATCAAGGCGGGCGACGGCGACGTTTACATAGCAGGCGGCGTCGAGAGCATGACGCGTGCGCCCCTGGTCATGGCGAAGCCTTCTGAGGCCTGGCCCAGGGGCGAGCAGACGCTGTACGACACGACGTTGGGCTGGCGCTTCACCAACCCGGCTCTGGCCGAAATGCACCACCCCTTCAGCATGGGCGAGACGGCGGAGAACGTGGCCGAGCAATGGCGCGTCTCCCGCGAGGACCAGGATGCATTCGCCCTCGACAGCCAGCGAAAAGCGGCGGCGGCGATTGAGGCGGGCAGGTTCAAGGACGAGATAGCTCCCGTCACAATACCGCAGCGCAAGGCCGACCCCGTGGTCATTGACACCGACGAACACCCACGTCCTGAGACCACGCTGGAGAAGCTGACGAAATTGCCCGCTGCTTTCCGCAAGGGCGGGAGCGTGACGGCAGGCAACTCTTCCGGCATCAACGATGGCGCTTCCGCAGTCCTTATCGTGAGCAAGCAGGCTGCCGAGGACGCGGGCCTAACACCCATGGCGCGCATCATCGCCGGGGCCGTGGCGGGTGTGGACCCCGCCTGCATGGGGGTGGGACCTATCCCGGCCACTCGCAAGGCGCTCGAGCGCGCGGGCATCACTGTGGACGATCTGGACCTGATAGAGCTAAACGAGGCATTTGCTTCACAATCGCTGGCTTGCATCAGAGAGCTACGGCTCGACCCTGATAAGGTCAACGTGAACGGTGGCGCAATCGCCCTGGGGCACGCCCTGGGGAACAGCGGCTCCCGGCTGGTGACCACGCTGGTGCACGAACTCAGGCGGCGGGGCGGCAGGTACGGCCTCGCTACCATGTGCATCGGCGTTGGGCAGGGCATCGCGGCGGTCGTGGAAGCTGTCTAAGCACATTGCATCGTGGGGTACCGGCAGGGCGACCCCACAAGCTACTTTGTAACCTATCACTCAACGAGGAGCACAGACACACAATGGCTGACACACAGGTAAAGGCAGAGGAGCAGGCACAGGGGGTGCTTGGACGCACCGACTGGAAGCTGCTCATCAATGGGCAGCAGGTGGACGCTGCCTCGGGAGAGACGTTCGACGCCTTCAATCCCGCGACTAACGAGCCGTTTGCAAGAGTGGCTAAGGCGGGGCGCGCGGACGTTGATGCAGCGGTACAGGCCGCGCGGGAGGCATTCGAGAAGGGCAAGTGGGTGCGCATGGGCGCGGCGCGGCGGGGCAGTCTGCTGAACAAGGTCGCCCAACTCATGCGGGACCGGTCGGAAGAAATAGCCCGGCTTGAGGTCACCAACAACGGCAAGGCTATCTCCCAGGCGAAGGCCGAGTTGAACCAGGCCATCGAGGACTTCGAGTTCTTCGCTGGCGCTGCCACCAAAATCACCGGCAACACCATCCCAGTGCCGGGCAACTTCCTAAACTACACCGTGCGCGAGCCTGTTGGTGTGTGCGCCCAAATCGTACCCTGGAACTACCCGATCATGATGGCCGCTTGGAAAGTGGCCCCGGCCCTCGCGGCGGGGAACACGGTCATTCTCAAGCCCGCGAGCGCCACGCCCCTCACGGCTTTGCTACTTGGTGAGATTTGCCTCGAAGCGGGAATACCTGCGGGTGTGGTCAATGTCCTCGCGGGGCCGGGTGCCGAAATCGGCGCTTACCTGGCCGAGCACCCAGGCGTGGACAAAGTAGCCTTTACGGGCGAGACCGAGACGGGCCGCACCATCATGCGCACCGCTGCGGGCACGCTCAAGAGGGTGTCCCTAGAGCTTGGCGGCAAGTCACCCAACATCGTCTTCGAAGACGCCGACATCGACCACGCGGTGAACGGCTCGCTGTTTGCCATCTACTACAGCGCGGGGCAGTCCTGCGAAGCGCGCTCCCGTTTGTTCGTTCAGCAGAGCGTGTACGACCAGTTCGTTGAGCAGTTCGTGGACAAGGCGGGGCGGCTCAAGGTAGGCGACCCGTTGGACGGCGGCACGCAAGTCGGCTCCCTGATCTCCCCGGCCCAGCTAGAGCGGGTGGACCGCTACGTCCGGCTTGGCGAGGAGGAAGGCGGCCAGGTGCTGGCGGGTGGCCGTCGTGCTGAGGGCGACGGCCTGGACAGGGGCAACTTTTACATGCCGACCGTGCTCGCGGGTGTGTCGAACAAGGCTCGCGTCTCGCAGGAAGAGATCTTCGGCCCCGTGGTCAACATCATGCCTTTCCAGACTGAGGCCGAGGCCGTACAGTTGGCGAACGACGTGGTCTTCGGGCTTGCGGGCACGCTCTGGACTAAAGACGTCGGCCGCGCACACAGAGTAGCGGGGCAGATTCGCTCCGGCGTCGTTACGGTAAACACGCCCTACACGGCCTTCCCTGGCCTTCCCTTCGGCGGCTACAAGCAATCCGGCTTTGGCCGCGAACTCAGTATGGAGTCCCTGGACCTCTACACCGAGCTAAAGAGCGTACTGCTCTACATCGGTGAAAAGCCGGTGAACCCGTTTGGCATTTAGGGAGTAACGCGTAACACGTAACACATAACGCGTAACACATAACGCGTAACACGTAACACGTAACTGGCAACGGCCAATTCACACAACATCACGTGTTACGTGTTACGTGTTAGCAGCAAGGCTATACAATGAACATACGCATTTCCAAGCTGTTTCAAGGTTCGCCGTGGGGCGCGTTGGAGGTGGCCTTCAATGCGGACCCGGAGGGCGACATCATGATCGTTGAGATTGCCCAGGCGACGGGGCTTGAGTTCAAGCGCCCGCCCGCCAACTTGCTTGCCATGCGCGAACTGCACATCGCGCAAGTAGGTGGCGAGGAGGAGTTGGAGCGGGCGTTCGTGGCGGCGATGCAGGTCGCGGAGAAGTATGGCGACGTGCAGGACAGCCAGAAAAACATGAAGGGTCCGGGCGAGCTTACACCGAACCAGCTTGGAAGGAACCTGCCCGAAGGTTTCTAGAATTACACCCGCTCGCACCTAGGGAGTCAGTACGTGGCGAAGTTGATAGTATCCATAGACCAGGGTAGATGCATTGGCGCGGGCAATTGCGTCCACATCGCCCCTAAAGCCTTCCAGCTTGACGAGGAGCACGTCGCCTACCTGATTGACCCCGCCTCCGAGGACGACGACACCCTGCTAGACGCCGCACGCTCCTGCCCCACAGACGCCATTTACCTCGATACGCAGGACGGTGAGGCCGTCTATCCTTGATGGGTACGGCGAAGTAGAAACTTAACGTCCTCAATGTTTCTACTTCACTTCCCCGTCACCAGAGATGTAGTGACTGCTCCCTTTCTCCTGCGCGGCTCTCGCCCAGGCTAGTACATTGGTGGACGATCAGAACCAAGCCAGGGACCAAGAGAGGACTTGTCATTCCGAACGTAGTGAGGAATCAGGTGGGTAGGGAAGAAGGTGCATTGGAGTACAGCAGTGGGCCAGCCATCACTGTCACCCCAGTGCAACAGAATACGACTGCCACCTGATTCCTCACTGCGTTCGGAATGACAAGTCCTCTCTTGGTCCCTGGCTTGGTTACTTACTTGCCTACGCACCAGTCACAATGACAAGGTCTGGTCTTGGTCCCGCCTATGCTCGGCTTGCGACCCGCGTCCGAAATCCTGTATAATTTTCCGTTATAGAAGGAGAGTTATGTAATGGCGAACGCACACAGCAAAAGCAAGAGCTTCTACATTTGGACCGTCGGCTGCCAGATGAACGTGGCGGACAGCAACTACGTGGCCGCAACCCTCAAGGGCAAGGGCTACGAAGAGTCGCAGGAGCTTGACGGGTCGGATGTAGTGGTGCTCAACTCGTGCGTGGTGCGCCAGGCGGCGGAAGACCGCATTGTCGGCAAGTTGGGCGAAGTAGCCAACCTCAAGCGGCGCAACCCTGGCATGTTCGTAGCCCTCACCGGCTGCATGGTCACCGAGGACCAGACGACCCTACGCCGCCGCTTCCCGATGGTGGACCTCTTCTTCAAGCCCTCCGCCGTGCAGGACTTCCTGGTCGGCCTACCCGATAACTCGGCCCCGGACCTCGGCGAATATGGCGTGGCCCTGGCGCTCGAGGGGCTGCTGCCCACGGCCCAGGCGGGTGGCATCGCGGCCTACATACCGATCATCTACGGCTGCAACAAGACCTGTACGTACTGCATCGTGCCGTTCCGCCGGGGCAAGGAACGCTCCCGCAGCATAGAGGAGATAGCCCGCGAGGTGGAGCACCTGACCACCCAGGGCGTGCGTGAAGTCACTCTGCTCGGCCAGAACGTGGACACCTACGGGCACGACCTTGCTGAAGCCACGGACCTGGCGGCCCTGTTGGAGCGACTGAACGACATCGAGGACCTGTGGCGGATACGCTTCCTGACCTCCCACCCGAAGGACATGGCCCAGAACCTCCTGGATGCGGTGGGCAGGCTCCCCAAGGCGATGGAACACATCAACCTGCCTGTGCAGGCCGGTGACGACGAGGTGGTCAAGCGGATGAAGCGCCGCTACACCCTGCGCTACTACCGCGACCTGATTCGACGTATCCGCGAGACGATACCCGACGTGACGCTTGCCACCGACATCATCGTCGGTTTCCCCGGCGAGACCCACGACCAGTTCATGCACACGATGGACCTGCTCCAGGAGATCAGGTTCGACAAGGTGCACGTAGCCGCCTACTCTCCCCGGCCCGGCACTGTGGCTGCCTCCTGGGTAGACGACGTGCCGCACGAGGAGAAGATGCTGCGCCTGCACGCGGTCGAGAGGCTACAGGAGCAGATAGCCCGCGATCTCAACGCCAGGCACGTGGGCCAGGAGATGGAGCTTTTGATCGAGGGCAGCGAGCGCGGCAAGTGGATGGGGCGCACGCGTGGCAATAAGATAGTCTTCCTGAACGCGGAAGCTGACGGCGAAAAGACGGACCGCACCGGCCAGTTGGTTCTGGCCCGCGTTGACAAAGCGGGACCCTGGTCGATGCAAGGCTCGCTCGTACGCGTAATCGAGGACTGCCCCGCCGCGCTGCGCGAGTTGCGCAAGGTAAAGACCCGCAGGCTTGAGATACCGCTGACCGCCGCGTATCCATCGGTACTATCCGCCAATAGCCAAAAAATACCCCCTGCACCCCCGAACTAAATAGTATCCTTTTACGTATATAATAGTGTCCCACGCGCTGGCCGCGAGGGACCGTTCGCGCATGTAACCTTTTCACGCTTTGCATCGTCTAACAATACGGCAAGTGGGCGGTCGCCTGGTGAGTCTGCAATTAGATGTAGAAAAAGATACGACCTTGTACTCTTGGCGTGAAAACCGCGATTGGCTAGAATAGAAGCCGCCGGGCACAAGGATTGCTTTAGCGTGGATTATTGGCCCCTGGCACGGAAGACCAGGGGATGTGCAAAAGGCAGTTCATAAAGTTATTGACGTTTTGAACCAAAAAGCGTATTGATACGTTTACCTATGTAAGGTGTATAAAAAAGCGACCGGACGCACGGTAGCACACATGCCCTGACACCATACATTAGAATGCGGCTTGGAAGGTTGAAAGTGAGGACAACAGATGATGCCAAATCAGAGTGAAGACATAGCTAGACTGCGGCGAGTACTGCCCGAACAGGCGATATCCCTGGCGATGCAGAATCGCTGGTCTGAAGCCGCTGACGTGAACCGCAAGATCATCGAGCTTTATCCCAACGACGCGGACGCGTACAACAGGCTGGGCAAGGCTCTCATGGAGATGGGCCGCTACCGGGACGCGCTGACCACCTACCAGCGGGCCATCGAGCTTGACCCCAACAACATAATCGCCAAGAAGAACGTCGAGAGATTGGTGCACCTGGCCGATAAGGCCCCCGCCTCGCGCCCCGAACCCGCCCGAACGCAGGGTGCGGCGTCGATGCAGCCCGCGGAGCGCATCAACCCCAACATCTTCATCGAGGAGACCGGCAAGACCGGCCTCACCACGCTCATCAATCTCGGCCAGCCCGAAGTGCTGCTCAAGCTCACCGCAGGCGACCGGGTGGACCTGCGCGTCAACGGCAATACCATCGAGGTGTACGACGAGAGCGGCCAGTTCGTTGGCGCGGTTGAGGCAAGGCTGTCGAAGCGCCTGAGCGGGCTGATGGAGGGCGGCAACCGGTACACGGCTGCGGTCACCACGGTATCGAGCAAGTCGATCACCATCATTATCCGCGAGACCTACCAGCACCCCACACAGCGTGGCAAGCTTTCGTTCCCGCCCAAGGCCCTTCCGGCAGGTGCCTACCGCCCTTACATGAGGGAAGGCGCTCTCCGCTACGGCATGGACGAGGACGAAGAAGGCAGCTTCGACTACGACGCTGACGACACCGACAGCGACACCGAGGAGTCAGAGGACGACCTCGAGTACACCGACGAAGAAGAGAGCGACGAGGAAGAGGAAGAGGTCTAATCTTCCTGCAAGGTACGCCGGAATCCAAAAGGGCTTCGCCTTCGTGCGAAGCCCTTTTTCTGTCGTTGGAGCCTAACTACTTGGGAATGACAAAGTAGAGCAGTACCAGCACGACCACACAGGCCACGGTCAGGAGAATCAGCCGGCGGATGTCGGAACGGACGTAATACATCTCGTCCTCGATGCTCATCACGTTGGGAGTGAGGCGAGCGCGGCCCTGTCGAGTGAGGCTTGTTGCTCGCCTTTGAGCCGAAGCTGTGGTAGCAGCGGCCTGGGTGCGAGTCTGCGTAGCGCGTGAGGCAGGTGTGCTGCGGGCCGAGAGGGTGGCGGCGTCCGTGCCCACTTCAACGGCGGTAAACCCGGTATCATCGTCCAGGTCTGCACCATCACGCCCGTCGGCGGTGTAGGTATCGACGAGCGACGTAGCCCCACCCGCTTGTGCGGCCGCCCGCCTGCGCCACTGTTCCTCACGCGACCTCTGCTGGTTTGCCTTGCTCGGCCTGCTGCCCTTTTTCGCCATTGTTGCTGAAACTCCAATTCTAAGTATATTGAATCGTTAGCCCTAATTCCCCAGGTCCCTAACTCTCCCTGTCGCCAACAACTTTGTACTCGCCGTCAATCGAGCGTTCCTCCTGCGACACGCGGGCCGTGCGCTGCCCCGAACCGTTGCGAGGCGGCTGGCTCCAGGCACCTCCGCTGGTCCCGCCCGCGTTCGAGCCGCCACCGCTGGAGCCGTAACCCAGGGCGCGCCTGTGCTCGTCCACCACATAGCTGGGGGCGAGTTTCGCCATCAGGCTCATACCAAGCACGACCAGGCCGATGTCGTCCAACTGTCCCAATATTGGAATGAAGTCAGGCAGAACGTCCAACGGCATGACCAGGTAGAGCACTACCAGCAGGGGAATACCATATTTCACCCAACTGGGCACGCGCGGGTCGTTGAAAAGGCGAAACGCCAGGCGACCGTTCTCCATTAGCTGAGTGATCGTGTCCGACATGTGCGGTTCCTCCGTGTAGAGCGTTAGTTAGTCCCTGTTCCATAGAATCAGGATGCGTGCCGCGCTCTGGGACACCCTATTATATAGGACCGCCCGTGCTTTTGCAACTTGACACGCAGGCACGCTTTTGATATAGTTCCTTGTTGTTGGGCACCGTGGCCAAGTGGCAAGGCAGAGCTCTGCAAAAGCTCCATCAGCGGTTCGAATCCGCTCGGTGCCTCCCTCATACATATCTCAACCTCAAGCCCTTTGGGGCTTTCTTTTTACCCCATGATAGTCGGCACCCTCAAAGTTACCCTCTACCTCCCCGAGAACTATTCGCTGAAGGACAAGCGGCAGGACGTCAGGTCGCTGCTCGCCCGCACCATCAACCAGTTCCACGTGGCAGCCGCCGAGGTCGGCGAACTGGACCAGTGGCAGCGCGCGGTCCTGGGTATAGCCTATGTCAGCAACAACGCACGCCATGCTAACGAAGTGCTCTCTAAGGTGGTCAACTTCATCGAGAGCAATCTGCTGGAGGGCCACATGGAAGACTACGTGATTGAGGTGATTCATCTAGAAGACTAGGTGTGCCTCTCGCCGTTTGAACACACTCTCATGCGAGTGGTTCCTCACTTCCGTCATTGTCGCCAGGGGACGCCCGGCGATTGAAATCGCGGGCTACACCCTGCAAAGTCCCCTTCGGGGACTGATATATGTCATTAGATACTATAAGGTCGCCTGCGTTGAACTAGTCTGCCGAAGGGCAGACTTTGCAAGGTGTAGCCCGCGATTTCAATCGCCGGGCGTCGGCCTTCGCATCGTGTCGCCTTCACACCTTGTCACCGTCACAACCCCTACTTTGTGAGCCACCGATGTGCGCTATGTCGTCAAGCGACCCCACCCGTCGTTGACGGCACCCTGTTTCCACAATATACTCGGCTTTGGTCCCTTTCTTCGTGCACCAAAGCGGAGGCTTCTTCATGCGCTTACGGCGCAGCCGTCACACACACAGCGTTACGCGCTCATATCGCCCGCCTCGTTCCTATCACTTGCGGCACCCTCTGTTCAGGCTTCCTGGGTTCGTATCACTTGTCTCCCTGGTCCTGCTCGCGATCCTGGCTGTTAGTTCGAGCGCGCCCGCCGCTGCCACCGTCCGGGCACAGGCTTCTTCGGAGCCTCAGGTGCGTGGGGCCGACCACACTCTAGGTGCAGGCTCATTTACCTCGGGCTTCGCAGTGAACAGCGTAGAGAAGGCTTCCACCGCCACTCAGGGGCCTGGAAGCAGTTTGAAGCTACCTGCGGGCAAACATAGAGAGACTTTCACCTCCGGCGTGATTGAAGCCCCGTTCGACTTCACCGACGTTGCTCCCCACTGGTGGGCCGAGGTGCCGGAGCAGACCTACGTGCTGGTGGAGTTGCGCACGAGCCGCGACGGCCAGGTCTGGAGCGACTGGGAGCCTGCCGACCTGGAAGACATCATGCCGATGGATGTCGTGACGCGGACCTATGCCTCCACCATATCGGTGCCGCAGGCCGAGCGCACCCACCGCTTCGTCCAGAGCCGCGTCACGCTGAGCACCAACAACCTGAACCGCACTCCAGTCTTCCACGAGCTGACCTACACCTTCATTGACGCCGGGGTGACGGCCAGTCCTCCGAAGGGGCAGTCCGCCACAATCCAGAGCGCGCCGGGTGACGTGCCCAAGCCGAGGGTCGTGCCCCGCACGGACTGGGGAGCACCCGACGGCGAGAGCAGCCCCAGGTGGAAGCCCAAGTACCGGCGGGTAACGCACATCATCATCCACCATACGGCCACGCCCAACAACGACACCGACTGGGCGGCCCGCGTGCGCGCCATCTGGTACTACCATGCGAACACTCGCGGCTGGGGCGACATCGGCTACAACTACCTGGTGGACCCCAACGGCGTGATCTACGAGGGTCGGTTCGGCGGCGACGACGTGGAAGGCGGGCACTCCTACCCCTTCAACACCGGGGCCATGGGAGTGGGCATGATAGGCAACTTCATGGCGGTGGCACCCAGCACCGCCGCACAGTCGGCCTTGATAGACCTCATTTCGTGGAAGGCTACCCAGCGCGGCATCGACCCGCACGGTTCCGGCCCCATCACTGGCTATACAAACTGCGGCGGCGTCGTGACCTACACCCGCCCCACAATCGCCGGGCACCGCGACTTCAAAGGCAACGCCTGTGGGCGCGACTACAACTCGTCCACGTGCCCCGGCGACAGGTTGTGGGACATGCTGCCCAAGATACGAGACTCCATTGTGGCCGAACAACCGCCCCTCAGGGCCACCTTCACCCAGCACGACACGCCGGGCAACCTGAACCCAGGAACTACTCTCAACGTCAAGCTGACCGTGCGCAACTCCGGCTCGCTTACATGGCCCGCGCAGGGGCAAGGTGCCGTCTCGGTGGGCTATCGCTGGTTCACCGAGAGCGGTCAGCCTGTAAAGGGCGCGCCGGAGGCTCGTACGCCACTGCCCCGCAACGTGCCGTTCGCTGACACCCTGGCAGTCACCGCGAAACTGAGCGTGCCCGCGCTCAACGGCAAGTATGTGCTCATATGGGATATGTACCGCGAGGGGCAGGGCTGGTTCGCGGACCAGGGCACCTCCGCACCGCTGCGCCTGGACGTGGTGCTGGGGCGCAGCCCAGGCGACAAGAAGGCCCCGGTGTCCTCGGTGCTGCCCATGCCGATCTACAGCAACAACCCCGAGTTCCTGGTGCGCTGGGCGGGCGAGGACGAGGCGGGCGGCTCCGGCCTGGCCTCCTACGATGTCCAGTCGCGCATCGCTCCCAACGGCAACTGGACCGACTGGCAGTCGGCCACCGCGCAGACCCAGGCGGTATTTGAGGGGCAGGATGGCTACACCTACGAGTTCCGCTCGCGGGCGAGAGATGGGGCGGGCAACGTGGAACCCTGGCCCGACAAGGCTCAGGCTTACACCACCGTCGATATGCGCCCGCCCGCTCTCATTATCGACACGCCGGCGCATGGGGCGCGGGTCCAGCCTGGACCGGTGCTGGTGAAGGGTAAGACCGAGCCGGGGGCCTTCGTAGCCGTCAACGACACTCGCGCCCAGGAAGCCGGGGGTGTCTTCACAGCGACGGTACAGGTCGAGGGACGCGACTTCATAATCCACGTCAGCGCGTCCGACGCCGCAGGGAACGTGTCGCGGCAGGAAGTGGTCGTGCAGGCCGCTTCCCGCTTCAACGACGTGCCCCTCACCGACCCCGCGTCCGAGGCGATTGAGACGCTCAGCGACCAGGGCATCATTGCGGGCTACTCGGACGGCTCCTTCAAGCCCCGCGCCGAGGTCACGCGGGCGCAGTTCGCCAAGTTCCTTGCGGTCGTGATGAAGTGGGCCTTGATAAAGCCCCCGGACGGCAGGTTCAGCGACGTACCGGCGGATAGCGCGCTCTTCACGTACGTAGAAACGGCGGTGGCACGCGGCGCGATGCGGGGCTACACCGACGGCACGTTCAAGCCGAACGAGGGCGTCCTCCGGGCCGAGGCGGTGAGGAACTGGGTGCAGGCCGCCGGTTGGAAGCCGGAATACGACTATTCAGGCATCTTCCTGGACGTGCCCTCCGGCTACCCCGGCGCTGTCTACCTGGAGACGGCCTTCGCGCACGGCATCATCGCGCCCGACGAAGAGGGCAACTTCCGGCCCACGGCCGAGATAACCCGCGCCGAGTTGAGCCAGATGGTCTACCAATACCTGAAGCATACCAACCAACTTGAACCCGGCAACCCCTCGATGGAGGACAGCCCCGAGTAAAATCCTTAGTAAGAATCGCAGCGCCTGATTATGACCCAAAGCCCCGACCTTGTCATTTCGAACGCAGTGAGAAATCTCGTCCCTCAGCACCCAAATACCACCTTCCCTTCAGCAACAACGTGCCCTAAGAAAGGTGTGACATCCCAGTGAGGGACGAGATTTCTCACTGCGTTCGAAATGACAAGGTCCGACTCATGTGCTCTTCTCCTCCTAAGGTGCTTCTTGAGATAGGCTCAGCTTCCGAGAAGTCCAGTTCTTGAGCGAAAGGTAAGACCCGTAGCGCGTTGTGTGCTACGGGTCTTTATTACTGTTGAGCTACGTTCAGTCGGGCCGTCCTGCTAGAACCCTCTGCCGAAGTACGCCCTTGCCAGCATGCTCTGGAGCAACTGGATGAGCAGGATTACTACCAGGGGAGAAAGGTCAATCGGGATGGGCAGTATGCGCATCATTACCGAGCGTATGGGTGCCAGAATCGGCTCGGTGAGGTCCAGCAATATCTTCGTCCAGGGGTCGCGCCCCACCGGGTAGACCCACGATAGAAAAGCCCGGATGATGATCGCCAGCATGATGATCGTTAGCAATGTATTCGCGATATCGAAAATTATCCTGGTCATTTATGGTTCTCCATGATTACGGTATGTATTATATACGCGCTTAGTGATGGATAGTTGCAAAGCTGCCGACATGACAAGGAGGTTGCAGCTATTGCAACCTCCTTGTCATGTGTGCAGAACCGGACTTAGCTCTCGTCCTCTCCACCTTCAGCCGCGGCACCCTCTTCAGCGCCACCGGCCTCGGTTTCGTCGGCGGCCGCTTCAGCATCTTCGGGGGCCTCTTCGACCTCCTCAGGCTCAAGCTGCATCTCGACAACGCGTGCGACCATCTCTTCCGGTGAGGTCAACAGCGTCACGTTGCCTGGTATTGTGAGATCGGACACATGGATCGACTTGCCTATCTCATCGAGAACCGTCATATCGACTTCGATGAGGGAAGGCAGGTCCATCGGCAGCGCCCGGACCAGCACATGGTCCAACTGGGACAGCAGCACGCCTTCGTTTTGGGCAACTATTGGCGACTCGCCCACGTGCACCAGCGGCACGGTCGAGGTGATCTCCTCGCGGAGGTTCACGACTAGGAAGTCTACGTGGCGGACCGTATGGGTCTGCGGGTTGCGCTGCACCTGGTGGATGAACACCTTGCGCGCCTCCGTCCCCTCGCCCACCGATAGGTCCACCAGGCTGTTGCTGCCGGCGCGCAGGTACACGCGGTCGAACTCGCGCTGTTCCACCTGCACAGTCTGCGCCTCTACGTTGTGGCCGTAGACCACGCCAGCGACCAGCCCCTTGCGGTTCAGCTTGCGGCTGGCCTTCTTCAGTTGCTCACGTGGTTCTACGACCAGTGAATACGTCTTACCATCTGACATTAGAAAGAACAAACCTCCTCTAGTTCTGCACGCCCCACGTTACATGTACTTGCTCTTGTCGATCAACGACACCTGGGTATCAGGGTCGAAGGCGTGCATCTTGTCCATGTTGAATGCCATTTCATGTACGAAGCCAGGCTCCACCTCGGTGCGGGCGTCCACGCGGGCTACGAACGACGTCTGGCCGTTGAGCAGGTAGAGGAACACTTCCGAGCCCATCGGCTCCACCACGTCGATTTTCGAGCGCACGATGGAGAGGTCCTCAGGGTTATCGCCCTCGTCCAGCATGCCCTTCGCGAAGCGCGCATCGTGGATGTCCTGCGGCCTGATGCCGAACGACACCTGCCTACCACTGAAAGGCAAGAGCTGTGCCCTGAATTTGTCGGGCACCCGCAGCCGGATCGGTGGCTCCTGGCCGGTCGCCGCCCCGGGAACAGTCAGGTAGACGTTCTGGTCCGCCTGCTCCACGTTGACCGTGAACAGGTTCATGGGAGGGCTACCGATGAAGCCAGCCACGAACATGTTCGTCGGGTTGTTGAAGATGTTGCGGGGAGTATCTACCTGCTGGAGGAAGCCGTCTTTCATCACCGAAATACGGTCGCCCATCGTCATAGCCTCCACCTGGTCGTGGGTCACGTACACGGTGGTGGTCTGGAGGCGCTGGTGCAGCCTGCTGATGAGGGCGCGGGTCTCCACGCGCATCTTGGCGTCGAGGTTCGACAGCGGCTCGTCCATGAGGAAGACTTGAGGCTCGCGCACGATGGCCCGGCCTAGAGCCACGCGCTGCCTCTGGCCGCCGGATAGCTGGCGGGGCTTGCGCTGCAACAGGTGCTTCAGTCCCAGACCGTCGGCCACGCTTTCGACGCGCGACTTGATCTGGTCCTTGGGCATGCGGCGCAGCTTCAAGGCGAAACCCATGTTGTCGAACACGTTCATGTGGGGGTAAAGTGCGTAGTTCTGGAACACCATCGCGATGTCCCGGTCCTTGGGGGCGACGTTGTTCACAACGCGGCCGCCAATGGAAATTGCCCCGTCCGAGATTTCTTCCAGGCCGGCAATCATGCGCAAAGCAGTTGATTTGCCGCAACCCGAGGGTCCAACCAGCACCATGAACTCTTTGTCCTTAATCTCAAGGTTCAGGTCGGTGACCGCTACTACGGGGCCGTAACGCTTGTAAACGCCGTCGAATACCACGTTCGCCATCGGACTCCTCCTAATAAATATGAAGTTTTGGCCGAATCCAGGTCCGGTTTGCAGGTACGCCTGACATGCCGTCCTGGGCCAGGGAACAGGGGCTATTTACGAACGACCTGACTGCGAAACCCCTGTCCCTAGTCGTCCGTAAGGGAGTCTTTCAAGACTTCCAGATTCTCAAGCGCCATACCGGTGCCCACCGCGACGCACGCCAACGGGTTATCGGCGATGAAGCACGGGATGCCGGTCACCTGCGTGAGCAGCTCGTCAATGTGCCTCAGGAGCGCTCCACCACCCGTCATCACCATGCCCCGGTCGATTATGTCCGAGGCAAGCTCAGGCGGTGTTTTCTCTAGCACAGTCCGTACCGCGCCTACGATCTGCTCAAGCGGCTCGGAGAACGCTTCCACGACTTCGTTGGTTCGGACCTCTATCGTCCGGGGCAGGCCAGCTACCTGGTCTCGCCCGCGCACTTCCATAGAAAGCTCGTCATCAGGATCGAGTGGAAGGGCGCTGCCGATTTCGATCTTCAACTGCTCGGCGGTGCGATCTCCGATTAGAAGATTATACTTGCGCTTGATATAAGATGCAATAGCCTGGTCCAGTTTATCGCCGCCCACGCGCACCGAGGTGCTCACCACGATACCGTTGAGCGCGATCACGGCCACTTCAGTGGTGCCGCCACCGATGTCAACGACCATACTGCCCGTAGGCGAGTCGACCGGCACCCTCGCGCCAATGGCCGCCGCCAGCGGCTCGCGTATCAGGTAGGCTTCCTGCGCCCCGGCCTGCATCGCCGCGTCGCGCACGGCCCTACGCTCGACGCTCGTCACGCCCGCCGGGATGCAGATCATCACCTTCGGCTTGAACATGCTGAAGCGCCCCAGCGCCTTGGCGATGAACGCCTTGAGCAACGCCTCGGTGACGAGGTAGTCCGATATGACCCCGTTCTGCATGGGCCGCACGACTTCAACCGTGTCGGGCGTGCGACCAAGCATGTCGTAGGCCGCCCGGCCCACCGCTTTCACCCTGCCGTCCCTCGTGGAAATAGCTACCACAGATGGTTCGTTCAACACAACGCCCTTGCCTCTTACGAAAACAAGGACGTTGGCCGTACCCAGATCGATTCCAATGGAGCGACCCAGCAATTACCCCTCCTCCTGGCGCAACCTCCGGCGGCGCTGTCCTACCCTCAGGCGTAGCGAGGCGAGGCGCATAGCGGCTTCGGCGTTGGCAAGATCGGCCGTCGCGCCGCGATTGGCGAGGGCGTCCTGTGCCCTGCGTCTCGCGTCTTCCGCCGCGGCGGCGTCGATCTCCTCTGCGCGTTCGGCCACGTCCGCAAGTATAGTCACCCTGTTGTTCAGCACTTCAAGGAAACCGCCCGCGATCACGATGCTCTGCTCGTCGGCTCCCTTCTTCACGCGAAGCTCACCGATTTGCAGGAGGGTCAGCAGCGGCGCATGGTGGGGAAGTATACCTACTTCCCCCTCCACCGACGGTGCGACCACCATATCTACGTTGTCGTCACTAAACACCAGCCTCTCGGCTGTGACAATCTCAAGTGTCAAAGGCATGTCTGGACCTTCCTTCTCCGGTAGGTGCATGCGGTGTCATTATACACGGTATGGCTGAAACGTGCCGCTTGAAGATAACACGTAACACGTAACACGTAACAACTGAGCAACGCCCGGTTACGTGTTACGTGTTACTTTTCAGGTCTATCCACCAGCCTGCATCTGGGCTGCTTTCTCCACCGCCTGCTCGATGCCGCCTACCATGTAGAAAGCCTGCTCCGGTAGCGTGTCGTGCTTGCCGTCGAGGATTTCGCGGAAGCCGCGGACCGTCTCTGCGATGGGCACGTACTGGCCTTCGAGGCCGGTGAACGCAGCTGCGGTGTACATCGGCTGCGAGAGGAAGCGCTGGATGCGGCGGGCGCGGGCTACCGTCAGCTTGTCCTCTTCGGAAAGCTCTTCGATGCCGAGGATGGCGATGATGTCCTGGAGGTCCTTGAACCGCTGCAACACCCTTTGCACGTTCCTGGCTACGTCGTAGTGCTCCTGGCCCACGATACGCGGGTCGAGGATACGGGACGTGGAGGCCAGCGGGTCCACCGCCGGGAAGAGGGCCTGGGCCGCGAGGCTGCGCTCCAGGTTGATCGTCGCGTCGAGGTGGGCGAAGGTGGTGGCCGGTGCCGGGTCGGTGTAGTCGTCGGCGGGCACGTAGATGGCCTGCACCGACGTGATGGAGCCGTTCTTGGTGGAGGTGATGCGCTCCTGTAGCTGGCCCATCTCCTGGGCTAGGGTCGGCTGGTAGCCCACGGCGGAGGGCATGCGGCCCAACAGCGCCGACACCTCGGAACCCGCCTGCACGAAGCGGAAGATGTTGTCAATGAACACCAGTAGGTCGGAACCCTGCGTGTCGCGGAAGTACTCGGCCATCGTGAGGCCGGTCAGACCTACGCGCAGGCGGGCACCGGGCGGCTCGTTCATCTGCCCGAACACCATCACCATCTTGTCGAGCACGCCGGCTTCTTCCATTTCCTTGTAAAGTTGCGTGCCTTCGCGGGTGCGCTCACCCACGCCGCAGAACACCGAGTAGCCACCGTGCTGGCGGGCCACGTTGTTGATAAGCTCCGTGATAACCACTGTCTTGCCCACGCCAGCGCCGCCGAACACACCAATCTTGCCACCCTTGGAGAAGGGCGCGATTAGGTCTACCACCTTGAGGCCCGTCTCGAAGATCTGGGCCACGGTTGACTGGTCCTCGAAGCGGGGGGCCGGGCGGTGAATCGAGTAGCGCTCGGTCGCGGCGGAAGGGCCGCGCTCGTCGATGGGGTCGCCCGTCACGTTGAAGATGCGCCCAAGCGTACCCTCGCCTACGGGTACCGTGATAGAGGTGCCGGTGTCATAGGCGGGCATGCCGCGCCGCAGGCCGTCCGTTGTGGTCATGGAGACGCTGCGCACCCAGTCGTTGCCAAGGTGCTGCTGCACTTCGCAGATTACGCGGTCGCGGGCAGCCGAGCCGCTTGCCTCCTGCCCTACCCCCTCGCGCGCCGTCTCTCCAGTAATGGGGATCTCAATCGCGTTGTAGATCTCCGGCAACTGGTCGGGCGGGAACTCGATGTCCACCACCGGGCCGGTTATCTGGACGATTCGTCCAGTCGCTCCCCTAGTACCCGTTGCTCCTCTTGGCGTTTCTGTTGCTACCATAGTTCCTTATCTCCTTTGGCTAGGAAACCCTGCTATTACTTACACTCTTAAGCGGCCTGCGTGGCTGCTTTCGGCTGCGCGGCCCGCTTGAGCCACCAGCCCATCACGGCCCCTCCCAGGACCGAAGCTACGAACAATGCTATCAGGTTCATGTTGGCGGCGACTGTGGCGCTAAGGAAGCTCAACAGGTACCAGTACACCGTCAAGAAGATGATAACCCCGTAAATCGCGCCGCCCAATATCCTGTCTATCTTGAACTTCCTAAACAGCGGCACGTACTGCACCAGGCCCACCCCTAGCAGTGTAAACACCAGCAGGTGCAGCACCAGTCCCACTAACTGCGTGACTATGTTCAAGCGGTTGATCTCTGCCAGCGGCGTGCCCGTAACAATCGACCCGATCAGCCAGAAGGTGGACCACCAGGGCCGCTGCGGCGTGAGAAAGTCCGCAAGCAGCATCACCAGCGCGAACGCCAGCCCGCCGAGCAACCCCCCGGTGGCCCCCTCAAGGAACTTGGTGCTGGTAGGTTTAGGTTGGTAAATTCGTGCCATAACGTGTAACTCGCAATCCTTGCTTTGTAACCGCCGCGACGCAGGTTCTCAATAGGAGTTACGCGTTACGTGTTACGTATTACCTTACTACCGGGCCTGCGCAGCCGCGCCGCTCGATACCTCGATAATCTCGCTCGTGATGTTGGCCTGCCGCAGCTTGTTGTACGACAGCGTCAGGTCGGAAATCATCTCTTTGGCGTTCTGGGTGGCGTTGCGCATGGCGACCATGCGAGAACTGTGCTCGGAGGCCAGGTGCTCCAACAGCGCCTGGTAAAGCCGCACCTCTATGAAGCGAGGCAACAATTGGGCCAGCACTTCGCGGTCGCCCGGCTCGTACTCGTACTCTATCTCGGTGTGGTCGTCGCCACCCTGCTCGTCCACGTTCATGCCCGGCAGCGCGCCCCCTTCACCCACGTGGCTCACGTCAATCGGCAGCAGACGGTAGACGTTCGGCCGCTGCACCAGCGTGTTGATGAAGTCGGTATAGATGAGGTACACGGCGTCGGTGCGGCCCGCCACGAACTCGTCCGTAACCACCCTGGAGATAGCCCTGATATCCTGTATGGTCGGCCTGTCACCCAGGTTGGTGAACTCAGCGAGCAGCGGCCGCCCGTAGCGGATCATGAAGTCGCGACCCTTGCGGCCCACGGCCACCACGTTCACCGGCACCCCGCCCACCTCGTTCAGGATGAAGCGGGTCGCCCGGCGCAAGATGTTGGTGTTCAACGCGCCCGCGAGACCCTTGTCGGCGGAAAAGACTATAACGGTGATGTTCCTGATAGGCCGCGAAAGCAGCAACGGGTTGAGCGTCTCGGTGTCCGTCATGTCCAACCGCATCGACAGGTTGCGTATCAGCCCACCGATTCGCTCCGAATATGGACGCCCCGACAGCGCCTGCTGGGTAGCCCGCTTCATGCGCGAAGCCGCCACCATCTCCATAGCGCGTGTAATCTGTGAAATGTTCTTCGCCGACCGTATGCGCCGGCGTATTTCTCTGGTACTTGGCATCTTTACCCTTCGGGGAATTCGGAATTCGGATTTCGGATTTCGGATTTGATTGGATACCTACTAAATCGGAAATCCGAAATCCGAATTCCCAAATTCTTCTTACATGCTTACCGTGCGCTTGAACTCGTCAATGGCCCTGCCGAGGGCGGCGGTGGTCTCGTCGGAGAGCCGCTTCTCGGTGGTGATCGTCTCAAGGATTTCGGGGTGAGCGGTTGCTAAGAAGCTGTGGAACTGCTCCTCCCAGCTACGAATCTGCTCCACGGGCACGTCGTCCATGTAGCCGTTGGTCACGGCGTAGATGATGGCAACCTGTTGGGCTACCTTCAGCGGGCGGTACTGCGGCTGCTTAAGCACTTCCTGGATGCGCAGGCCGCGGTCAAGCTGTGCCTTGGTCGCTTTGTCGAGATCGGAGCCGAACTGGGCGAAGGCCGCAAGCTCGCGGAACTGGGCCATGTCGAGCTTCATACGCCCTGCCACCTGGCGGTAGGCCTTGATCTGGGCGTCTCCACCCACGCGGCTCACCGACACGCCCACGTTGATGGCGGGCCGGATACCGGCGTAGAACAGGTCAGGCTCCAGGAATATCTGGCCGTCGGTAATCGAGATCACGTTTGTGGGGATGTAGGCCGACACGTCGTTGGCCTGGGTCTCGATGAACGGCAGAGCCGTCAGTGAGCCACCACCACGCTCTTCGCTCAGGCGGGCGGCGCGCTCCAAAAGCCGCGAGTGGAGGTAGAACACGTCGCCGGGGTAAGCCTCGCGTCCAGGAGGTCGGCGCAGGAGCAGCGAAATCTGGCGGTAGGCCCAGGCGTGCTTGCTCAGGTCGTCGTAGACGATTAGGCAGTCGCGCCCGCTCTCCATGAACTCCTCGCCCATCGCGCAACCGGCGTACGGGGCCAGGTACTGGAGGGCGGCGGGGTCGGAGGCGGTGGCGGCTACGACAATCGTGTGCTCCATCGCCCCTGCCTCTTCCAAGATACCCACGATCTGGGCGACCTGCGAGGCCTTCTGCCCGATGGCGACGTAGATGCAGAACATGTCGCCGCCCTTCTGGTTGATGATCGTGTCGAGGGCGATAGCGGTCTTGCCGGTCTGCCGGTCGCCAATCACCAGTTCGCGCTGGCCTCGGCCAATCGGGATCATCGAGTCGATGGCCTTGATACCGGTCTGCACGGGAGTGTCCACGTTCTGGCGGTACACCACACCGGGCGCGATACGCTCCACGGGGCGGCGGCTCATGTTGGGTGGCAGGTCGCCCTTGCCATCAATCGGCTCACCGAGGGCGTTCACCACGCGGCCCAGGAGAGCGTCACCCACCGGCACCTCAACGATACGCCCGGTGGTGCGAACGGTGGAACCCTCTTCGATGCCGGTCCACTGGCCGAGGATAACGATACCCACCGAGTCCTCTTCCAGGTTCAGGGCCAGCCCGCTGATGATCTGGGTCGTGCCGTTCGATTCCACCTCGAACTCGACCAGCTCGGAGGACATCACGTTGGAGAGGCCGTGCACGCGGGCGATACCGTCACCAACCTCCACCACCGTACCGACGTTCACGGTGCGGGACGGCTGCCCAAAGTTCTGTATCTCTTCGCTAATTAGCTTGCTAATCTCTTCTGCGCGTAGAGCCATATTATTCTCCCTCTAGTACTTCCCCGCGATCAATCCTTAGCTATCCGCTCGTGCATGAGCAGTCAGCATATTTCATTATGTCAACCTTTGGGCCAATGTCGCCAGGCGGGTTGCCACGCTAGCGTCCAGTAGCTCGTCACCGATGCGGGCCACCATCCCGCCCAATATGCTCGGGTCGGTGTGCAGGCGAAGCTGGACCGTCTTGCCCCCGGTGATGCCCGAAAGCTGCTCGGCCACCCGCCTCTGGTGCGCCTCGTCCAGCGGCACGGCGGTGGTCACGTCCGCGACCACGATGCCCCGCTCCTTGTTGTACATCTCCTGAAACACCTCAACGATGCGCGGCAAGAGCGCCAGACGCTGCCGGCGCACCAGGAGAAGCAGGAAGTTGCGGGCAAGCGGGTTGGTCACCTCTTTGGGCACCAGGCGCTCAATCGTCTCCTGCTGGGCCTCATGGGTCAGCCTTGGGTCCTCGAGCGCCTCCACCGCGCGGTCGGTGCCGAACACGGCGTTGATCGCCTTCAAGTCGCTCAACCACTTGTCGAGGCTGTTATCCTGCTTTGCCAGGTCCAACACGGCCTGCGCGTACCTGCGAGCCGCTCCTCCACGTTGCGCCATGTTTCCTCCATTTGGGAATTAGCATTTCGGAATTCGGATTTAGGCGATATCCAGCAAATCCGCAATCCGAAATCCTAATTCCCAAATCCGTCCTCTATCCTCTACCGAAACCGCGTGTCTGCTCGGCCTCGGCCAGGGCTTCCTCGACCAGTCGATAGTGGTCCTGGGTGTCGAGCGACCTGCCGACTACCCTGCTCGCCGCCATGATCGCCAGGCGGCCCACTTCGCGGCGCAGTTCTTCCTTGGCCCGCTGGGTCTCAGCCTGGATCTGCGTGCGGGCGTCCTCCAGGATTCGCTCGCGCTGCTGGCGGGCCTCTTCTTGGGCGGCACTAATCGTGCGCTGGCTCATCTGGTTGGCCTGGGCCAGTATCTCACGCGTCTCCTGCTGCGCCTGGGACAGTATCTCCTGGGCGCGCTTGGCTGCGTTCTGGTTGTCAAGCCTGATCTGCTCGGCCTGCTCCATGCTCTCGCGGATGCGGTTTGCCCGCTCGTCCAGCATCTTGACGATGGGGCGGTAGGCGAAACGATTGAGCAGGAAGACCAGCAACAGGAACGCGGCCATCTGCCACAGCAGGTTTCCCCACAGCACGCCTAGCTGTTCAAACATATCGTGGTCCCTTCATGTGAGAACGGGTGTCATGCTCGCCGCTTGCCATCTTCGATCCCCGTCCCTCCGCATGAGCAAGAGGGACAAGGGCGAAAATAGTTTGCTGGAGAGCTTAACCCACGAAGACGATAACCAGGGCTACAACGAGCGCGTAAATAGCGACCGCTTCCGCGAAACCGAGACCCAGGATCATCGCCTGGCGGATCGAGCCTTCGGCGTCCGGGTTGCGGGAGATAGCCTGCACCGCGCCGAACGTACCGATACCAAGACCGATGCCGGGGCCGAGCGCACCCAGGCCGATAGCCAGACCCGCCGCGATCAACCTGACACCATCATCGGTAACGCCTGCGTTCGCGGTCTCTTGCAGCAACACGCCCAATAACATCAACAACTCCACAGTCTTTCCTCCTAGTTGTAGTTGGTTTATCTACTCCTCGTGGGGCCTTTCAGCCCTTAACGAGCCGGAAGCTTTACGCTTCCACTTCTCCCAAAATGACTTCCTGCCGCTCTTTGTTAGCCACCGACGTGCGTCGAAGTGTCCGAGACCTGGTCGTCCGGCACACGCTGGCCGCTGCCCGGCTTGTCGGGGTGAGCCGCGACCTCGTGAACGCTGCTGTGGCCCTCATCACCGTGCCCTCCGCCGCCACCGTGCCCACCCACGGCGCTGGAGATGAACACCAGGGTGAGGATCGAGAACAGCAGCGCCTGTATGGCACCAAACAGCACTTCCAGGCCCAGGAAGATGAACGCCCCGAAGCCCGCGAACACGCTGCCAAGCAGCACGAACATGACCGTCACCAGCACTTCGCCGCCAAAGATGTTGCCGAAGAGACGGAAGGACAGCGATATGATGCGCGAGAACTCGCCCATGATGTGTATGGGCGCGAGGAATATTGGCGTTACTAGTTCCTTGAGGTAACCACCCACACCGTGCGAGGCTATACCGGCTATCTGCACGACGAGCACGGCGATTATCGCCATACCAAGGGTCGTGTTGAGGTCGGCGTTGGCCGCTCGCAAGAAAGGCACAAAGTGGGTGCCCTCGGGGCATTCATGTCCGGTGGGGCTTGGCAGCCCGCCCCCTTCCTCGGCGTGTTCTTCTTCGCGGGGCGGCGCTAGGGCCAGGTCCTGGGCGGGGGCCGCCGTCTTGACATTGGTCACGAGGGCATGGTCCTCACCCTCAGGGGCTGTGTAGCAGCCGCCTATCGTGCCGACGCCCGGCAAGAGACCCGACCAGTTGGCGACGATGATGAACAGGAACAATGTGGCAATCAGGGGGAAGATGCGGCGACCCACCCTGCGGCCTGCCGTGCCTTCAGTGGTGGAGAGAAGGAACTCGACAATCGCCTCTGCGAAGTTCTGCGAGCCCCTGGGCACCGTGCTCAGACGCCTCGTAGCCAGCGCGAAAAAGAGCACCAACGCGGCTATCACGATGAGCGTGTACAGCATCGAGTTGGTAAAATGCAGCGGCCCTAAAGGAGTCGGGATGTCGAAAAGAACTTCAGCCTTGATGCTGATGGGGGGGAGCTTGGACGAGAGGTCTATGCCTCCTCCTTCGCCCTCTTTCGCCTGGAAAAGAATACCTAACATGAAGGGCTTCTTCCTCTTCGAAGTGTACCGGCCCTCTGCCGGTCAAGAATTGGCCTGCTCGGGGGTCGCTATGCCCCTACTTTGCTGAATATGAGCGGCCCAACTTACCTACCGTTCCGACCGCGCTTATCTGCACTTTTCGTGCCGAGGTCCTTCGACTGCCCTTCTACTTTGTAGGGCGCTCGCGGACGCTTGTTGCGTTCCAGACGGCTGGTTTGCGCTCGCATCACCTGGTAAAGTGTGCCCGCGGCTGCCAGGATACCGAGCAGGATGCCCGCGAAAAGCAACCAGGGCACAGTGTCGAACCTGTTGTCGAGCCACGCCCCGCCCCCGATGAAGGCCACCATCGGGCAAGCAATCGCGAAACCTAGTTGCGCGGCAAACGCCAACGACTGGGCCATGCCGTCGTCTTTGAGGGTGCTGCCGAGGTCACCACCCGCGGTGACTTCGCTACCCTGCTCCTGCTCAGTGGTTCCGCTATCCTGCATATCGTGTGCCTGCTCTCACGAGTCCTCGTACTTTCCGGCAGCCTCTGCCTGGAGATAGACCCGGAATTATAGCACACGCTTTTCGTGCCGTTCAACCGCGTAACACCAGACCGCAGTTGCTCGCCCGTTGCCTTTTCCGTGCCGGTCCCGGTGCTTTCGACCGCATTATATCAAAGCCCGAAGACTTTGTCAACTTTTTCACAATCTTTGGTTGCTGCCAGTATTTCCCTTCTCACAAACTGCAAGAACAGGACATGGTGGTGCAGGGACGTGAAGTAGCCCGACCTTGCTGATCGGCTTCTGAGCACCAAAGTCTCTTCTTTGTCATTTCGAACATAGTGAGAAATCTCGTCCTTCAGCACCCAAATACCACCTTTCTTTCGTCCACTGTGTAGCACGAATAGGTCGGTGTATTCCCGTTAAGGACGAGATTTCTGACTACGTTCGAAATGACAAGGGCCGACTAAGTTAACCATACCTGGGCTGCTACTGGTGAGTCAGCCCACAGGCACAAAGAAGGGGCGGGTGAACCCCGCCCCTCATATTGCTGGCTACTGGTGCCTCATGGTGTGGGCGTCGCTGCTGGTCTGGTGGCCGTACCTGCGGCTGCGGCGGTGCCAGTCGGCTGGCTTGTGGCCGTGGACTGAGCCGTGCCAGTGGCAACTGCCCCGCCAGTCGTGGACGTGCCCGTTGCGGCAGACGTGGCCGCTGTGGTCGTGGTCGTAGTCGTAGTAGCACCACCTGCGGGCGTTCCGGCGCGAGTCGTTGACGCGGCCGTAGGACTGCCGGCAGCCGGAGTAGCCGGAGTTGTCGCAGGCAGCGTCTGGGTGCCTGTCACGGTGCCGCTGGTGGCAACCGTGGGGCTTACCACCGCAGGCGGTAAGGACGGCTCGCTCACCACCGGCGTCGGCGGCACGGGCGTAGGTGTAGGCTGCGGCTCAATCCTGGCCTCAGACACAATCTTGGCGAACCAGTCATCGTAGGTCTCGGTCTTCACTCGCTCTACGATGTCGGCGGCAAGCTCGCGCTTGGGGTCGCGCTCCAGCACCTTGATGATGTGCCAGCCGAAGGTGGTCTGCACCGGCTCGGAGATCTGCCCCACGGCCACAGGCCACGCACCCTCCACGAACGTCTCGATCAGGTTGCTGTTTTCCCTCGGGAACCAACCCAGGTCGCCACCGTTGGGTTGCGCGCCCTGGGCGATATTGTCGAGCTGCTCCTTGGATTGGGTGTTCGCCAGCGTCGTGAAGTCGGCCCCCGCGAGCAGTTCCTGGCGCAGCTTGTCCGCGCCCTCTTTGGTTGTGGTGAGGATGTGCTGTGCGTGGATATGCTCCACCTGGGTCATTATGCTGGCGGCCTGCACCTCCAGCACCTTCTCTCGCAGGTAGTTCGGCTTAACTACCAGGTTGAGATAGTCGTCCTCCGAAATGTCAGGGCAGCCAAGGGAGCAATAGCCGTTCTCGGAGTCAGGCTCCACACCCAGGTCGAGAGCGGTAACGTACTGCGTGTACTGAGTAACCGCCGTCTGCTCGGCACCGGGAACGGGCGGGAAGGTCGCGCTAGGAGTGGGCGTGGCCGTAGGCGATCCAGGAGTAGGCGTCCGGGTTGCGGTTCGTGTCCTGGTCGCGGAAGGTGTAATTGTTGAGGTTGTAGTCCGTGTCGCCGTGATCGCCACCGTAGGAGTCGAAGGATCGGCGGTCGGCTCCGGCGTCGGGGGCGGCGTAGGCTGCGGCTCGAACTGTTCCAGCGTGTAAGTCTTGAGCTGCTCGTTGTTCGGGTCGATCTGGTAGTCCCTCTTAGCACCCTGGCGCAGCACCTCAGCGTTCACGAGGCTCACGACCGTCTGTTCGTCCAGGGCGGTTTCGTTGCTAACGTTTCGAAGCTGCCGCTGCTCGTTCAGAGTGTCCTCCGCTGCGGTGGTGCTCTGCGAAATCTGGCGATTGAGGGCGTTCTGCTGCATAGTCTGCCACAAGTTATACCGGCGTAGCTTGTCATACGTGGCGCGGTTGATCGTGCGCTCCTCGATCAAAGTTACCCTGCCCACAGTCTGGTTGGGCCTGAGGATGAAGGTGGTGATGACCGCCAGGCCAATCACCAGCACGACGAGCGTGCCGACCACCACCGCAGCCGCGTACAGGTTACGAATCCTGCGCTGCTCCCGTTGAGCGCGCGAAAGCTGCCCGCGCGTCAACGGCACCGGCGCTTGAGACTGAAGCTTCTTCTTCTTTGCCATAGTGGGGATTCTGAAACGGGAAATGTAAGGAGTAACACGTAACACGTAACACGTAACGCGTAACTCGTGAAGGTGCTACAACCAACCAGGTGGCCCTATGTGAACAGAGTCGCTGAATGGCGCACCATTTACGTGTTACGCGTTACGTGTTACTCCTCACGTTTCACGTTTCAGATGTCTTCTCCTTCTATCGAGCGTGGGGACCTACATAGGGCAAGAGGGCCATGTGGCGGGCGCGCTTAATTGCGGCGCTGAGGCCACGCTGGTGTCGAGCGCAGGTGCCGGTCTTGCGGCGCGGCTCGATCTTGCTGCGCTCGGACAGGTAGCGGCGAAGGCGGGCGACGTCTTTGTAGTCGATCTCCACCACGCGGTCCACGCAGAAGGAGCACACCTTGCGGCGCGGCACATAGCGGTCGCCACGGCCGCGCGGCCGTCCTGCGGCACCACCTGGGCGAGGGCCACTGCGGAAACCGCCACCGCCACCTCCACCACCACCGCCGGGCCGAGGCCCACTGCGGAAGCCGCCACCGCCACCACCGCCGTATCCAGCGGGGCCGCCTGAGGGTCGATCACCAGCAGGGCGATCACCACCGCCGGGTCCGCCCGCGCCACCTGGGGCACCGCCACCTGTGGGTGCCACCGGGGGAGCCTGCTGCCCCCCACCTGCATTCGTGTTGTTGTCTGTCTGGTCTGCCATAGTCCTTCTTAACTTCCTTTTGCTACGTGCACGCGGGCGCACCAGTTATATGCCTCGCTCGGAATCGAACGGAGGCTGCATGCGCGCGGCCCGGCACACACTTGAATTCAGTCGCGGAGGATTAGGCTGATTTTAGAAGGGGATGTCGTCCACGTCGAGGTCAGACTCGTCGTCGTAGCTGTGGCCGAAACCACCTGCTCCGCCGCCACCGCCCGCACCGGCCCCGGCACCCTGCCTCGCGGGAGCCTGTCGCTCCTCACGATAGCTGTTGCCGCCGCCGCCCGAGTAGTCACCGCCCCCGCCCTGCTTCGGATCGAGCAGGATCATGGAAGTGGCTACCACCTCGGTCGTGAAGCGTTTCTGGCCGTCCTGTCCGGTCCACTCGCGCGTCTTGAGGCGTCCTTCGATGAAGACCTTGCGACCCTTCCGCAGGAACTCGTTGCACTGCTCAGCGAGCCGCTCCCAGGCCACCACGCGGAACCACTCGGTCTCTTCCTGTGCCGAGCCGTCCGGCCCTTTCCAGGTGCGGCTGACCGCCACCGAGAACGAGGTAATCGGGGTACCCTGCTGGGTGTACTTCATCTCCGGGTCTTTGCCCAGGTTGCCGATAATCATTACTTTATTCAAGCCACCTGACATCTGCTGCCTCCATCCACTCAAAAATCAGCTAAACACTCACAAAATCAAAGCAACTATCTGCGGGGCGCTTCCGCCTCTGCCGGGGCTGGACGCTCGCGGGGTGGGCGAGGCACGTGGGGGGCAACAGGCTCGACAACCACGTGCCGGATAACGTCGTCGGATATGCGAAGCTGCTCTTCCAGCGCGGCAATCCTGCCAGGCTCGAGCCTCACCCGCGCCACGACGTAGAATCCGTCTTCATGCCTGTCGATAGGGTATGCCAGGCGGCGCTTGCCCCAGGGCTGCTTGTCAGCGACTTCACCGCCGAGGTTGGCGATAATGCCGTCAACGCGCTCGGTGGCGGCGGGGAATTCCTCGTCACCTACCGTGGGCCGGACAATATACATCAGTTCGTAGTCACGCATTTACTTTTCACACCTCCTCTCTATGGGCTTGCCCCGTCGCCGTAAATCTGGAGGGGTGTGAAGTCTCCAGGGCCGTTCGGAGCAGAAAGGTAAGGGATATTACAACAGCGCGGCACATCCCAATTGCTTGGAAATGCATACTTTCCGCACTGTCTGGCATTATACCACATGAGCGGACTGTTAGCAAAAATCGGTGGAAATATCATCGTCCAGAACTCGTATTGACCGACTGCAAGTACACGCCTGACGTAAAATGCCTGCTACTTACCTACTAAGATTGTGAGGTTTTGACCAGCTCAATCCAGATCAGCGGGCAGCAAGCCTGTGGGAGACACAACCCGAGGTAACTCCCTCCGTATAGCCACGGTGCTGCCATCGCCGGGCAAGGCATATGCTGCTTCCGATTCATACCAGTTGCCTGAGGGCTCCTTCTGGGGATATTCGTTAAGTGCCGAGCCATCCTCAAATGGAAGTTCGCGGTCTTGTTGCTGCCCTAGCTGGGTGAAATAGTTGTTGTTCCTGGGGCAGGCTTGGCATTGAAAGCCACTCCTGCGCAAGATAGGACACCGGCACGTGACGGCAGTGCTCGCCATACTCTCGCCTGTGAATATCCTGGCCTTTAGCCGCTCCATCTCACCAGGCGACGGTTCGGGCAGCCTTACATGGCTGGTAAGGGACTGCGCAATTGCCGCAATCTCTTTATCAAGACCATCAGGTGGGGGTGCCTGAGTATCACGCTTGAGGGCTCTATAGTACATATCAAGTAGATATGCCTGCCGGTTAGCACTCATTGGTGACCTCCAGCTTGTACAAAATAAATCGCAACATCTCGTGTCCTCCAGAGCGGAGGTTCCGTACTGTTCCTGGTGTCACTTTCAAGATGCTAGCAATCTCCTTCGTTGTGTGACCATACAAAGTCAGGAGAACAGAGGCTCTCTGATTAAAGGAAAGTTGCTGCAACGCCCAGTTCAGGTCGGCAACGAGTTCCTTTCTTACGAGTTCCTCTCCCGGCTGCTCACCTGGGTGGCGCAACTCCATAGAGAGGGTTTCCATATCCGTCTCGGTGCCGTCGTTCTTTCGCCTCCGCATCATGTCGTAAGCGCGATTGGTCGCCACGCGGTAGAGTATCGTTTTCCACACGGGCTTCTTCCATTTGTGGTTCATCAGGCGACCGAACGTGTCATGTAATACATCCTCGGCATCCTGCTTACTCCCAAGCAGCTCAATTAAGAAGCCCAGCAGCTTTGCGCCGTGCTCTTCGTAGAGTGTTGCCGCGGTTACCGGCCCTGGAGGGCCCGCAGTTGCGGGCGCTCTGTTAGCCTGCTTTCGCCGCCAACGCTGCTTCCCTAGCCGTGACATGAAGTACGGCGACATAGTCAACCTCTTTCGCAAGGCGATCCGCCTACCTGAAGTTCGGGTTTCGCCGGGCCTGAGCCCGGTTCTATTTAGTATAGACGCAGAAAACGCACAAGTGTCATCCGATTCGGAGTAAATTAAGGCGAGTCTCTTTTCTCAAGAGTCCCAACCGCCTTAGTGGCGCTAGTTAGTACATTTGGATGACGGTTGGCCTGCTTGTGCGTCTAAACTATGCACATCATTGATGAGCAGCGAGTTCTTAGAAAGAATCCGACAATAAGGGGGATTTGCCGTGGAACATGATGCTACAGTGCCATTTGTCGGAGTGTCCATGATGTTGGCAGCAACGCTGGGGCTTTTCTACTGCCGAGGCCAGATTAATTGTAGCGGCACCCGCGCGGGCAGTTTTCTCTTGCTGATGCTAGGCGAACTGCTTCTATTTCCCTGGCATTCGCCTATAGACTGGTTGAAGCTGGCAATGATCGCCGGTGCTAACTTTATGCTTGGAGTCCAGAACGATGTGCTCGACGGGATAGCAGAGTGGCTGCGAAGCTTCTTACGCCGACCACCTGGGGCTGCACCGCCATCAGGTATGACACCCTCGGGCGGTGAGGACTCAGCAACTGACGGTGCTCACAACGTAAGTAGCACTTTCAGCGTCGGGTTGCAATTCGGAAGCATCGACACCTGGAGCAGTTCGCCAATGGCTGCTGTTTTGCGGCGCATGTTCTGGCCTGACTTGCCGGTCTGATCGCATACGGCAAAGCAATAGTTCACCGGAAACTACCTAAGTTCCAGCACCGATACAGACTCGATGTGGTAGGTCTGGGGGAACATGTCTATTACACGCGTGGAGGTAAGAGCGTAGTGGGAGGAAAGCACCCTGATGTCACGGGACAGCGTGCCAGGCTCGCACGACACGTACACCAGGCGCGGGACCTCCCGGCGTATTACCTCGCGCAGCAGCGACGGAGCGCAACCGGACCTTGGGGGGTCGAGGACCACAGCGTCGGGGCGCATGGCATCGGGCATGGCGGCGAAAAGGCGCTCCGACGGGCCTTGCCGGAACTCGGCGTTGGAGATAGAGCCTACCTGCGCGGTCCAGCGGGCGCTCGCCACGGAAGGTCCAGCGAGTTCGTACCCCACAACCTTGTCGGCCCGACCCGCCGGAGCCAGCGCGAATGTGCCCACCCCCGCGTGGGCGTCTACCAGCAGCTCCATGCGGGATGGCAGGCCCGCCAGCACCTCAGCCAGCATCGCCTCGGCCCCGCCGGTGTTCACCTGGAAAAAAGCCTCCGGGGCGACCCAGTAGTTCCTGCCACCGAGCCGTTCCAGCCATGCGCCCAGGGGTGGAGCAGTCCGCCCCATGTCGCTACCCTCGCCCTGGTCGCCTATGTAGGCCCCGGTGAGGGTCTCCGCTACCGCCTCGGCAGTCTCCGAGGCCGCTTCCCTGGTGACGCCCAGCAGGTTTATGGTGCCGTCGTCCATCACCTCGACCACGGTAAGGGCCAACTGTTCGTCCCGCCCGTCCGAAGCGGCAAGCTGGGGGAGGGCGCGCTTCACGTCCCGACGCCTCATCGGAAAGACCGGGCTGGCTTGCAGGTTCTCGTCCATGTTCGGTCCTTCGTCCGGCCGCTCCTGCCCCTGCGCCTGCGCCCTACCCTGCCTGCCCCGCTTAGGCTGGGGCGTGACCGTGCCGCGGGGACGCGTGTGGAAAATAACCACCGTCTGCCCGGTCGCCTCGCTGTGCCTGACTACAATCTTCCACACGCGCATTATCCCGCGTGGCTCCATCTCCAGGTCGTCGGCGCTGGGGCTTTGAGCCAGCAGCGCGTTGAGCCGCGAGATCATGGCGTTGATGCCGACGTTCGATATGGGACATTCCTGCACCGCGATCATCTCGTGGCTGTTGCGCCTGAAGTAGGCCAGCGACCGCGCCTGCCCGTCAATGGCGAAGTGCGAGGTGTTGCGGTAGTTGAAGTCCTTTGGCGAGGGCACGGGTGCCTTCATAACCGCTCCGGGATCGGCCACTCCACCGAGGCGGGCGAGTTGCGTGCGGAGAATGCCGTGCTTGAACTGAAGCTGGCCCCCGTAGTTGATATGCTGCCACTGGCACCCGCCGCACGAGCCGAAATAGGGGCATGGCGGCTCCACGCGCAGGTCGGAGGCACCGTGTATCTCGGTCACAAGCCCGCGCACCAGGTTGGGCCGCCGCCAGTTGACCTCCACGTCAACGTCTTCGCCGGTGATACCCGGCCAGGCAAACACCGCCATGCCGGAATCGGGATCGCGGCCCACGGCGTCGCCGCCATGCGCCATATCTGTCAGGGTTACGCGCATTCTGAGACCTTTCAGGTTAGGGGAAAGAGGCGGTTAGTTCGAGGAAGCGCCGGAGGCTAGAGATGAAAATGGCCTTCGAGGGGGAGGACGAACACAGCGCCGCGCCCGGTCGGCTGCCCGTTACTGTCGAGGACCACGGGCGTCTTCTTGTTCTGCACGCCCGAACGCAGGAGCGCGAGCACCGGCTCTATGTCGTCGTCTTCCACACCCATCATGATAGTGGTGTTGCCCTCGCGCCGGAAGCCACCTGTGGAGGCGAGCCGAGTCGCGCGGAAGCCGGCAGCCAGTAAGCCGTCCGTTATCCCTTCTGCAGCCTGGTTCGACACGACCGCGAGCACCAATTTCATGCAAGCACCCCCAGTGCCCGATTATAGATGCAAGCGTGCGTGCTGTCAATAGCGGCATCGTATGCGATCCGGGTAATGCCAAAGTAGAGTGCCTCAAGTAGCGGCGACCAGACTCAACCCCTGTCATCCTGAGCGTAGCGAAGGATCTCAGATGCTGCCCACGCCTCCATATCGAACATCAGCACCATCAGCGGCGCTAACAATAATCCGACAATGCAACAGCCTCCACACACCACCTTCTTTAGATCCTTCGCTACGCTCAGGATGACAGGCGGGACGGTGGTCGCCGCTGTGTGACTTTCACACGGTCGCTAATCTGGGGAAACTCGTGCCAGGCCACCTTTTGCTTTGGCGGTGGCATGTGTTATCATCTAGGGACCTGTTACACTCGGCTAATGTAGCTGTAAAGGGTAGTTAATTCTTGCGCGCCGCCAGCATAAGCAACATAGACCTGCCTCTCATACTGTGCACCCTGCTTGCAGCGGCGCTCGGCATTGTCATGGTATTCAGCGCCACCAACGCCAGCGGCGCTACCTCGTTCTCCCTGAACGAATTCGTGACGCGGCAGATGATTTACGCCGCCATCGGCATCGTGCTGATGCTTGCAATCGCTCGCTTCGACTACCGGATGCTAGAAAGCCTCACGATACCGTTCTTCATGGTTGTAATTGGCTTGCTGGCGCTTGTGGCCGTGCTGGGCATGGTCGAATACGGCTCGCAACGCTGGATCAACCTGGGCCTCTTCCCGATACAGCCGAGCGAGCTTGCCAAGTTGAGCGTCATCCTCGTATTGGCGAAGTTCCTTGCCGCCCACGAGAACGAGATGCACCGCATCAAGTGGTTCGTAGGGGCGGGCCTGCTGGTGATGATCCCGGCGGGCATCGTGCTGGAACAGCCGGACATGGGTACCGGCTCGATGCTCATCTTCATCTTCCTCGGCATGACCGTGGCCGCCAGGGTGCCCGCCCGCACGTTCATCATGTTTGGCCTCGCCGCCATACCGGCCATCTACGTTTTCTGGAACTACGTGATGCACGACTACCAGCGTAGCCGTCTCCTGACCTTCCTGAACCCGGAGGCTGACATGTACGGCGAAGGCTACAACCTGATCCAGACGCGCATCACCATAGGCTCAGGCGGCCTGTTCGGGCAGGGCTACCTCAACGGCATGCAGACCCAGGGCGACTTCCTCAAGGTGCAGTACAGCGACTTCATCTTCTCTGTGGTGGCCGAGCAGTTCGGCTTCATCGGGGGGTGTGGCATAATGGCCCTGCTGTTCATCCTGGTGTGGCGCTGCCTGGTGGTCGCCTCCCGCGCCCCCGACGCCTACGGCAGCTTCATCGCGGTGGGCGTGGCCGTCTGGATTGGCATGCAGGTGTTCATCCACGTGGGCATGAACATCGGCCTGATGCCCGTTACCGGCATCCCGCTACCCTTCATCAGCTACGGCGGGTCATCCCTCATGAGCATCCTCCTGGGACTGGGTCTGGTGCAGAGCGTAGCCTTGCGCTCCAGCAGCGTCATTTTCGGTGGCGAGCCGCTCCGGGCGGGCTGGGCGCGGTCCGCGCGCACCACACTGCGACCCCGCTGAGGTGCGCCGCGTACATATTGCGACCACACTACCAACATTCAGAAGCGAGTAGACACATGGACAACCAACAAGGACAGCCGCCCGACCCGCAGGCCGAATCCAGCCCCGCGCAGCAGCTAGGCCACCATCTACGCAAGGGACTGGACCGCATCGGCTTCGAGGCCGACAAGTTGCTGCGGACCAACCGCATTCGCTCGGAAGCGACCCGGCTCCAGGAGCAGGCCGACGAAAAGCTGTTTGGCATCGGCGCGAAGGTGATGGAGTTGTCGGAGCGCGGTGTCGCCCTCGAACCAGAGCTTCAGGCGCTGGTGAGCCAGGTCAAGAAGCTGGAAGCCGAGCTTGGCCGCAAGAAAAAAGAGCTAGAGGCAATCAACGCCGAGGCCTGGGTCGAGCCTGAGCCTCCCCCCGCGTTGCGCCCCGCGCCCGCCAAGCCCACCTTACAGGCACCGAGCCAGCCGCGGCAGACCGGCGGGCAAGAAGGCAGCAAGCAGGAACGCCAGAGCCGCAAGCCAGCCCCCGCGAGCAGCACGCCGCCCGCCCAAGAAGCCGAGAGGACCTGCCCCGTGTGCAAGTCCCAGGTGCGGCCGCAAGCGGTCTTCTGCGCCAGTTGCGGCTATAGGCTCGGCTAACCGGGCCTCCCCGACATGACCAACTCGCAGGACGACTACCAGTATTCACCGCCCGCAGGCGGCTTGACGCGCCACATCACCTTCCAGGGCCGCGAGACGGCAGAGGGCGAGGCACCCACGCTCGAAGGGGTGCTGCATCTCGCCCAGGACGGTATGCTGCACCCCGGCGTGGTGCTCCTGCACGCGAACCCCGCTGCCGGCGGCAACATGGACATGAACGTGATGCAGGCGCTGGAAGTCGAGCTTGCGTCGGCGGGCATCGCTACCTTGCGCTACAACTCGCGGGGGGTGGGCAACAGCACCGGCACCGTGTCGCGTAGTGGGGGCAAGCGCCTGGTCGCGCCGGAAGGTGAGGCCGAGGTAGGCGACATCGGAGCCGCCCTTGACTTCCTCGCGGGACAGGACGCCGTTGACAGCACGCGGCTGGCGCTGGTGGGCCATTCGTTCGGGGCGCGCATCTCCCTGGCGTACGTGGCCGCCCGCGATGACGAGCGCGTGAAGGCGATCACCTGCATAGGGCTGCCGGTGGCCTGGCGCGACCTCAGCTACCTGGGACATTGGCCCCGACCCCGCCTCTTCGTCACCGGCGAGCTAGACGACTTCTGCCCCCCGGACGACCTCGCCAGGTACGTAGAAGGGCTGCCCGAGCCGAAAACGCTGCTCACCCTGAAGAACACCGGCCACTTCTTTGAAGGCCGCGAGCGTGACCTCGCCATGTCAGTAGCGACTTTCCTCCACCACGTCCTACCCTAGCACGCCACCGCAATATGCAGCACGCGCCGTAAGCCTATCCCGATGCCGCTCGACGAGGCATCTAGAAGCTATCTTAAAAACAACACTGTCGAACATCCCCACCAAAGCCTCACCCAGTCATTTCGAACGCAGTGAGAAATCTCGTCCTTCACCGCACGGGTTCCTCTTTCTTACGGTACTCTGTTGCTGAAGGAAAGGTGGTATTTAGGTGCTGAGCGACGAGATTTCTCACTACGTTCGAAATGACAAGGGTGGGGCCATGTGCTCATATTCCATTCTGCCATTTTGCTGTCTTTTTCAGATGAGGTTTAGTGCTATGCCTTACAATAGTCTGTGTGTGGGCATATCTATAGCAAAGTCATATAACCGGGGGTAGGTCATGCAAATAGAAAAGCATTTGTTCCTGCGGGTAATGGGTTCGTTCGCCAGCGGCGTAACCATCATCACCGTGATGGACCGGGAGGGCACACCTCGCGGGTTTACGGCCAGCGCGGTGTCGTCCTTGTCGCTTGAGCCGCGTATGCTCCTGGTATGCGTCAGCGAGCGTTCGGCCACTTTGGACATTATCAAGCAGGCGGGCAGCTTTGGGGTGAACATCCTTTCCGCCGACCAGCAGCACGTAGCCCAACAGTTTGCTACAGCCGAGGGAGACAGGTTCGCGGGCCTGCGCTGGCGGCAGGGCGCTGAAACCGGCAGCCCGGTCATCGACGGCGCCCTTGCCTACGCCGAGTGCCGCCTGACCGACACGTGCAAAGGCGGCGACCACGTTGTCGTCATGGGCGAGATAGTGGCCGGGGACGCTCATGAAGCCGAGCCGCTGCTATACTTCCGGGGCCGCTACGGGCGGTATGAGGCGGTAGTAGCGCCTGTGGTCTACCCAGCCGACATATGGGAGATATGGTAGCCTGCCTAGCGGCACGTTTTACAGAGATTTTACACAGCCCTAACAGAATCGACCCCACGCCAACCTACAATGTGAATATCGACAACCGGCGCTCTTCACATCACATCACAGGTTTCACAGGGAGAACGCTGTTACCTAAATCACGTAGGAGGACAAAGAACATGACAAACTTGAGAGCAATAGTCAGTTTGGGCGCGGTGCTTTTCGCGCTGGGTGTGGGCGAGTTCCTGGCAAGCCCAGCTTCCGCAGCAGCACCCGCAGGCGTCCTGGCGCAGCGAGCTAACCCGCACCCCATACATCTTGTAGGCAAGGTGAAGGCGGTAGGCACCAACACCATCACCCTTGCCACGCCACGGGGTGACGTAACAGCCAACGTCGGCCCTAACACCTGGATTGTCGTCAGGAAGGCGGATGGTCCGGGACAAGGCACCCTCAGCGAGCTTAAGCTCAACGAGCCTGCAACGGTCGCCGGTATGACGACCAACGACCCGAAAGTGGTTGATGCGCGCGTTATCAGACAAGGCGTACCGGATGACAGAAAGGCGCCGGGTGACAAGCGCTCACGTGACAACGGCCCGCTAGGTGGCACCATCAAGGCCATCAGCGGCAGCACGCTTACCGTCACGAACAACCGGGGGATAGACGTACAGGTGGAGACGACCGCCGACACCGTGGTGCTCGACAGCGGGTTCAAGACGGCGAGCGCGCTGAAGGTTGGCGACCGGGTGCAGGTGCTCGGCTTACCTCAACGGGTAAATCGCAATGCCCGCCCCACACCCGACAACCTCAAGATCAACGCCTGGGGCGTGCGGGTGGTGCGAGAGGGTGTTCACCTCGCGGGCGGCCGGGTGGAGAGCGTAAGCGGCAATACCCTGGCCCTCGACCCACTCAAGCGCGATAGCGACCTCACCATCAGCCTGGGTGCCGCCACACAGTACAGGGCGCTCACGATTTCCGCCGCCGACCGCAAGGCGACCCTCGGCAACGCCAGCCAGGCCGACATCAAAGCGGGCAGCCGCATAGTCGTCGAAGGCACCAGGAGCGCGGACGGCAAGACGCTAAATGCCACCTCGGTGATCATCGTGCCGGATAAGGTGGACACGTCACCGCAAGACTAAGAACAACAAGGAAAAGGGAGCGGCCCACGAGGGCCGCTCCCTTTTCCTTGTTGCTTTTACTACTCTAGTTCTGGGTCTCGTATTGCCCAACCAAGATTACCGGACCGCCTACCACGGTGCTGCCGGGGGCCTTCTCCACGCTTACCGCTACGCCCGCGTAGTCACCCATAGCAGCAGGGGCCTGTATGGCATGTCGAGCCGTGCCGGAGGTGCCCGCGTTGAAGATGCCTGCCGGTACCGGGTCGCCGCCGCCCTTGGGCAGCAGCCACATCTCATACACCTGCTCGGCGCTGAGGGCTTGCAGGCCATTTGCGTAGAAGTGGGCCTCGCGGCTGTCAGGATTGTAGAAAAGCACACCGCCGGAGTTTTCGGGCGCTCCCGGTTGGCTCTGGACGGCCACTGTTAGCGTGCCATCCGGCACGTGCGGCCTGCCCAGGAACGCGGTCAACCAGCCTGCAACCACCAACAGCGCAAGCACCGCAGCGGCAGACCCAATCCAAAGCGCCATAGGCCTGCTGGCGCGCTTTGTCCTGTACTCGTCCAGACTAGTCACAGGAGCAGGTCCAGCCGCCCCACTGGAGCCGTCGGATCCGCTGTAGGCGGTCATCTCCGGCTCGCTGCCCACGGCATGGAGCCGAATAGGCTCCCTGGACAGCGTGGCGGCGGATGTCGCGGGTGCTTGCTCCTGCTCTGTCGCGGCGAGACGCGCCATCATGCGGGTCTTGTGCCCGCTAGGGGGGTCGGCTGGGGTGGCGGCGGCACCCATCCAGCCCACCACCTGTGTGTACTGGTCGGCAAGCTTCACATGCACCCGGCACTCGTTCAGTTGTCGCTCGAATTCCTGGGCGTCGGAGGGCGACATCGTTCCCATCGAGTACTCGATGAGGCGACTTTCCCAGTTATCCTCGAGCGTGCTGTCGTTGCTGTTGTTCACACTTGTACCCCGTGTACCTTCCGGCTTCTTAACCAATTGTACCAATTTACCCAATGTGCGGGTGTACGTGCCGCAGTCGCCAGGCTGATCGAGACAATCCACTTCTACTTCGTGGTCTAATCTGCGCGCTAGTCGCGGAGGATCTTATGACTTTCGAGTAGCTGCCGCAGGTTTTGCAGCCCCATCCGCATCCGCGTCTTGACGGTGCCGAGTGGCTGGCTGAGCGACTCAGCTATCTGGCTTTGCGACAGCCCCCCGAAATATGCAAGCTCTAGCACCTGCCGCTGGTTTTCCGGCAACTGCACCAGGGCTTGGCGCACCACTCGCTGCTGCTCCATCACCCAGACCTGTTCGCTAGGGTCGGGCTGCGGGTCGGGCTTCGTGTTGATGACGCTGAGCGGCTGTTCGTTGTCGAGAGCCACCTCGGTGCGAGAGCGCTTACGCAATTCGTCCACGCAGCGGTGGTGGACCAGGCTCAGCAGCCAACTGACGAACGCGCCCTTTTGGGAGGAGTAGCTGTCGGGTCTGCTCCACAGCTTGAGGAACACCTCCTGCACTACCTCCTCGGCCAGCGCAGGCTCTTTTACCATGCGCAAGGCTAGGCCGAAGCATTGCCGCACGTAGCGGTCGTACAATGCCTCAAGGGCCGCAGCGTCGCCTCCAGCGATTCGCGACACGAGTTGGTCGTCGGCAGTGGGTGATAGATTCAACATGAGCTTTCGGAGCACGTAGCAGGTCCGCGAGCCGGATGCCACGATGGCGGCATGCGGCGGCTATGGCAGGTCCAGCAATGCTCGACCGAATAGCACCATGTCTCACCCCCCGATCACCCTCGGCCCACCTTGCGGGCTTCCTGTCCGCGCAGGCTCCTACATAACCACCCGGCATGCAGAGCCACGACATCTTCGGCAGGGTAAGACAACCCTTCCGCGTTGCCTTACGTATAATATACGGGATTATAGCCGAAGTAGATTTCTGGGGGCAAGCGTGACACGAGAGGTACCCCTGGTACTAGTACTTTAGTACCTACTTCGAGCGGTTGACTTGCCACTCGTAGTTCGGTAATATAGTCCGCAGAGGCCCCGTGCAGCCTCACTGGATGAGTAGTTTGATCTCTGTATTTACTAAGCCGAGAATTGGCGTTGCCAGCGACATAGGCTCCAGCGAACTGGTCCAGCGGATGCGATGGGTTATCAGCATTCGCTGGACTGTCGTGGTCGCCCTCCTACTCGTCGGCGCAATAATCGTGTTGTGGCGGCTCCCCTATGAGACCGCCCTATGGCAGTTCGGGCTGGCTGCGACAGTGGCTTTGCTCAACGTCTGCTACCTGGTCGCCACCTGGCAGCCAAGCTTCACGACCACCAACCTGGGCCAGATTCTCCGCTTCGCGCAGGTGCCCGTCGATCTGCTCATATTCACGATAGTCGTGCACTTTTCGGGTGGAGTGACCGGCCCGGTGTTCGTGCTCTATTTCCTCTACATCTTCGTCGGTTTGGCTATCATTCCCCCTACGGGCGCGTACCTTGTCGCGGGCGTGGCTGCCGTGCTGTACGCGGGCCTGGGGATATTGGAAGCCCTCTGGCTGAAGCCGCCGCAGAACCTCGGGGGCGCAGTCCAGGCGCAGGCTTCCGTCGGCACCTACCTCGGCTATGTGCTCACCGTCTCCGCGACTTTGATGATCATCGCCTATATCGCCAACTACTTCTCCGGCCTGCTCACCCGCAACGAAGGCACCATCCGGGAGCAACTTAGCGAGTTGAACGCCCTGTATGCCTTCACGCGTAGCGCGGCCGGCACCCAGAGCAGCGACGAGATCGTGCGCAACCTGCTGCACACCGCTATGGAACTTGAGCGGGCCACCTCAGGCTCGCTGCTCCTGTTCAACGACCGTGGGGAGGGCACCGTCGTCTACAGCAAGGGCTTCACGCAGGAGCAGGTGGCCCGGCTCGCGCAGGAAAGGTTCAACAAGGAAGACCCGGCGGTAAAGCTGCTGCTCGCAGAGGGCAAGGGAGTCTTCGCGCCAGATGTTGACGAGGTGCCGGGCTTGCACAGCCTCATGGTACGTCCTAACGTGCGCTCGTTCTACGCCGTACCGATGTGGCGCGGCGACGACTTACTTGGGACCCTGAACCTGAGTTTCGACCGCAAGTACTCCATGCCCCTCAGCCGCTGGAACGTGCTTGGCACGATGACCCAGCAAGCTTCGATGGCTATCGAGCGCCTGAGGCTCTTCAACGAGGCCCAGCGCGCGGCCCGCGAAAGCGCCTCCCTCTACCAAATTGGCCTGGTGACCACCTCCTCGTTGCAGATTGACGAAGTGATGCAGCTTATTTACGAGCAGGTCAACCGGGCGCTCCACCCCGACACATTCTATATCGCCCTCTACGACGAAGACCTGAACGAATTGCGCTACGACATCTTTGTGGAAGGCGGCGTCACGCTGCAACCTTTCAAGGCGCGCCTCGACAGCGTGGGCATCGCAAGCTGGGTGATCCGCAACCGCAGGCCGATTTCCGTTCGCAACTGGAACATGGAACGCGAGCAACTGCCGTTCGAGACCAACATCGTAGGCACAACCGCCCAGTCTTTGATTAGCGTGCCGCTCATCGCCAAGGACAAGATCGTGGGCGTGCTTTCGGTGCAGGCCGCGCAACCTGACGCGTTCGAGTCGCACCACTTGCGGCTGCTAAGTTCCATCGCCAGCCAGGCGGCCCTCGCCCTGGAAAATGCCCGGCTGCATGCCACCGTGCACGAGCAGGCCCAGCGCGACTCCCTCACCGGCGCGTTCAACCACGGCACGTTCATCGAAAAGCTGAACCGCGCCCTCGAAACCGCCCGCGCCGAGAACTCGACGGTCGCCCTGGTGATGCTCGATGTGGACAAGTTCAAGACTTACAACGACACCTACGGTCACCTCGTGGGCAACGACGTGCTCCGGTCGGTGGTCACCTCGATCCAGGGCCACGTCAAGAGCACCGACGTAGTGGGCCGCTGGGGTGGCGAAGAGTTCGCCATCTTGCTGCCCAACGTAAGCCGCGCCCAGGCCCGCCTTGTCACAGAGCGCATCCGCCAGACGGTCGCCCACAACGTAATGCGCGACATGCAGAACCGACCGATCCCCTCCCCCACCGTGAGCCAGGGCATAGCCATGTACTCCGACGACGCGGTGCATATAGAGGAGTTGATCGGCAAGGCCGACACCGCCCTGTACCGCGCCAAAGACCTCGGCAGGAACCACATCGTCGAGTGGATTTCCATCAGCCAGGCCGAGCCGGAGCCTGAGCGGGAACCCGTCCACGTTTGAGTCAACCCGCTAATCTAGACAGCCCGCAAGCGTAACGAAGTCCCTCTGCGGGGACTTCTCGTATTTTGAGGCTCAGCTTGTGCGGCATATCTAGCACCGTGTCTTTTCCGTTATGTCAATGCGGCGGTTGCCCTATGTGCCTGCGTCACTTATAATTGGCGGGCGTCCCTATTCCAAAGCGGGAGCGTGGCGCGCCAACCTGGTATCTCCACAGCTTCGCACAACACAGGACAAATAATGACCGACAACCTCAACGGTGGCAAAGGCGAACAAAGCCAGGTGCGTATGGGCAAGGCCGACCTGCACATGCACACCGCGCTCGGTGACGGCCTGGCGAGCGTCAGGCAAATATTCGAGTACGTAGAGCACCGCACCGACCTCGACGTGATTGCCATTACCGACCACGATGACATACGCGGCGCGATGGAAGCCCTGGAGCTTATAGAGCAGCGGAAATGGCGCTTCCAGGTGATTCCCGGCACGGAGATTACCACACGACAGGGCCATTTGCTGGCCCTGTTCGTCACGCGGGACTTCCCGATGCTAAAGACGTTGGATTGGAGCGTACAGGCGGTCTACGAGGCGGGTGGCATGGTGATAGCCCCGCACCCTCTCTCCTGGCTAACCACTTCCATACGCGAGAAGCAACTGCTCGCCCAGCACAGCAGCCAGTACCCCTTCCACGGCATCGAGACGTTCAACCCTTCGTATGCGGGGCGCGTGGCGCACACCCGTGTGAAGGAGCTAAATAAGACGGTGCTTCACCTGCCCGAGTTCGGAGGCTCCGACGCCCACGCCAACTCCATGATCGGCATGGGCTATACCTCGTTCCCCGGTACGACGGTTGAGGACCTGTTGCAGGCCATTAAGGACAGGACCACGGTTGCGGGCGGCGAGTTCATGACGCTCGGGGACCACGGCAAGATCGCCGCGCCTAACATGTGGAAGAGCATGATCGTCCACCCGACCTACAAGATCAAGCGGGCGGTTACACGCCGCATGAAGGAGCGGAAGTAAGGAGCCATGCCCGATTCCCCGTTGAACATAGCCCTGGTCTCGCCTTACGATTACGCCAGCCAGGGCGGCGTAAACGAGCACATCCGCTACCTCTCCCAGGAACTGCGCGAGCTAGGGCACCGCACGAAGATACTTGCTCCCTTCTCGACCGAGCTAGCGGACCAGCCGGAGGAGGTGTACGCGCTCGGGGCCGTGACGCCGGTGCCCGCCAACGGTTCAGTCGCCCGCATCTCGCTCTCCACAGACCTGGGCCGCACCATCAAGGCGATACTGCGCACAGAGCGTTTCGACGTTATTCACCTGCACGAACCGCTGATGCCGACGCTGCCCTGGCTGGTGCTGCGATATTCCACCAGCCCCAACGTCGGCACCTTCCACGCCTTCGGTGAGACTTCCCCCATCTACGCGATAGCCAGGCCCATCCTCCGGCGCTTCTATGACAGGCTGCACGGGAGAATAGCCGTTTCCTCCTCGGCATACGAGTTTGTTTCGCAGTATTTTGGCGGCGAGTTCGAGGTCATTCCTAACGGCGTGGACGTGCAGCGGTTCAGCACCCCCCGAGAGCCAATTCAGTGGATGCGCGATGGCAGGCCGACGGTGCTCTTCGTGGGGCGGTTCGAGGAGCCGCGTAAGGGCCTCAGATGGCTGTTGCAGGCCCTACCCATCGTAGAGCCATACTTCCCCGACCTGCGCCTCGTGGTGGCCGGCAGCGGCGACCCCGAAGACATGGCCGAGTGGCTTCCCCTGCGCGACCGCAGCCGGACCGACAGGATCGTTTACCGCTCGCCCGGCTCGGCGCTGTCAGTGGAATTCACCGGCTTCGTATCCGGCGACGACCTCCCCACATACTACCAGTCATGCGATGTTTACTGCGCGCCCTCAACGGGTGGAGAGAGTTTCGGCATCGTGCTGGTCGAGGCTATGGCGGCAGGCGCGCCCATCCTAGCGAGCCGCATCCCAGGCTACGCCAACGTGCTCACCCACGGCCGCGAGGGCTTCCTGGCGGAACCGAGGAACCCCGCCTCCATCGCCGCGGGCTTGGTCCGCCTCCTCAGCGACCAGGAGCTAAGGGCGCGCATCAAGGAAGCCGAGCAGCGCACCGTCCGCCAGTACGACTGGCCTGTAGTGGCCGCGCAAATCGCTGCCTTTTACGAGCGCACCATCCTCAGCCACCAACAGGCCGCCCAAAGTACCCCGGGCACCCCCCGCAGGCGAAGACGCCGCACCCTCCAGGAAATCATCGGAAGCTAGGGGCGGATTTGGGAATTGGGATTTCGGATTGCGGATTTGTTTGAACTCCCCCTAAA
>JALZHI010000138.1 GCA_030913985.1 Chloroflexota bacterium | reverse complement strand
GCTATTCTCTATTTTTGCGTACCAGGCTACTATAGCCGCATCACGTTTCACGTTTCACGTTTCACGTTTCAGACTTCTATCTCCATTCCTTCGTACCCTAACTCTATGGGCGTGTCCAGTTCCCTGGCAAGTGCGGCGATTTCCTCGCGGATGCGGTCTTCATGGTAGGGGTTGATGTGGATGCAGACGACGCGGGGGAAGTAACCCTGGAGTGCGTGGTAGGCGCGTAGCTCACCGCCGAGGGAGCGCGGGGTCAAATGCCCGAACCTGTAGGCGAACTCTTCGTATTCGCTGGACATGGTGGTTTCGACCACGAGCAGGTCGGGGCGGATGTGGCCCCAACTAGGAGCGCCGTGACCCCTCGTGTCGGCTGTGTAGAACATAGAGGCGTCGCCGTCCGAGATGAAGTAGCCCTGGGTTGGTACGGTGTGGCTTACCTCGACGGGCAGCACTTCGTAGTCGAGCACGCTGAGGTACTGGCCTGATGTGGCGCTGTGGAAGACGAGCGGGTGGCGGCTGCCGGTCGAGTGGGTCATGGCGGGCCAGGTGACGTTGTTGAAGACGTGGGTTTCGAGCACCTCCCGCGTATGGTCCATGCAGTAGAGGTCCAGGCCCTTTGCGTGCCAGCGGTTGTGCATGAAGCCGGGCAGGTCCTTGATGTGGTCGTGGTGCTGGTGGGTGATGAGGGCCGCGTCTACGGCAACCTGCTCCTCCAGCGAGAGCGAGCCGGTAAGCCCCCCGGCGTCAATCACCAGCCGCTCGTCCACCAGTATGGAGGTGAACCTGATCTTGTCGCTCTCCCCCTGGTGCGCGCCCAGTATCTTCACCTTCATATCGTCGCCTTCTCCCTATTCACCTGTGTTTTCTAAACGCCAAGACGCGGAGACGCCAAGAACGCGCCAAGAGGATGATAGTTTCTTTGCATATTAGCAGCATATTCATGTAGATGCTACTTTCGCAACTAATATACAACAACACTAATCTTGGCGTGGTACTTGGCGTCTTGGCGTCTTGGCGTTTCCGTCTAGCTAGGCTTCGGCCAGCACTACGATGCGGTCGGCGGGGGAGAAGGTGATGGTTTCGGCCTTGTCAGGGTTGAGGGTAACGCCGTAGCCTGCGCTGGCGTCGCCCGACTTTGCCATGATGCGGTAGCCCAGGGCTACCTCACCGCGCCTGCGGGCCGCTTCGACTACGGTGTAGAAGTTGATCGGCTGGCCGGGGTTCACGTAGTCGGAGGCGGGCTTCAGGTAGATTTCCGAGCCTTCCGAGTTGAACAGGTCGGCGAAGACCGCCCCCAGGTCCTTGTTCTCCGAGATCTGGGAGAGCATCAAGCTGATTAGCTTGTCGCTGACTATGAAGTCGTCGGCCTTGGTGACCTCGGCAAGTTGGCGGTTGCGGTCGTCCAGCATCTCGCTCACGATGGAGAACCTGTCGCCCAGTTTCGCCTCTATGTCGCGAAGGTGCAGCAGGGTGATGAGCGTGCGGGCGTCGGCGCGCTGCGGGTCCATGTCGTCGGAGCAGAGCACGATCACATGGTCGTAGTTCTCAACGCCGAGGTTGTCGAGCACCTGCCGGTCGGTGGTGTCGCCCTCGGCGCAGGTGACGGTGATGCTGGTCATGGTGGCGGCGCGGCGGGAGACTTCTTCAACGCAGTCGGGCGTGTCGGCCACAACCGCTACCGTCGAGCCGGGCATCACGTAATGGTCAAGCTCCGAGACGATGGGCAGACCCCGGCGGTTCCAACCAAGGATGAGGATGTTCTCCGGCTTTGGCTCCGATACAGTGCCTACACGGATGGCGGCCTCGTCTATCTGGTAGTCCACCCCCTGCGATATCTTGGCCGTGTCGTCGTCTTCCGTGACGACAATCATGCTGTCGCCGGGCGCAATGACGGTCTCCATCGGGGGGTTGAGTTGCACCACGCCTGCTCGCCGCACACCGATGAGCGCCGACCGTCGGTAGGCTAACAGCGCCTCACCGAACGTCTTACCCACCAGGGCAGGCTCCTCCACGGTATATATCTCGTCGCCGTCGAAGTCGAGCAACTCCGTGTATACCACCGAGAGGCCCGACTGGCGGCAGGTCTGCACTACCAGGCGGGAGATGGTATCGCCCACGTCGATTATCTGGGCCTCGGTGCCTCCCACCAGTTGGGCGGCCTGCAAGTTCTTGGGGCTGTGTATCTCGGCCACAATGTGGTACGGCTCGGTGACGGGGCGGCGATTTGGGTTGTTGGTGATGGCAAGCACCGTCTTTATCACCTGCGAGTCGGGGTCGTCGCCGTCGGGGGCGAGCACGATGATGGACTTCGCGCCCTGCGGGTTGACGATTTCGAGATGGTCAAGGTCAATCGGGTTGCCGTTGCGGCAGATGACGCGCATCTTGCCCAGGTTCGGCACCTTTTCGCGTATCTCGGTCTCCATCTCGACCTTGTCCCGGTCGGCCAGGATTACCACGCGGGGGTTCTTCTGGTTGGCGTTGGCGATTGCAAGCTCCGACAGGATGGTGAACACCTGGTCGGACCAGCCGAGGATGAGGGTGTGGTTGTTCTCGATGACGTAGGAGCGACCCTTGCGTAACTCGTCCAGCTTGGCGTCGATGCCGGACGACAGCACGCCGATGAGGGTGCTCACTATGAAGAGGCCCACAATAGTCACCCCTAGCATGGAGAGCAGGAAGGGCCAGCCTCCCTGGTCTCCACCCATAGTGCCGGGGTCCAGGGTCCGCAGGAGTGCCCGCCAAAACGACTCCACAAAGCCGTTGGGCGTATCCTCTTCAGGTCCAAAAACCGGCAGAAGGGTAAGCAGGGTAAAAATAAGTATCGCAAGTAACGACAGCAGCGCCAGCATGCCTATCATAGCGATAGCGCCTTTCGACATAAGGTTGTCGAAACCGTAGCGCAGCCGTTGCCCGTATGTAACCTTTCTCATGATGCCTCCCCAGGCGATGTATACAACGTGATAATAGAACGCCCTCGCTTGCGATGCGCCCCCGCCCGTGCAGCACAAGGATTGTGGTGCGCGTGAAGGTGGCGTTTGCGCAACGAAAACCAGCCCAGTAGATAGGCCGGATTGCTGCTTGTAAGGCTTTCATTGTAAGCGTAAAAGCCGCCAATTACAAGATATGGTCTGCTAAATCAGATGACCGTATCAAAGGTGGATACTGGGGCTAAGCTACCTCTTTGTCATTCTGAACGCAGTGAAGAATCTCGTCCCCCTCCTAGGTGCCGCCCTTTTCTCTTGCGATTCTGTTCTCTCAGGAAAGGGGTCACTTGGGTGCTGAGGGACGAGATTCTTCACTGCGTTCAGAATGACAAGGTGGGGCAGGGTCTTGCCGTTAGACTTTGGCGCAGCAACGTAGCATCGAAGGCGACCTGTCCATCGTCCATCGTCCAGCGTCCAGCGTCCGCCCCGTTAGCTCTCGGCCAGCACTATTACCTTGTCCTGAAGGCCCAGCCTGATCGGCTCTTTCTTATGCGGGTTGAGGACGATGCCGTAGTTCTTGTCGGGGTTGTCGCTGTCGGCGTGGAGCCTGTAGCCCATCGCCACCTGCCCGAGCCGCCGGGCCGCCTCGACTACGGCGTAGAAGTCCACCGTGGTGCCGGGGCGTACGTATTCGCTGGCGGGCTTGATGTAGATCTCGTTGCCGCCCGCGTTGAAGATGTCGGCAAAGACGTCCTTGAGGTGGCGGTTCTCGCAGATCTGGGCCGTCATGAGGCTGATGAGGCGGTCGCTAACAATCAGGTCGTCGGCGCGGGCCACCTGCGCGAGGTCTTTGTTGCGGATGTCCTGCATCTCGCTGACGATGGAGAACTCCTTGCCGCTCTTCTCGCGTATGTCGCGCAGGTGCAGCAGCGTTATGAGCGTGCGGGCGTCGGCGCGTTGCGGGTCAAGGGTATCGCTGTAGGCGAGCACGATTACGTGGTCGTAAGTCTCTACCTTGAGGGCGTTCAGGCGCTCGCGGTTCGTGGCGTCACCCAGGTGCACCTCGATGCGCTGGTTCCGCACCCGCTCGCAGTAGGCGTTCACCTCTTCCCTGGCCCCTGGCACGTTGCACAGGACCGTGAGGAGCGAGCCGGGCGCTACGTAGTGGTCAAGCTCGCAGATGATCTTGGTGGCCCGCCAGTTCCAACCCAGGATAAGGGTGCGCTCCGGCACAGGCTCGTGCGTGACTATGTCCCTCAGCGCGCCCGTATCGAGGTCCATGCCCCGCTCGGTGGAGAGGGTGAGGGTGTTGTCGTCTTCGGCTATGGCGATGACCTGGTCGCCGGGGTTGATGCGTGTGTCCATCGGGGGGTTGAGCCTGACCTGTTCGCCACGCAGCAGGCCGAGCACGGTGCATTTCTCGTAGGCGGACAGCGCCTCGCCAAAGCTCCTGCCCACCAGCGCAGGCTCCTCTTTGACGTAAATCTCGTCGCCCTCGAAGCTGAGCAGGTCGGTGTAGACGGTGGAGAGGCCGACCTGGCGGCAGGTCTGCGCGATGAGGCGGGCCACCGCATCGCCCACATCGATGAACTGGGTCTCGCCGCCGCCAACGAGGCGGGCCGCTTCCATGTTGCGGGCGTCGCGTATCTGGGCCACTATGTGGTAAGGCTCGGCGCGGCGTTTGGGGTTCTTGGTGATGGCGAGCACGCTCTTGATGACTTCGGAGTCGGGGTCTTCGTTCTCAGGGGCGAGCACCACGATGGAGCGGGAGGCTTGTGGGTTGACAATGTTCAGGTCCACGAGGTCGATGGGGTTGCCGGTGCGGCACACGACTTTCATGTTGCCTAGCTCCGGCACCTTGTCGTTAACCTCGTCCTCCATTTCGACCTTGTCCTTCTCGGCCAGCACCGCCACGCAGGGCCGGCGGGTGTTGGAGTTGGCTATGGCAAGCTCTTGCAGCACGGGAAAGACCTGCGGCGACCAACCGAGCACGATAGTGTGCCCCTTCTCAAGCACTATGGAGCGGCCTTTGCGAAGCTCGTTGATGCGCCCGTCCATAGCGGTGGTGAGGATACCGATCAGGGCGCTCAGAATGAACATGCCGCCCAGGCTCACGATCACCATCGAGAGCACGAAGAGCCAGGGGCCGCCCTGGTTCCACACGTCGCCCGTGTTGAAAGCCTGGTTAGTGCCCGCCCGCAGTATCTCCATGATGGTCATGGGGGTGCCGTCCTCGTTGGTGGCGGCCCCCGAGAAATAGAGGAAGATGGCGACTATGCCGACCAGGGCGAGGGTGATAGCGGCCAGCAGCCCTATCAGTGCAGGCGTGCCACGGGCCATGACGCTGTCGAACCCGTACTGCAAGCGGCGTCCAAACGAGACCTTTTGCATGGTGTGCTCCGGTTTTGGGAAGTGACGAGTGACACGTAACGCGTAACACGTAATTCGTAACTCGTAAACGGCGGTGTAGAGGTGATTACGAGTTACGTGTTACGCGTTATCCCATATAGCAAAAAAGCCCCGGTTAAGGGGCTTCGAGGTAGCGCATAGGGGATTCGAACCCCTGGTCTCCTCCTTGAGAGGGAGGTGTCCTAGGCCTCTAGACGAATGCGCCAGGGACGCACAGATACGTGCCTCATATATTACCAGATTGCGGGGAGGGGTGTCAAGGTGGGGGCGTGCCGGTTGGTCGCCGGCGGCATGAGTATATGGGTTGTAAGAGGTGCCAAAAGTAAAGTTCCACTGGGTTTTCCTTAAGTGGGAGCTTTGCTTTTGGCTGCAAATCTGAATACTGGGTGCTTCGCCAGACTTGCGGGTGAGGGCAGATAGGGGTATAATTGATAAGCATGTGAGAGTATTACATCTTAAGAAATTATAGACGTAATGTCTCTCACCTGTAGTTGCAGCTTGGGCTTGTAGTAATGGCTAGACCAAGAAAAGAGCGCCCCCTATGCCAGTGCGGATGTAACCGGCAGGTTGCACGGGCTCTTACTTCCGGGGGCAAGTTTTTCTCGGTGCAGTGCCTGAGAGATTACGAATACCGCAGCTACATAGCAAGGTGGCAACAGGGATTAGAAACGGGAAACCGGGGCCACGTTCAAGTATCTAATCATGTGAGGCGGTACTTGATAGAGACGCGAGGCGAGAGGTGCCAGCGTTGTGGCTGGCACGAGAGAAATCCGACTACCGGCAGGATACCTATCACCGTTTCGCACGTGAATGGTGATTGGACTGACAGTAGAGAGCACAATCTTGAGCTTCTTTGCCCCAACTGTCACTCTCTTACGCCAACATACGGGGCGCTGAACACAGGTAAGGGACGACCGAGAGTCCGAAGAGAACTGGTATTACCGGAGAGTACAATCTCCAAAACGAGATAATGCGGGAGTAGCTCAATTGGCAGAGCGCGACCCTTCCAAGGTTGAGGTTGCGAGTTCGAGACTCGTCTCCCGCTCCATATCGAGGCTTTAACTTCAGTCACATGGTGGTTGAAGTAAAGCATATATAACAAAGCTGCACTCTTTTATTGGAGGTGCAGCTTTGTCGTTTAATAGGATTTTAGGTAGATGGACTGCTCTAGTGCAAACGGTACTCTACAACTTCGCAACTTCACACCCAGCCAAAGCCTATGGAGTCGGGCGCTCTGACGCAGCAACCAGAGAGATAGCGTTGCGGTTACGCCTCACGCCAGAATGATATACTGCATCTCACGTTGGCACCGTGCATAGCAGGACATTGCCGGGGTGTACATATTACATGCTATATGATCCAGTGGGGAGGTGTGTATGGCAGAGCCGGGCAACATAGTTTTTCTCAATGGCACTTCGAGCGCGGGGAAGACCAGCATATCCAGGGCGCTCCAGAACATTATGCCTACTCCCATGCTGCGCACCGGAATGGACCATTTCTGTGGAGGCGCACCAATTAGTTTGTTCGTCTGTGTGGAAGCGGACGGGGAGCGCCCTGCGGAGGTTGATGGCTGGCTGGAGGTGTATCGCGATGGGACACTGGTGGAACTTCCCAGGATCGGACCTGTCGGTAAGCGGCTGCTGGCCGGGATGTACCAGGCGATTGCAGCCGTTGCCTTGGTGGGCAACGACGTGATCGTGGATGATATGATTTACGATCCGGAGGTGCTCAGGTCAGCAGTGGTCGCGCTGAAGGACTTGCCGGTGCTGTTTGTTGGGGTACACGTCCCTGTAGATATAGCCAGGCAGAGAGAGTTGGAGAGGGGCGACCGGTCACCAGGCGGCGCGGCTATCTTTCTCGAACATGTGCATGTCCACGACACTTATGACCTTGAGCTTGATACATCAACAATGACCCCCGAAGAGTGCGCCGCTCGTATCAAGACAGCGCTGGAAAGCGGCCACCCCCGCACGGCCCTGCGCAAGCTAGCGGGAACTTTCGGAATCTCCGGCTCCGAACCGGACAAATCACAGTCCTAACAACACTAATGTCGCCTTGCTCGGGGCGGCATTGTTCTTATCCAGCTATAGACTTGCTTGCCCCCGTGACAACTCCACCCCCTGCGCGTTATAAAGGGTGCGGAGCGTATTAGCCCTACCCGCGCCCCTCACCCTATGAGCACCTTCCCCTTCAACACCGACCCCGCCGCCTTCGCGCCGCACGCCTCCACCGGCAATTTGCTGGCGGGACGTTACCTGCTGCTCGAAAAGATCGGGGATGGGGGGTCTGCCGAGGTATTTCGCGCCCGTGACGAGAGGTTGGGGCGCGTGGTGGCGCTCAAGTTGCTGCGCCCGCAGTACGTTAGCGATCCTACCTGGCGCAAGCGGTTTGAAATCGAGGCTAAAGCAGCCGCGGGGCTGTCGCACCCCAACATTGTCGATATTTACGACGTGGGGGAGGGGCCGGACAGCACGCTCTTTATCGCCATGCAGTACGTCGAGGGGCCGGACCTCAAGTCGGTGCTGTGGAAGCGCGGGAGGCTGCTGCCGGGCGAGGTAGTGGCGCTGTCGAGGCAGGTGTCCGCCGCGCTGGCGGTGGCCCATCGTAGTGGGCTGATACACAGGGACGTGAAGCCCCAGAACATCTTGATAGATGGGCAGGGGAACGCCCGGCTGACCGATTTTGGCATAGTGAAAGCCCTGGCAGGCGCTACGCTCACGCAGTCGGGTATGACGTTCGGCACCGCGGCGTACCTGTCACCCGAGCAGGCGACGGGCATGCAGGTGGTCCCAGCCTCGGATATCTACGCGCTCGGCTGCGTGATGTACGAGATGCTGTCGGGCACGCCGCCTTTTACCGGCGACAACCCCACCACGATAGCTTACAAGCAGGTGTGGGAGCAGCCCCGCCCGCTGCACGAGCTGGTGTCTGAGGTGCCGCCCTCGCTGGAGAGGGTGGTGATGCGCTGCCTGCACAAAGACCCCAACACGCGGTATCCCTCGGCTGAGGCCCTGTCGCTGGACCTGGAGAGGGTGAACGAGGCCAACAACCAGCCCACGCAGCAGGTGACCCATGGCAGACCCGTGCGGGCGGATGGCAACCAGGCGGTTGGGGCGAGTGCTTCCGCTGCGAGCGTGGTGCCGCTGGTGGTAGCTCCCGTGAACGGTGCTGGTGTTGGTACTGTGCCAACTGCGCTCCCGCAGGCCACCTTGCAGGTCGCAGCCCCGGCTACATCGCCGCCCGGTGTGCCGCCGGTCCGGGTGGCTGTGCCTTATGTGGCGCGTGACGCGACCGGGGTGCGGATGTTGAACGTACCCGCACGTAAACGCACGCCGTGGCTGGCTGTCGCTGCCGCCCTTTCGCTTGTGGGTATAGCCTTAATCGGATTTATAGCTATACGGGGCGGCCTTTCGCCTCAAGAAGAGGGAATTGTACCACCTGCGTCCGGCCCCACGGCAGACAACGCATCGCTCGTGCCTGCTTTTTCACCTACTGCTCTTGGGCAGCTAGTACCGCTTGCCTCCGCGACCTCTACCTCCACGCCCACGATATTGGCGGCGTTGCCCAGCGACACGCCAACGCCTACGGAAGTACCCCCAACTGACACGCCGGTGCCACCACCCACCGACACACCCGTACCTCCACTACCAACGGACACGCCGCTACCGCCCCCTCCGCCGCCAGCGCCTACCGATACGCCTTTGCCGCTGCCCCTTGCCGACACACCGGTACCTCCGCCTCTGCCCACGGACACAGCGGTACCGCCACCGCCACCTCCGCCTCCGCCCGCGCCACCTACTGACACGCCCGTACCGCCGGAGCCGACTGCCACGGTTTCGGAACTGGAGAGGCTGGTGGACGAGGTTATCGCGAACAACCCGCAGGCGGTAGCCGATTACCTGGATGGCAAGCGGCAGGCCCTGTTGGTGCTGCTCCGCGACTTGCGGGATAGAGCCAAAGACCGGATTAAGATTGACATCAACGAGGCGCGCGAACTGCTGGTGAGGAAGCTAGAGGAGTTGCGGCGTTAGTTGCAGCCTGGGCGGTGGTGACAGTCGATGACAGATCAACCCCGTGTTCGACCGCACTTCTGCGTTTAGAAGTCTAGTCTTGAAACTTTCAAGTCTCGGCGCTCGCATCGGAGGCGTCAAAGATGAATGCCCCAGACGGTAGCAATTCCGCTGAATCTCGCAAGGTCGTGTGGATGGCTGTAGCCGTGGGTGTTTCTGCTCTCGGTATGGCTTTCCATACGGTAAGGGAATTCGGTTACTCAGGACTATTTTCACCGGGCACAGGTATGATCCCTTTCGTAAGCGTTCAGGGTATCCTCTTCTTAGTCTGGTGGCTTCGGCCTACAGCAAGGACTGTGCTGGGCCGGGCGCTGGCTGTGACGGGTGTGCTCCAACTGCTGGGAGGCGCTATAATCTCCGTCCTGCCGCTGCCATTTCTTCCTTTTCTACCGGAGCAGTCCCTGGGCCACTATTTGTCGCACTTGTTCCTGGGCATTGCTCAGGTCCCCTTGATTGTGATTCCCCTCCGCAGTAGCCAATCTCCGAAGGTTATGGTGACGGATAGAACGTGATAAAAGAGCCTCCAATCACCTTCACCCCCTGGACCGCCTGGCCCGACCGCAACGTGGTGAAGAACGCCCACCTTCCGGGCGTCTACCTGCTCGCGCTGTTCGATGACGCCCCACCCCGCGCCGCCGACCCGCTCTCCCACGACCTGGTGTACGTTGGCGAGACGGCTGAGAACTCTCTAATGCACCGCTGGCAGCAGTTCCACCGGGCGGCTTTCGAGGGCAAGCCGGGGCACAGCGGCGGCCTCGCCTTCCACGAGATTTACGGCGACGAGCCGGAGTACGCGTCAAGGCTGTACGTGTCGGTGTTCGTGCCGGAGGGGCTGTCGCGGGAGCTACGCACGCTGTTCATCCTGTACGTGGAGCGCAAGCTGCTGTGGGATTGGGCGCGTAAGTGGGAAGCGCCGCCTATCTGCAATGCAAGGTAGCATTACCCTCATAAACCCTAAGTCTGAGAAGAGCACATCAAGCAGTGAGAAATCTCGTCCTCTACCAGGATGTTAATGCTTTCTTGTGGTACAGAGTGACTTAAGGAAAGGTGATACTTGGGTGCAGAGGGACGAGATTTCTCACTGCGTTCGAAATGACAAGGTCGGGCTTTGCTGCTCGTATCGGCTGCGGTGTTTAGCAGATAGCTTCTAAGTCAAGGGCCTACTATGGGTGGTAAATCCGTAGTAGGCCCTGTTTTCGCCGCCGGGGAATCAATGGCAGTATCAGTGGAGCATTAGCAGTCGCTCGGACAACTGGTACAGGGAGCCTGTCACGGTGCCCACAAGCAGCGCGCCCGCTACGGTGGAGATGACGGCCCCCACCATGAGGTAGACAGGCTGCTCCATGTCGGAGGCCAGGTAAGCCACCAGCGCCGCAAGGCCAGGGATCATTACGTAGAGGGGCCAAAGCGTGGCCTGTGCGCTCCACTCGGCCTTGTCGAGCGTGAAGGCGAAGAAGAAGATCGAGAGCAGCAAAAGGCTCGCCCCCGGCATGACTACAACCGCTCGCCGCTCCTTGCTCATGCTGAACGCCAGCGCCAGCAACCCCGTGCCGGGCACCGCCAAAAACAACGGCCAGAGGCTGCCCCAGCCCAGCCCGAACGGGTTGAGCGTACCCATCAGCAAGACCACCCCGAGCAGGATGAGCACTACCCCGCCCACTATACTGTTGTTGCTAAAATGCTTGGTATTCATGGCCTGCGCGCAGTAGGGAACCTACCCATGTTGGTACCCTAATCTTATCCAACTACAAGCATCTAGCATATCGTACAAATGGAGTAGAATGCCTGATGCATATGCATGATTGTTGTTGATGGACGAGTGGTTAGTGGTTAGTGGTTAGCACCTAACAATCCTAATCTTGGCGCGTCCTTGGCGTGCTTGGCGTCTTGGCGGTTTCGTCTTCTGTCGTCCATCGTCCATCGTCCACCGCGTGGCCTGAGTGTTGCATAGGTAATATCCATAGCAGCCCACTTAAGTTCGGGGGAGAGTTCATAATGTCGCGTTACAGGAGAGAGCAGCGCCGAGCGGCGGTCGCTACATGGTCGGGGGCGTTGATGGCGTTGGGCGGGTTGGCGGGTGCGGTGACCCTAGGTTATGCGGTGTGGGTGGAACCCGACTGGATAGAGGTAAAGGACGTGCGCCTCACCCTGCCGCGCCTGCCGAGGGCCTTCCACGGGTACAAGCTGGTGCAGATAAGCGATCTGCACGCCGGTAAGTTCATGCCCGACGAGCGGTTGAGCCGCGTAGTGGACCTCGTGAACGGGCAGGAGCCGGACCTGGTCGCTATGACGGGCGACTTCGTTACCCGCGTCTACAGGGGAGCGCCCAAGGACATCATACCCGCCATGAGCAGCCTCATGTCGAAGGACGGCGTGGTCGCCATACTGGGCAACCACGACTACTGGGGCGGCAAGGGGCCGGACCTGATGCGGCAGGTGATTGCGGCCAGCGGGCTGATCGACCTGAACAACAAGGTGCACACACTAGAGCGTGACGGCGAGCGCCTGCACGTGGCGGGCATCGACTCGGTGCGCGAGGGCAACAACCGCCTCGACCTGGTGCTGAAGGAGTTGCCGCGAGATGGTGCCGCCATCCTCCTGGCCCACGAACCCGACTTCGCGGACGTAGCAGCCAGGACGCGCCGCTTCGACCTGCAAATCTCCGGGCACGCGCACGGCGGGCAGGTGGTCATCCCAGGCATAGGCTCGCCCGCGCTGCCGGTGCTGGGCCGCAAGTACTGGCGCGGGCATTACATAGTGGAAGAGATGCACCTGTACGTGAACCGGGGCCTAGGCATGGTGCGCCTGCCCTTTCGCTTCCTGGCCCGCCCGGAGATTACGGTATACACCTTAGAGGCGCAAGAGAATTTAGAAGACGGACGATAGACGATGGACGATAGGAGACGGAACCGCCAAGACGCCGAGAACGCCAAGAACGCGCCAAGAGGATGATGGTTAGGCACTATCCGTCAACTCACAACTCACAACTCACAGCTAACAACTTCTCCATCGTCTATCGTCTATCGTCTATCGTCTATCCTCCATCGTCCGTCTTCACCCCACCGGCACGTAGATTTCAGCCTGGCGGGCACCTATCGTAGCAGGATAGTAGTTAGCCATGCCCTCGGGGAGGAGCTTCACCGGCGTTTGCCAGTTGGGGCCAAACTCCGACATTGACTTGACCCAACTGAGGAAGTTGAGCCAGCCTGGGCGGAGGTGGTCGATATCCTCGCCGGGTGTGAAGCCGCTATGCACCAGTGTCAGGCGAGTCTTGCCGCCTGAGCCTTCAAGCTCCCACGTAACTATGGTCTCGTTAGCAGGAGGTGCGTCCTCGCTTTCTCTCGGCTCCGGCCACGAATACGCCAGCTTGCGCCCCGGTTCAAGCTCAAGTATCTTGACCGCGCCAACCCCTTCTCCCCAACCAAGCTCGTAACGCCCGCCGACGTGCGGCTCGACGGTGGCTTTGCTGGCTATCCAGCGTTCTATCTCTTTTGGCTCGATCAATGCCTCGAAGACCTTCTCCGGGGGCGCATCTATATCTATTGTGTGCCGGATGTCGGCTGTGTCGGGCTGCGCGGAAAAGTCGTAGAGCACATAGTCGCGTTTGCCTGCCAGGTGCCGCCGCAGGTTCTCCAGGCTCAGGAACCACCAGTCTTCGAGGCCGTAGATGCCCGCACCCTCGGCCCCTTCCCCACCGCTGTGCCGTATGACCAGGAGCGTCCGGTTGTCGCGTGGCTCTACAAGCATCTCGACTGTGCTGTCCGCGCCGCGAACTTTCCACCCGTAGCTCAGGCTCCGGTAGGGCACCAGGCTAATGATGGGGTGCCTGCCCTGCTCCCGGTCGGGGTTATCAGGCGTGGAGCGGCCCCAGAAGTCGTACCAGTCTTCGTGTGGTGAAACGTAAGCGTGCTCGGCGAACCACATTGAAAGTTGAGAGGGGTCTACCAACGCTAGCAGGACGGCTTCGAGTGGGGCGTCTAGCTCCACCTGTATATGCAGTAAGTTATCCAACTGAGTGTCTCCTGTTGAGGGTCACGTACTACGCGTTAAGGAAGCGTAGGCTCGTCTTTCGGATAGCAGGCCAGCACCAGGCGAAACGTGTTGCCTGCATCGCTCTGTTCTTGTCCTGGTGCGTCATTCGAGACCAGCCCATACTTGCGGGCAAGTCCCTGGAATGTCTCTTGCACCTCCTGTAGAAACTTTGCTCGCGCCTCGATGGGCAAGTGGATGTAGGCAGACAGTCCGAGCGACGGGACCTCACGTGCGCTCTCGTGCGCCAGGTGCCCTATGTCTTCCTGTATCTCCTCGGCAAGGGAGAGGAGCATGCCCAGGCTCAGTTGCTCGCGCACCAGCCGCTCCCCGCCCACCTGGCTCACTAGGCTCGGGGCCAGCCAGTACGAGCGGGCCTTCGCCTGGTAAAAGCCTTCCACGGTGCCGCGCACCCGCCGCTCGCCTGTCTTCACGACCAGCCCGGCCTTTTCCATAGCCTTGACGTGGTAGTAGATCTTTTGCGGCGTCTCGCCAAAGACCTTGCCCAGCTCGACGCAGGTGCGCGGCCGGTCCATCAGCTTGAGCATTTCAATGCGCTGTGGCTTCAGCAAAGCGGCGGCTTGATCTACGTCTTCGATGTAGAGGACTTCCTGCATGTGCCTGCTCCTGAGCGATGTACAATTCTTTCGTATTATACAATCAGATTTGTGCAATGTCAATCCCTCGCTCTCCCCAGGTACCCGTTCATGGGGTAAGAAGGGGCCGGGGGACACCCCCGCGCCCCC
>JALZHI010000137.1 GCA_030913985.1 Chloroflexota bacterium | reverse complement strand
GAGAGATACAGACAGCACGAATCACCGGCTTCAGGTGGGTAAGAAAAATTGATGGACAGTGTAGGGGTGGGCACGGTGCCCACCCCTACACTGTTCTAAACCCCTACTGTCATGCGCGGACTGCCTGGAACGCCACCGCCAGCGGGCCATTAGCCCGGACCTGCCCGCCATCCATTCCGTCTAACACCTGAGGCCCACCGAAGCGACTCTCCTCGGTCGAAAGGAGGGGCTGCCAGCGGCATCCTTCAGGCGCTTGCACGATCTCGGTACCCGCGAGCGCCAGGTCGATCTCCCCGCGCAGGCTGACGATGACCAGCAGGTCGTCGCCTCCGGTGGAGCTAAGGTAGCGCATGGCTACGCCGTTGGTGCCCACCTGGCTGCTGCGGAAGCTGGCCCGGCGGCGCTCCTTGAAGGCGGGCAGCGTAGCTCGCAGCCGGAGCAGCTCGCGGTAGAGGGCGAGCGTCTGTGCGTGCTCCCCCTCCTCGACCTCGTGCCAGTTGAGCTTGGACGCCATGAAGGTGCTGGCCGCCTGCGGGTCGGGCACTTCCTCGCCGTGAAAGCCTTTGAACGAGGCGAACTCCGAGCGCCTGCCCTCGGTGACCAGCTTCCCCAGTTCGGGGTTGTGGTGCGTGAAGAATAGGAAGGGAGTGCTGGCGGCCCACTCCTGCCCCTGGAACAGCAGCGGGGTGTAGGGCGCGAGCAACAGCAGCGCGGAGGCCGCACGGTAAGCATCGAGGCCGGTGCTTTCGGTCAGGCGGTCGCCCAGGGGCCGGTTGCCTATCTGGTCGTGGTTCTGGATGCAGTAGACGAAGTGCGGCGGGTCCACGCGGCTTGCGTCGGTGCCGCGCTTATGCCCAGAGAACCGTGATTTCTGCCCGGTGTAGAACCAGCCCTGGTTGAGTGTCGCGGCGATGTCGGCAGCCTCGCCTGTGTAATCGATATAGTAGCCCTCGTTGTCACCCGCCACAGCAGAGCGTACTTCGTGGTGGAAGTCGTCGGCCCACACAGCATCAATGCCCGCGCCGCCCTGCTCAGTGGGGGTAATGAGTGAAACGTCATTGCGCTCGTCCTCGGCGGTAACGACAAAGTGGCGGCCCGAGGGGAGCGTTTCCCTGATCCTGGCGGGAATCTCTTTGAGGATATGGGGGTCGCTGTCGTCCAGTATAGCGTGGGTGGCGTCGAGGCGCAGCCCGTCCATGTTGTACTCTTGCGCCCAGTAGATAGCGTTCGACAGGAAGAACTCGCGCACGTGCGGGTTGGCGTAGTTCAGCGCATCGCCCCAGGGCGTCTTATGGGCCTCGGTGAAGTAGGAGCGGCTGAAATCGCGCAGGTAGTTGCCGTCGGGGCCGAGATGGTTGTAGACCACGTCCTGGAGCACCGCGATACCGCGTGCATGGGCGGCGTCCACCAGCCTCTTCAGCCCCTCCGGGCCGCCATACGCGTTAGCGGGGGCGAACAGGTCTACCCCGTCGTAGCCCCAGTTGCGCTCGCCTGGGAAGTCGGCCACGGGCATTATCTCAATCGTGTTGACGCCCAGCGACTCCAGGTAAGGCAGCTTTTCGATGAAAGCCTCAAACGTGCCCTCCGGCGTGGCCGTGCCGATATGCACCTCGTAAATAAGCATCTCTTCCAATGGGAGGCCCCGCCACGCGCCCTCACTCCATTGGAAGGCCGGGTCCACAACCTCGCTAGGGCCGTGCACGCCCTCCGGCTGGTACCGGCTGGCCGGGTCGGGCCGTAGCGTGTCACCGTTCAAGCGGTACATGTACCGAGTGCCCGCCCCTATACCTTCCACCAAGCCCTCAAAATAGCCTTCCGGGTCGCGTGCCAATTCGTGCGCGCGCTCTTCCTTACCTTCCGCCCCCAGTATCGCCACTTCCACGCGCTCAACAGCTTCAGCCCACACGCGGAAGCGCACGCCATTCTCCCGCAGTTGCGCCCCAAGGGGCAGTTGCCAATTCATCATGGTTCCTCTCTGTTGGACAGTTGCGAGTAACACGTAACGCGTAACACGTAAAGTGGCTAGTTCTGTACGTTGCTCCTTAAGCCACTTTACGTGTTACGCGTTACGCGTTACTCTCCACCATCTACCCGGTTATCTTGACCACTTCCTCAAGCGGCTGGCGAAGCAGGGCCAGGGAGCGGCCTGTCAGCCGATAGACCTCGCCGCAGCGGTACGTGCGCGACTGCTTGCCCTCCGGGTCGTCGGTGTCTATCAATACTTCCCAGTCGGGTTCGCCGGGCTTGCCGGGCACGCAGAACTCCACGTCCTCCCAGTAGCCGTTGATCATGAGGAGCACCACGTCGTCCCTGATGCGCTCGCCGCGCTCGTTGTACTCGTCCATGACGCTACCATTGAGCAGCATGCCGAGCACGCGCACCAGCGAGTTGTTCCACTCCTCCTCGGTCATGTCCATACCGTCGGGGCGCACCCAGCGGATGTCACGTATGTCGGTGCCCCGTATGCGGCGGCCCTGGAAGAACTTGCGACGGTGCAACACCGGGAAGTCCTTACGTATCTGGATCAGCTTGCGGGTGAACTCGAACAGGTCCTCGTTCTTGTCGTCCCACACCCAGTTGAACCAGCTAATCTCGTTGTCCTGGCAGTAGGCGTTGTTGTTGCCATACTGCGTCCTGCCGAACTCATCGCCTCCACAGAGCATCGGCACGCCCTGGCTGAGCAGCAAAGTCGCCAGGAAGTTGCGCTTCTGCCTATCGCGGGCCGTGACGATCTCAGGGTCGTCGGTGGGGCCTTCCACGCCAAAATTCATGCTACGGTTGTGGCTCTCCCCGTCCATGTTGTTCTCGCCGTTCGCCTCGTTGTGCTTCTCGTTGTAGCTCACCAGGTCGTTGAGGGTGAAGCCGTCGTGCGCCGTGATGAAGTTGATGCTAGCGTAAGGGGCGCGGCCGTTGTGCTGGTAGAGGTCGCTGGAACCGCTGAGGCGATAGGCAAGCTCGGCCACCTGGGCCTCGTCACCCCGCCAGAAGCTGCGCACCGTGTCTCGGTACTTGCCGTTCCACTCCGACCAGTTCACCGGGAAGTTACCCACCTGGTAACCACCCTCCCCGATATCCCACGGCTCGGCAATCAGCTTCACCTGGGAGATCACCGGGTCCTGGTGGATTATGTCAAGAAAACTGGACAGCTTGCCCACTTCGTGCAGGCCGCGGGCGAGCGTGGCCGCAAGGTCGAAGCGGAAGCCGTCAACGTGCATCTCCGTCACCCAGTAGCGCAGGCTGTCCATCACCATTTGCAGCGTGCGCGGGTGGAGCATGTTGAGCGTGTTGCCGGTGCCGGTGTAGTCCATGTAGTAGCGCGGCTCGTCAGACACCAGGCGGTAAAATGACACGTTGTCTATGCCCTTGAAACTGAGGTGCGGGCCGAAGTGGTTGCCCTCGGCGGTGTGGTTGTACACCACGTCCAGGATGACCTCTATCCCCGCCGCGTGCAGGGTCTTGACCATCGCCTTGAACTCGCGCACCTGCTCGCCCAGCTTGCCGGAGCTTGAGTACTCGGAGTAGGGCGCGAAAAAGCCGATGCTGTTGTAGCCCCAGTAGTTGCTCAGCCCCTTGTCCACCAGCGTCTTGTCGTTGACGAAGTGGTGTACGGGCAGCAACTCCACCGCTGTCACGCCTAGCTTTTTGAGGTAGTCGATAGCCTGTGGCGTTGCCAATCCCGCATAAGTGCCGCGCAGGTGCGAATCGATGTCGGGGTGCAGCTTGGTAAAGCCTTTTACATGCACCTCGTAGATGATCGACTCGTGCAGGGGTATGTTGGGCGACCTATCGTCGTCCCAGTCGAAGGCGGGGTCAATCACCACCGAGCGGTTCATGCCTGGCGCGCTGTCCTGCGTGTCGATCTCCAGATCGCGGTCGGGGTCCTCGCTGCTCATCGGGTAGCCGAAGATGGCATCGCTCCAGTTGATGCGGCCCGTGATGGCTTTGGCGTAGGGGTCGAGCAGCAACTTCGACGGGTTGAAGCGGTGGCCCTGTGAAGGCTCGTACGGACCGTACACGCGGTAGCCATAGATTTGCCCCGGCCTCAGGTTGGGGATGTAGACGTGCCACACGTAGTCGGTCTGCTCGGTCATGCGGATGCGCATGCGCTCGACCTCGTCTTGCATCGTGTCGAAGAGGCAGAGTTCCACGCCTGTAGCGTTCTCGCTGAATATGGCGAAATTTACTCCCTTGCCGTCCCAGGTAGCACCCAGTGGGTACGGCTTACCCGGCCATACGTTCACGTGCTCAATACTCCTTGTTTTGACCAATTATCAAAGTCCCCCTCACACAAATTAGACCCTATTTCACTCCGTAGGGGCAGGCCCCTGTGTCCGCCCTCATGCAGGCGTACAATGTTACAAATCTCCAACAAGGGCAGGCACGGGGGCCTGCCCCTACAGACGCTTGCTAGACTTTCTCCAGAAGGGCCACAGGGAACACCGCCAGCACTTCCTCCAGCGGCAGCCCTACACTCCCGTTCCGAGACGAGGCCGCGAGTACCTCCCCGGTGAAGATGTTGCGGAACGAATCGCCCTCCGACGCGCCGGGCAGCGGCAGCCACGAACCGGACCACACCTGCCCCACCGGGGCCACAGTCTCACCCGCCTTGCCAAGCTGGGTCACCAGGCATGGGGCCACAGCCACCGCCATGCTACCCTCGTAGACGCGAGCGTAGGAGATGATGTTCCCCGCGTGCTTGCCCTCGACTGTAATGGGCGTGTAGGAGCCTTGCTGGAACAGGGGCAGGTTGGAGCGCCTGAAGTTGAGGACGCGGCTGGTGACGAGCAGCTTGATGCGCCCGTCCTCCTTGCCCTCGACCAGGGAAGTAGCGGCACTAGCGTCTTGCACCTTCTCCACCTCGGAAAGCAGGCGGCGGCGCAGGTCGTAGTCCACGGGGCGGCGGTTGTCGGGGTCCACCAGGCTGAAGTCCCAGACCTCGTTGCCCTGGTAGATGTCGGGTACGCCGGGGCTGGTCAGCTTGATGAGCACCTGCGACAGCGAGTTGAACAGGCCGTAGTGGGCCACACGCCGCTGGAACGGCAGAAAGTCGGCCAGGAAACGGTTGTCCTCGTCCCTTCGTAGGATGGTGGCGATGAAGTCGGCCACCGCCTGCTGGTACGGCTCGTTAGGGTTCACCCAACTGGTGTTCACCTTCGCCTCGTTCATCGCCTTGCGCATATACGCCTGCACGCGCTCGATAACTTCAGCGTGCTCTTCCTTGCTGAGGCTCTCTTCGAGGGGCCACACACCGACGAGCGTCTGGTAAAGGAAGTACTCCTCGTTCGGGTCGGGGGCAAGCTGGCCCTCGACGTTCTTCTTGTACTTGCGGTTCGTCCTGGCCCAGCGGCGGAAGGCGGTGCGCCACTCCTTCGGCATCTCCGAGAGCACGTTGATGCGCATCCGCACGTCTTCGCTGCGCTTGGTGTCGTGGGTGCTGGTGGTGAGCAGCGAGAAAGGCCAGTGACGCTGCCGCTCCACCTGCCCCTTGTGGAAGGCCGTGGGGCTTATGCCGAAGTACCCCGGCTCGCCCCCCACCTCGTTGAGCGAGATGAGGCGGTTGTACACGTAGAAGGCCGTGTCTTCCAGGCCCTTGGCGATCACTGGCCCGGTCACCTGCTGGAACTTCATCACGAAGTTTGTGCGGTCGGCGCATTCCTCCGGCGGCAGGTCATCGAAGCCCTTGAGCATGAGGATGTCGCCCAGAAAGTCGAACGCGCTGGGGTCCACGGCGGGGTTGCGCTTCTTGGCTAGGGCCACCGCGCGCTCGATGTGAGCCTGATCGCGCTTTTCTACCTCGGTGGTCTCAGGTGTAATGTAAGTGCGGTACACCGGGAAGCAGGCTATCACTTCGCGTATCGCGTTGCGGATGCCGTTGAGGGTGAAGTCGCGGTAGCGGCGGTCGCGCTCTGATATGCGGTTGAGCATGTTGGTGAGCACGTTTATCTCGCTGGAGAGGGAGAGCCGCATAATCCGTTGCTTGCTCCCGTATACGAGGTCCGCAAACCTCACCTTCTCGCCAATCACGGAGTTGTAAATCTCATCGAAGGCTTTGGCGTTGGCGCTGTCCACGAACAGACCGTTCACGTCGTTGGTGAACTCGTAGCCAGTGGTGCCATACACCACCCAATCGCCGGGCAGCGTCTCGCCACGCGCCAGTATCTTCTCAACCAACACGTAGAGGGGCCTGTTCAATATGCCCTGTGGGTCGGCAAGGCGCTCAGCGTCGAAGCGGCCAACCAGCAACGACTCAAGCTGGGCGCGGTCGGTACCCTCAAGCTGCTGGCCCATCTCATCCATGACTAGGCGGCAGACTTCCAGGAAGTAGCCGTGCTGCAAGTCCTGGAAGTACCGGGCTGGGTCGTAGAGGCCGTCAACGTGGTCGATACGCAGGCCGTTGAGCTTCTCTTCGCGCAGGAAGCGCATAATCATACGGTGCGCCTCCTGGAAAACGGCGGGCTGGTCGATGCGCACGGCGGCCAGGTCGTTCACGTCGAAGAAGCGCCGGTAGTTGATCTCCTCGGTCGCCACGCGCCAGAAGCTGAGGCGGTACGGCTGACGTTCGAGCAGGGCGTCAAGCTGGTCGAAGCTGTGCGGTTCTCCTTGCACCCCGTTGAAGGTCTCTACGTTGCGTGCGATGAACTCTCCCACTCGGGGGTCGGAGGCGCACAGGGCGGCCAGGCGGCGTTTAATGACTTCCTTCTCGCGGTTGCGCTCAAGGATCCTCTCCCGCTCGGTCTCCTGGTGCGCGGGCAGGTGGTCGAGGGCGGTGAGGATGCTCTGGTACTCCAGCGCGGCGTCACTCTCCTCGCCAAGGTCCGCCAACAGCCTTGTCTTATCGTAATCGAGCATCGCGTGGTAGGAGCGGGGGTCTATTGGGAAGGTCTTTTCCCAGTAGCGGAGATAGAACCTGCCCTCTTCCGGCGTGAAGCTTATCTGTAGCTCCTTGTTCTCCAGCACCTTGCCGTATTGCTCGCCCAGGATAGGCAGCAGCACCTTGTTGGTAAGCTTGGTGTTGATGGGGTCCCAGTCGATGTCGAAGTAAGGGGCGAACAGCGAGGAGCGCCCGTTCTCCAGCACGTCCATCCACCAGGCGTTGCCCTCCTCCCCGATGCCCATGTGGTTGGGCACGGTGTCGAGGATGTGGCACATGTCGCGGCGGTGCAACTCCTTCAGCATCGCCTCGAAGTCCTCTTCGGTGCCGATGGAGGGGTTTAGCTCGTTGTGGTTGGCTATGTCGTAGCCGTGCAGGCTCTCGGCGCGCGCCCTGAAATAAGGCGAAGCGTATATGTCGCTGACGCCGAGGCGCTCCAGGTATGGAACAAGGTCGCGGCCCTGCTGGAACGTAAAGAATTTGTTGAACTGTAGCCGGTAGGTGGCCGCCGGGACGTGATGTCGCTCCAACAGCCGCCTGCTCACTTCAGCATAAATGGCATCGACCAACTCCTGGTTGGTCGAGCTAGACGCCGGTTCGATCCGGCTGTCGATGTCGGTAGCCACAAGCGCCCTTTCCAGGGGATGTACGTCAAGAAATTGACGCATCCCTAGCACGTACAGATAAGTGTCGCCCACGTTAATGCAAGAAGCGGGCCAGGAAGCAAAGCAGGGCAGCAGCCCCAGGCAATAGAAGCTATCTCGAAGATGACAGCGTGGAATGCGAGGACCTGGCCCCGACTTTGTCATTCTGAGCGCAGCGAAGAATCTCGTCCCTCAGCACCCAAATAACACCTTTCTTCGTGTGAATATCTCCATCAGAAAAGGGGTAACACCTTCTTGGAGGACGAGATTCTTCGCTGCGCTCAGAATGACAAAGTCGGAGCCAGGTGCCGATGTTCGATAGTGTTGTTTTTGAGACTGCTTCTAGTAAATTCAGCCCGCAATGCCGAATTGTATAGTCACCTGCGCGGAGTCTCGAGTCACAGGCGCAAAAGGGCCGAAAGTGGTACACTGCAGGGCGAAGCTCGTTTGCTAGCGAGGGCGATGTTGTGCCTTCGGCACGAGCGGCAGGTCAGGAGCGGGGTCCGTCATGTCAGGCGCTATTACCTTCGGGCAGTGGTTGAGAGAGCAGCGGAAGGCGCGCGACCTCACCCAGGAGATGCTCGCCGCGCGAATCGGCTGCTCGATAGGGGCCATCCAGAAGATAGAGGTTGGCGCGCGCCGCCCGTCGCGGCAGGTGGCCGAGTTGCTGGCAGAGGTGTTCGGCATACCCGCGACCGACATGGCCGAGTTCGTGCGCTTCGCCCGCAGCCGAAGTGACATTGAGCAGTCGGAGGCAGAGCCTGTCCATGTCGATGTGGTCGGCGGTACCCAGGTGGCACCCGTAGCAGAGCCTACCCAAGCGACTCAAAATGGGCACACCGGGCAGCCCGTCGAAGTTGGTTTGCCCGGCACCAACCTACCCGCGCAACTGACGCAACTCATCGGGCGGGACGTGGAAGCAGCCGAGATAAGCAGCCGCCTGCTCCGCGAGGAAGTGCGCCTCCTCACGCTCACCGGCGCACCTGGCACGGGCAAGACCCGGCTGGCTATCGAAGTAGCCGCCAATGTGAAGGCACACTTCGACAGCGTGTGCTTCGTGGCCCTCTCGGCGGTGAGCGAACCTGCCCTCGTGCTGCCCACGGTGGCGCACGTGATGGGCCTGAAGGACGCGGGCGAAGGTACGGCCCTGGCGCAACTGGCGCAGTACATCGGCGCGCGCCCGGTGCTGCTCTTGCTGGACAACTTCGAGCAGGTGCTGCGGGCCGCGCCCCGCGTCACCGAGTTGCTGGTGCTGTGCCCGCGCCTGAAGGTGCTGGTTACCAGCCGCGAGGCGCTCAACGTGCGCGGCGAGCAGCAATTTCAGGTACCTCCCCTAGCCCTCCCCGACCCGGAGCGCCTGCCTGCGTTAGAGCAGGTGTCGCACTACCCGGCTATCGCTCTCTTCGAGGAGCGCGCCCGCGCGGTGCGCCCCGATTTCGAGTTGAACGCGGAGAACGCAGAGGCTGTGGCCCTGATTTGCGAGAGGCTGGACGGCCTGCCCCTGGCGATAGAGCTTGCGGCCGCCCGCACCAGGCTCTTCCCACCCCAGCAGATCGCCGCCCGCCTCGACAGCCGCCTCAAGTTGCTCACCGGCGGCGCTAGAGACCTGCCCGCCCGCCAGCAGACCCTCAGGGGCGCGATTGATTGGAGCTACAACCTGCTGGACCGGGGCGAGCAGACCCTGCTGGCGCGCATGGGCGTGTTCGTGGGGGGTTGCGGGCTGCCAGCGGTGGAGGCAGTCTGTAATGCCGAGGGTGATTTGCCTATGGAGGCGCTCGACGGGCTGGCTTCCCTGCTCGACAAGAGCCTGGTGCGCCAGTACGAGGGGCCCAACGGCGACACCCGTTTCACCATGCTGGAGACGATCAGGGAGTACGCCCGCGAGCAATTGGAGGCGCTTGGCGAGCGCGAAGTGACGCAGCGCATGCACGCCGAGTTCTACCTGGCCCTCGCCGAGGCCGCCGAACCGCAGCTTATAGGAGCCGAGCAGACGTTGTGGCTCGACAGCCTGGAGAGCGACCACGACAACATCCGGGCGGTGCTACGCTGGGCCATCGAGCAAGGGCATGCAGACTTCGCGGCGCGACTGGGGGCTACGCTGTGGCAGTTCTGGTTCAGGCGGGGCTACTACAGCGAGGGCCGCGAATGGATGCATAGGGCGCTCTCCATGCCCCAGGCCGGGCCGACGGTGGACCGGGCGAACGCGCTGAACGTGGCGGGCTTCCTGGCCTACGGGCAAGGTCATTTCGCCGCTATGGCATGCTACTACGACGAGAGCCTGGCGCTGGCGCGGGAGCTTGGCTACAAGCCGGGTATTGCGTACGCCCTGGAGGGCCAGGGCATCGTGGCGCACCACAAGGGCGAGTACGAGCAGGCCGCCCGGTACTTCAACGAAAGCCTGGAGCTAGCGAAGGAAGTCGGCAACGGATGGGGCGTGTCGAACGCGCTGTTCCGCCTGGGCAACGTGGCCCTGAACGAGGGCAGGTACGAGGAAGCCCGCACTCTGCATGAGCAAAGCCTGGCAATGCGACGCTCGCTGGGTGACACGGGGCGGATAGCAAGCTCGCTGCTGCACCTGGGGGAGGTGGCCCGCTGCCGCCAGGACTACGATGAGGCTTACACCCGGTACAGCGAGTCGCTGGACCTCTACCGGCGCATAGGCGTGAAAGATGGCATCGCCAGCTCGTACCACAACCTGGGGCACGTCTACTATCGCAGGGGCGACTACGCTCAAGCCGCCGAGGTCTTCAGGAAGGGCCTGCTCCTGTTCAGGGAGTTGGGCGACAAGCTGAGCATCGTGGAATGCGTCACCGGCCTGGCGGCAGTGGCGGTGGGCACCGGACAAGCGGAGCGCGCCGCCCGGCTCTTCGGCGCGTCCGAGGCGGCACTAACCGCGATGGGCACCACGCTAGACCCCGCCGACCAGATGGAATACGAGCACAACGTCAGACTCACCCGGTCCAGGCTGCCCGCCCCAGCCTTCTCGGAGCACTGGGAAAGGGGCCGCACCATGACCCTGGACCAGGCCATTGACTACGCCCTCAGCAGCGAACTCACACATATAATGTGATAAAATAGAAACTCACTCAGGTAAGTGAAGTTCAATAACTACACGGGATGCCGTATCTAGGCTGCAAGGTGCATTGCCAAACATTGCAGGGGGAGGCTATTGCATGAGAGGATACTTAGCTATGCTTCTATGTTGTGTGTTGGGAGCGAGCTTCTTGTACGGGTGCGACCAGGCTGCACCTGCCTCTACCACGCCAACCACCTCTATCTCGACTATACCACCTAGTACCCCTGCCCTTTACAGGCCAAGCATTAACATTACCCGCGCCGACTACAATCAAGCCGTAGCCCTGTGGCAGTCTCATGGCATTACCGCGTACGAAGTAACCGTCAACGAACTGTCATTGCGCTCTAGCAACAATACTGAGACTTTCCGCGTCGAGGGTAATACTGTCACAGTGCTAGGCATGTTTGGGAGTGCCCCTACTCCTGTTACAGTAAGCAGATCCGACCTCGAGGCCATTGACGCTGACAATACTGTGGAAGGGCTCTTTGACAAAGTTGCTGATGCATTGAGCTATGCAGAACAGGTAACAGGCGAGGACTTACAGATGGTCTTCGAAATCCGCTTTGACCCAACCTTTGGCTACGTCAGCTACTTTATGACTGATTGTGAGGAGCGCAAAACTCCCCAGGCTGGAGACTGGGATTACGCGTGCGGCACCGACACTTTAATGAGACTTCGGACCAGTAACTTCAAAGTGCTGAACCGCAGTTCTACCCAGGTTGCCGACATACCCACAGGTTTGCCTACAAGTGAGCCCTGAAAGTCAATGAAGTCTCCGCCTTTCGGTTGCGGTGGGTATGTCATGTCCCTTCTAAGTTAAGCGCGAAAAGGTGCTCTCAACAATAGGGACCGGGTACAACAGTGTGTACCCGGTCTCAGCTAACATCGGCAAACCTTGACATCCTTGGCGCGCTCTTGGCGTCCTTGGCGTCCTTGGCGGTTCCGTCTCTTACCTGCTCTCGCCCTTGATGGCGATACGCTTCGCACCGGACTGCACTTCGGGCAGCTTGGGCAGGGTGATGGTGAGCACGCCCTTCTGGAAGTTGGCCTCTACCCTCTCGGCATCGACCTCTTGAGGCAGAGGGATCGTGCGCTGGAAGGTGCCGTAGGAGCGCTCTACCCTGTGGTAGCCGTTGCCCTTCTCCTCGTGCTCCTGCTTCTTCTCGCCCTTGATGGTCAGGTGGTCCCTGTGCAGCGACAGTTCGATGTCCTGCTCGTCCATGCCGGGCAGTTCGGCGGTCACCCTGTACTCCCGGTCGCTCTCAGCGAGGTTGATAGCGGGGGTGAAGGTGCTCATGCTGTTGAAGCCGGTGTTACCGTTGCCCCACATCGTCTGCCCGCCCCAGTTGCCTAGGGCGCGATTGAAGAAGCTATCGAACATCCTGTCCCACCTGCGCATCCATTCATTCGGGTCCTCGAAGAAGGACGGCATGGTGGACGTCCTGTAGTCAAGTTCGTTCTCGCGCTTGACGGCAAGACCGGTGTTCTCGTTGCCGTGGCCGTTGCCATTACCGTTGCCGTTACCGTTGCTGCCGTTGCGCTTGATGATGTCGGTGAAAGCCATAGCTCATGCACCTCCTTATCAAGTCGGTAGTTGTTAGTTGTTAGTTGTTAGTGTACGCGTGACTCGTAACACGTAACACGTAATAGGACTCTGAATACGTGTTACGCGTTACGTGTTACTCCTGCCTATCGTCTATCGTCCGTCGTCTATCGTCCCCTACGCCTACGCCCCTTTGATGGCGATCTTCTTGGCCTGCGCGGGGCCGGTCTTGGGGAGGGTGAGGCGCAGCACGCCGTTGCTGACCGAACCCTCGATGCGCTCCCAGTCGATCTGGTTGGAGATGGTGAACGACCGCTGGTAATCGCCTATGCCGTACTCGGCGTAGCGCAGAGTATGGCCCTCGAACTGCCAGGGCTGCACGCGACCGTGTATGGTCAGCACGCTCTTCTCAAGCGTCACGTCCACCGTGCTCTCGTCCACGCCAGGCATATCGGCCACCAGCACTATAGCCTCGTTCGTCTCATAGATATCGACGGCGGGGGTGTAGATGCGGCCCGACCGGGTGCGCTCCACGCCGTCCGTGGTCTGAAGTTCCTGCTTGCCGGTCTGCTCCAGTTGCTCGTTATGCTGCTGAGTCTGGAGATTGGTATTGGTATTGGTGTTGGTGTTGGAGTTCTCTACGGTCTGAGCGGTGTTGTTCTCGGCAACCGCTTCCTGTTCCCTGCTAGCTACAGCACTTGCCATGACGAACACCTCCTTTACGAGTTCTTTATCTGAATCTTCCGGGGCCGGTCAGCGAAAGCCCTGGGAAGGGTTATGCTCAATACGCCGTTGGTGAAAGTAGCCTCGACCTGCTCGGACTCGATGCGGAAGGGGAGTTGCACCACGCGAGTGAAGCGCCCAAAGCCACGCTCGCGCCGGTGGTAAGTAGCGCCTTCGCCTACCTCATCGGGGGTGCGGCTGCCCTTGATCGTGAGGGTATCGCCCACCACCGTGATGTCGAGGTCGTCGAGCACTATGCCGGGCAGTTCGGCGGTGACAATCGCGCTTTCTTCGCCGGTCCACAGGTTGACGGCCGGGAAGCCAGCGGCAGGGGAGAAGCTGCGGGAGAGCAGGCTGTTCATCTCCTCCTGAAGGCGCGCCACGTCACGCCAGAGAGAAGTTTGGGGGAAGTTCCTGAGAGAATTCCTCGCCAACATTGTGTGTCACCTCCTAAAACCATGTTCTAAATCAGAAAGCTTGCACGATATTGGTTTGTGATTAGCACTCGTTAGTAGAGAGTGCTAACTATTTAATAGCAACTTTTTCTGGCGTTGTCAAGGGTTTTAAGCCACTTTTTTAGCACTCTAGCAGTAAGAGTGCTAGCAGCCGTCTCAAAATGTAAATTGGAGAGATGAGCACCCAAGGCCCCCACCCTGTCATTTCGAACGCAGTGAGAAATCTCGTCCCTCACCCCTATATTCCCACTTTCTCACAGTGCTGTGATGCTGAAAGAAAGGTGATACTTGGGTGCTGAAGGACGAGATTTCTCACTGCGTTCGAAATGACATGGGCCAAGTCAGTCGCCAGTATTCGACCACACTATTTTTAGGTCAACGTCTAGGGACTTTCGTGAGTAGAAGGGGGCACGATCAGGTCTATCACAAAGTGGACGAACTTCAAGGTTTGCGGCCAGGTTGCTTCGTGATCTACTTCCACATCTCGCCAGGCTTCGCGCCATTTGAGAGCATCGCCAATCAAGGAAGACCATTCCGGTAGCTCCCTTTGCGCCCACAGCGCGGCTTGCTTCTTAGAAACGTGCTCGCCGTTCCGGTAGGTGTACAGCGCGCGGCACATGGTCAGGATGGCGTAGGCTTGCCAGGGGCGGGTGTTGTCGTGCTCCACCCATTCGCGCCATTCCCTTACATGGTTCGTGAGGACCTGGATGAATTCCTCCTTCGCAATTGGCTCGATGATCGTCTCAGGAGGAGGGCCGGCTAGGGCAATACCCTTTTCGCGCACGATGTACCAGTTCAGCAACCAGTCTTTGCCGGCTTCCTTTACGTGGAATGGCTCGCCGGGGCTGATAATAGCTATGTTGCTGGCGCGCCACCTATAGGTCTTCAGCGCG
>JALZHI010000136.1 GCA_030913985.1 Chloroflexota bacterium | reverse complement strand
CCCCCAGCCGTTATGGGGTGCAGGTGCCCGAGTAGCCAGGCCCGCCTGCCGATACGTTGTTCGAGGCCCCGGCCGTAGCCGCGACGTTCTGGCTCAACAGGTAGGTCTGCATGGCAGTGTTGTCGTTAGCCGCGCCTGGGTAGCCGGTTACGGCCAGGCTAACCAACCGCGACTGCACCAGGCGTATGTCCTGGGCAAAGTTGGTGCCGGTGCCCGTCAACGTGTTCCTGTCAGTGGCTGCCCCGCCTAGCGTCAGGCAGAACTTGGTATTGTCGCCGGTGTTGGTGCCCGCCGTGACGCGAAGCCCACTGGTGGGGAAGCCTCCACTGCTCGAGTTAGCCGAGGGTTGGGAAACCACGTTGCCCTTGATCACCGCGGTCATGCGCCCTTGTCCGCCCCCTGACGTGGTGTTGCCACCCTGCACCAGGATACCGAAGTTGGTGAACTGGACAATCGTGTTGTTGGCGATGGTAGCGCTGTGGCTGCCACCGCCCTGGATGCCTACCACGATACCAGAGCCATGCGTTGAACCGGAGTTCCCTACCCCTGAGACGCCTATGGTGTTGTTCGCGATTGTGCCGCTCACATCACCGGCGCCAACCGCGCCCTTGCCAACCACTATCGCCCCGCCCGAAGCGTCTCGCAACGTGTTGTTCGAGATGTTGTAGGTTACGTTCGCGCTCAACGCGCTACCGCCAGTTCCTACCAGCACGTTGCTCGCCCCAGTGACGATGCTCGGGTGGTTGTTGCTGACCGCGTTGCCTGTGAAGACGAAGTCCACTACTGAGCTACCACTGGCGGCGACCTCCACGCCGTGGCTGCGGGCTGCAGTAAAGGTGCTGTTTTGCACAGTCGCCTTCAGGATGGCGCTCCCGCTGACCCTGAATACCAGGCCGTCGTTGCCTGTGGCCCCGTTGGTCCCAATCGTCACATTATCGAACGTGATCCGGTCGAGCGTACCCGACGCGTTGATTACAGAGAAGTTGTCTCCAGACCCGGCGGTAAAGCTGCTGCTAGAGACCGACACCGAGCCGGTGACGTTGACGAATGTAACGGACGACGCGTTGCCACTGGTCACTCCCGCCTCGCCTATCGTGAGATTGCTCACGGTGTTGGCCGTGATAGCAACGCCCGTGGCTGCATTGACGTTCAAGCCGCGCACCGCGGAGTTGGAGTCCATGCCTACGTGACCCTGGAGGGTGGGCTTGGTGCCGCCGACCGGGGGACGAGCGGCTGTGCCTGCCGGTGGGGTGATGCCGAAGACCGAGTCGAAGCTTGAACCGCTCACGCCCTGCCCAACCAGCCACTCACCCGTGTTGAGGTCAATGTCGCCTGTTGTCGTGCCCGAGTACAGGAAGATGCGGTGGTTAGCTGCATCTACCGCGTCCACGGCTGCTATGCTGTTGAACGGGGTGCCCAGGCGACCGTCGCCGTTGGTGGCCGCGACTGGGTTGACGAACCAGATGACCGGGCCGTTCACCGTGACGGTGATAGTAGCGTAGTCGCTGGTCGCGCCCGGTGCGGGATTGCCGCTGTCGGCCACGCGGTACTTCAGCGTGTAGCTGCCCGTGCCGCCCGGAGGCGGGCTGAAGTCGAAGGTGTCGGCCGCCGAGTTGACGTTGGAGATCGTGCAGCCGGGGCAGTTATCAGCCACCACGTCCACCAGGGTGAACGACGGGGTATATCCTGCATCGTCCGCATCGTTAGCGTCGGTAGCGCCCGCCAGCAGACCGCCCATAGACCGAGGCATGTTGGCCTGGACCTGGAAGCTCTTGCCGGTTGCCGCTGGCTTGTCGTTGACGGCGTTGACCGTGATGCTGACTGAGTCGCTGTCGAAGAGCGGGCCGCCGGCGGAGGCAGACTGGTCGTTGGTAACGACTGTCAGCGACTCGGCGCCCCTGGTCGAGTTGAAGTTGGGGTCGCCCTTGTACTTCAGCCCGTTCAGTGCCGCGTTGATGTTAGCTATGGAGCCTGTCACGTTCACCGATGCCTGTCCGTTGCTCGTGCCGTCCACAAAGGTCAACCCGGCGGTTGTCGGGTAGGTTAGCGTGCCGGACAGCACTTCAAGGCTGACCTTCACGTTGCCAGTGCCGGCGTCAGGGTCGGAGACGCTGATCGCGTTGCCGTTGGCGGTGGAGAACACCAGGTCCGTATCTTCGTTTGCCGTCTGCGCGCCGGGCACGCTGTTCACCGGCGGCCGGTTCAGAGGGTTGACGTTGATGGTGAACTGCTTCTCGGTAAAGAGGCCGCCGAAGTCGGTGCTGCGCACCCTAATGGTGTAGCTCGACTTGTTGGCATAGGTGAAGACTTCCGCCGTCTGTAGCTGGTTGCTGGCGATCTGGAAGGAGCCATTATCGGCATCGCCCGTGCCCGCCACCAGGGTATAGGCGTGGGTGTCTCCACTGTCCTGGTCGGTAGTTGAGAAGTCGCCCACCAGGGTACCGACAGGTGCCTTCTCGTCCACGTCGTTGTTCGACAGGGCTATGTTGCTGGGGGCCTCGTTCACGTCGCTGACTGTGACGGTGAACGCCTTCTCGGTGTTCAGCCCGCCCGCGTCGGTACTGCGCACGCGGACGCTGTAGCTCGACTTGCCCTCGAAGTTGAAGGAAGCCGCAGTCTTGAGCGCGTCGCCCACGACCTGGAACGACGCGTTGTCGGTGCTACCCGCACCCGCTACAAGGGCGTAGGTGTGCGTGTCACTCGCGTCGGGGTCATCGGTGCTGAGGGTCCCGACCGCGGTCCCTGCTGCCTGGTTCTCGTCCACGCTGTCGTTCGACAGCTCTATGTCGGTGGGGGCCTCGTTGGCGTTGGTCACGCTGATGGTGAACGCCTTCTCGAAGCTGCTGCCGTTGCCGTCGTCCGTCTTGACGCGGATCGAGTAGCTGGACTTGGCCTCAAAGTCGAAGGAAGCCGTGGTCTTCAGTGTCGAGCCGGTCACCTGGAATGAAGCGTTGTCGTCGGCACCCGCGCCCGACACCAGGCTATAGGTGTGGCTGTCGATGCTGTCGGGATCGGTTGTACTAAAGGTGCCTACCGTCGTACCGGCTGCCTGGTTCTCGGCCACGCTGGAGTTCGACAGGCTGATGTTGGTCGGCGCGTGGTTGAGGTGGTTCACGGTGATAGTGAACTGCTTCTCTGTGAACAGCCCGCCCGCGTCGGTGCTGCGCACCCGAATGGTGTAGCTAGACTTGCTTTCCCAATGGAAGACCTGGTTGGTCTTCAGGGCCGAGCCTGCGACCTGGAAGGAAGCGTTGTCCGCGTCGCCCGCGCCCGCCACCAGGGCGTACGTGTGCGTACCACCTGCGTCGGGGTCGTCGGTGCCGAGGTTACCTACCGTAGTGCCCGCCGGCTGGTCCTCGTCCACGCTCTGGCTGGAGAGGGAGATGTCGGTGGGAGCCTCGTTTACGTTGGTCACGCTGATGGTGAACGCCTTCTCGGTGTTCAGCCCGCCCGCGTCGGTGCTGCGCACGCGGACGCTGTAGCTCGACTTGGCCTCGAAGTTGAATGAAGCCGCCGTCTTGAGCGTCGAGCCTGCGACCTGGAAGGAAGCGTTGTCGGTATCGCCCGCGCCCGCCACGAGGGCGTAGGTGTGCGTGTTGCCTGCATCAGGGTCGGTGGTGCTGAGGTTGCCCACTGTGGTGCCCGCTGCCTGGTTCTCGGCTACGCTGGCGTTCGAGAGGGCTATGTCGGTGGGAGCCTCGTTTACGTTGGTGGCGGTGATGGTGAACTGCTTCTCGTAGATACCACCCTTACCGTCGTTCGTCTGAACCCGTATCGAGTAGCTCGGTTTCGCGTCATAATCGAGGGGAGCAGCGGTCTTGAGCGTCGAGCCTGAGACCTGGAAGGAAGCGTTGTCCGCGTCGCCCGCACCCGGCACGAGGCCATAAGTGTGGGTATCTCCCGCGTCGGGGTCTGTGGTAGTGAAGGTGCCTACCGTAGTACCCGCCGGCTCGTTCTCGGCCACGCTCGAATTAGAGAGGGTAATGTTCGTCGGAGCCTGGTTGGCTTTCTTGACGTACACAGAAGTTTCGTTGCTCTTGCACTCGCCCGGACCAAGGACATAGCGCAAGTCCTTGTTGGAGTTCTTGGAGCAGAAGTAGACTTCGCTAGTCACGTTCGGCAGCGTCAGCAAGATGTTGGGGTTTGTGCATTGGGCCGCAGAGGTGACCCTGAAGACCTTCTTGTCGACGCCGGTGGCGCATGCGAGGGTCGGGTTCGCGGCGGAGAAGGTAATCTTAGTCTCGCCGCTGCCACAGGCCCCGCTACCCAGGTACGAGATCTTACCGCTTGAGTCCTGGACGCAGGCGGTTTGCATCTCGACTGGAGGGGTCGAGGCGATACTCACCGCACCCCACAGCACGGCAAGAAGGCCCATGGCAATAAGCCCGGTCAAAAATTTGATCTTCCGCGTCATAATTTGTCTCCTTCATGCGGACGCAACGATGTGCACGCGCTTTGCCCGCTGCTGTATACCAGCGCGGGCCGTATAGTTTTATTGCGGTGAAGACGCTCGTGGGGAGGAAATCGAGCCTGCACCTTCACCACTACTATATCCACGGACAGTTTGCACAATATTCGTCATGAGCCGGTCGCTGCGAGGGCGACAGGCATGCGTTTCCGTGTGAACACTGCTCGCTCTCATACGTAAGAGTCAAGAATCAACGAGATACCAGCGCGGTGTGTAAGCCACACTGCACGCCACATGGTATCGCTATTCCCTTGTATCTCGTCTCTTCTCCTACACAGGAGAGTTCAAATTGCCAGCGTGCTATTCACCGTTCTCAATGGCGGCGGGACCCTCGTCTCTCCAAACAGGAATAGAGCGAGCGTAAAGCCATTAACGGTGCACGCGGTCATACACAAGTTATTATACATACGATGTCAAGGGGTAGGATAGCGTAATTGACAAAAGAGTCCCACCAATTTTTTGGGATGGTGGCTCGCCTGTCAAATCCGGGGGGAGGGCCTCCCTCTTGCCTATGGGGCCGCGGCTGAGGCCCACTCTTGCTGCTTGCACGCTGCCTGGCATGTCCCTGGTAGTCTGGTAACTGTGCATAACCGCACAGTACTTTTGGGTGCCTGGGCTTGGTAGCATATATATATTGACTCAAGAGTAAATTAGAGCTATTATACCTGAGGCTGTGGTACACGAAACCCGGTGTTTCTTGTGCCCTGCTATTGACTCTGAGCAATTTGGGTGCTACTATATTTAGGGCGAGGACCTCTTAGTTGTCCCCGGTTTCTTATTGTGTTTTCCACACACCCGCGCGGGCGCTCTTGAGCAATCTCACGGCTAACCCTACCTGCCGGTCTGATGTCGGCACGACCAGGCAGTCGTTTAAGTCCCCTATAGTAATTCTGTAACTCTGATTGGAGATGGATGTGAAGCTAATAAGGTCCTCCCTGCGAAGTAAGTTCTGGGCAACTTTCATGTCGGCCCTGCTAGTATTCCTGGTCGTCACACAGGGGGTAATGCCCGTCGCCTTCCAGGGCAGGACGTTGACAGGAGGGCTTGCCTCCATCCTGAGCGCTCCCAAAGAAGTAACCTTGCAGACCGGAAGCACTTCCGCAGAGCAAGGCGCTGCGGAATCGGTAGTAAGCTCTGAGTCCGGCCAGGACTCTACGACGAGTACGAGCAACGGGGGCTCGGTACCGCCACTGGCCCTGTCGCAGCCTGCCCCCAACGTCGTGTCGCAGGTGAGCCTGGTCGCCACTATGGTGGATAGCTTGGCTGCGGACTTGGACAACGATGGCAAGGCGGACCCCGGCGATACGATCCAGTATACAGTCGGCATCACCAACACCGGCACCATCAGCGCCACGGACGTTGTTTTCAATGACACCCTCGATCCACTCACGACACTCACGGGGGTCGGGGATATAAACGTTGCGCCCGTAGCGGTAGACGATAGCTTTACCGGGGCCGTGGGTAACACCCGGTTCGTGGTAAGCGCCACGGCACCCGCGGGTGAGCCTGCGGTGGAAACGACGGGCAACGTCTTCCTCAACGACCAGGAATTCCTCGGCGATACTTCCGCCAGCATCAGCAACTTCGACGCCACCTCGGCCAACGGCGGCACGGTTGCGCTCAATCCCGACGGTACCTTCACCTACCTGCCGCCGGCTGGTTTCACCGGCACCGACTCCTTCACTTACACCCTTACGGACGGCGGCGGCCTTAGCGATGATGCCACAGTGAGCATCGCCGTTTCGAACCGCGTGTGGTACGTGGACGACAACGCTGGAGCCGGTGGAGACGGCCGTTCCGCTACCCCGTTCAATTCCACATCGGGCGTGAACGGCGCTGGTGGGTCGGGCGATGTTGATGTTGACAACGACTACATATATCTCTTCAGCGGCACCTATGACGGCGGCTTGCTCCTGGAGAACGGGCAAAAATTGATTGGTGAGGGTGTGGGCCTCGTGGTGAACGCCACTACCCTCAAGCCTGCCGGTACCAGGCCGAACCTGGTCAACACCGGTGTCTCCAACAGCGGCAACGACCTGGCATTAGCCTCGGGCAATACCGTTAGCGGCTTGAACCTGGGTACGGCGGTCGACGCCACCGGTTCGGCACTGTCCGGCTCCAACTTCGGTACGCTAACCCTCTCCAGCGTCTCCATAACGACCGGAGGGCAGGCCCTGAGCCTGGCAACAGGTACGTTCGCCCCGGCATCTGCCTTTGACTCTATTACATCTACCGGCGGTACCAGCAACATCGTCTTGACCAGCGTGGCAGGCAGTGTTGACCTGGGTGGCGGCGCGCTGTCGGGATCAACCACGGGCGCGGCCTTCAGCGTAACCGGCGCGGGCAGCAACGCGACAATTGCCTACAGCGGTTCTATTACTAAGACTGCCGCGGGCAGAATCGTTGATGTTCAGAACCGCGCAACCAACCCCTTGACGCTAAGCGGCAATCTGAACTGTAATACCTCCTGCACAGGCCTCAACGTCGCCAACAACACCAGCGGTACCACGACCTTCTCAGGCGCTACCAAGGCCCTGAATACGGGTGCGAATGCCGCGGTGACTCTCACCACCAATTCCGGCCACACCACCGACTTTACGAACGGCGGGCTGGATATTGACACACTCGCGGGCGCGGGCTTCACTGCCACGGGTGGCGGCACGGTCAGTGTCGGCACCGGCGCGACCAACAATACCATCAACACCACCACCGGCCAGGCCATCGTTATGAACGGTGTGACCATCGGCGGCTCGAACGTCACCTTTGCCAGCATTGGTGTCGGTGGCTCTCCCCTTAACCTGGACGCCCTTTCCTTCACCAACGTCGGAGGTGGTACCTTCAACGGCGGCAGCGTGGACCTCGCCGGGACGCTTACCGGCGGCGATGGCATCGACATCAACGGCTCACCTGCTACCTTCAATTTCAACAGCGCGGAAATCGATAACACGGCCGGCGCGGGCATAAACCTGACAGGGGCCAACGGCACCGTGACGTTCACCACCGTGGACCTCGACGGCATGGGCGGCAACGGTATATCCATCACCAACAATACCAATCCGGTGAACGTGAACGGCGGCACCATAGGCTCGTCGAACGACCCGGCAGCTAACGTGGTGGACATCGACGGCGCGGGTGGAAGCACCGGCGCGGTGAACATGGTCCCCAGCCTCACCAAGAGCACCGCTGGGCGCATCGTTGAAATCACCAACCGCATAGGCGCGGGAGCCGGACCGATGTCATTCTCCGGGGCCTTGAGCTGCACCGGTTCTTGCACCGGCATCTTCGCACAGAACAACAGCGCCGGTAGCGGCGGTACAATGACCTTCAGCAACGCGACGCAGACCTTCAACACCGGTGCGAGCAACGCGATTACGCTGGACAACAACGACGGCCACGCAATCAACTTCACAGGCGGTAATCTTAGCCTTACCACAAGCAGCGGTACGGGCCTCTCGGCCATCAACGGTGGTACCTTAGAGGTAACCGGCAGCGCCAATACTATCAACGCCGGATCGGGCACGGCCCTCAACGTGGCGAACACCAACATAGGCGCTAACGACCTGACCTTCCGCAGCATCTCCTCAGGGGCTGGTGCTAACAACGGCATCCACCTGGAGAACACCGGCACCTCGGCGGGTGCAGGCAGCCTCACGGTCACGGGCAACAGTGGCACCTGCACGGTCGCAACCCCGACCTGCACCGGTGGTACCATCTCCGGCAAGACGGGCTCAGATGGCAGCACGACCTCAGGCTCGGGCATCTACCTGAGCAGCACCCGCGACGTGAACCTCAGCCTTATGAGGCTCAACGACCACCAGAACTTCGGCATCTATGGCGCGAACGTCGTCAACTTCACCCTGGCAAACTCGGTCATAAACGGCGTGAACGGCACCAACGTCTCCGGCGACGGCGAAGGCTCGGTGCAGTTCCAGGGGCTGACCGGCGCGGCTTCGGTCTCCAGCACCCACATCCAGGGCGGTGCCACCGACAACTTCCTGGTGCGCAACACCTCCGGCGTGCTCAACAGGATCGTCTTTACGGGCGTCACAGTTGGCACCAACGGTGCTACCGGCAACACCGGCATCTCGCTCATCGCCAACGGCACCGCTACCCTGAACTCGACTATCCAGAACAGCACCTTTACCGCGTCCCGCAGCCACGGCATACAGATCGCGGGCACGGCGGACTCGGACTCGGACACGATTATCACCGGCAACGCGGTGAGCAACAACCACAGCAGCATCGTTAGTGGAGCCTTCAATCTTTTCCTGAGCCTGGGCGCGGCCAATGCTGGCTCGACCTTCACCTACAGCGTTACGAACAACACGTTCCGCGATGCTGTTGGCTCGGCGGTGGAAGCTGACAAGGGTTCAGGCGGGGGCAACCTCGGCGCGATGAGCGGCACGATCTCCGGCAACACCATCGGCGTTTCGGGAGTCGCAAACTCCGGCTCGTCGCAAAGCTCCGGTATCTTTGTTGGCCTGCTTGGTGGCGGTACCCACAGCACCACGATTACCAACAACACGGTGCGCCAGTTCACCAACTACGGCATCGCCATCAAGGGCGCGGAAGGCACCGTAGGCGGGGCTATCACCGCCGTGGTGCAGAGCAACACCGTTGCTGAGCCATCGCCAGCTTCTGCGGCCTCGTCGTTCCCTACTATGGGTCTCTACGTAATAGCAGGCACCCTCGCGAACGACAACACGAAGTTCTGTCTAACACTGGGCGGGACAGGTGCTCAGAGGAACACGCTGACCAGCACCGGCACCAACTTTGGCAGTGACATCCGCCTAACGGCCGCGAGTGGCAACCCCAACAATACGGATATAGGTCTAGTTGGTTACACGGGCGCAACCAATAACCTTTCGCAGATTGGCGCTTTCCTGGTGAGCAATAATATCGCGACTACTGGCACCGCCGCTCGGGATGCTTCTGATACCGCTACCATCGACAATACTTGCCCTGCGGGCACGCCCCCGGTCGCTAATGTACCGCAAGTCTCAGCTGACAGCGGCGCGGCTACGTCGGCTGCTTCCAACGGGCAGCCCGCGGCAGCGCACACCGACCTGGTAGTGGCTGCTGTGCCCGGTCGCGATATGGACAAGGCTAGCACCACGAGCGCAAAGCCAGTCCAGGCTAACCGGACCTCGAACAAGGCAGGCGTCGCGGCTCCCATCATGTCAGCGAAGGCTCCCCTCATGTTGGCCGGACGCTACGTGAGCCGGGTGCCGGGACTGGCAAGCCCCAGCAGCGTGCTTGTGGCCCAGGCTGGCTTAAGTGTCGCACCTTGTTCGCCTGCGCCAACCGGGTTCCCGCTCGACCTCTGCGATCTCCCACCGGGTGAGAGCCTGGTCATCCAGTTCGACGTGATAGTGAACAATCCACCCATCCCTGCGGGCGTAGACAACATATCGAACCAGGGCCAGGTAGGGGCCACCAACCACAGCCAGATCGTAACTGACGACCCTGACACGGTGGCCGCTAACGACCCGACGCTCACCCCGCTCGATGCCGCGCCCGACCTGGCTATCGAAAAGCACGACCAGGGACAGACGGTGGAGATTGGTGAAGTCATAACCTACACTCTTACTTACACTAACGTGGGTACGCAGGGTGCCACGGGCGTGGTAATCTCAGAAGTGGTGCCCGTAAACACTGTGTTCAACTCGGCTGACAGCACTCCCACCTGGACCTGCACGCCCGACGGCAACGCGGGCAACACCTGCACCTATCCGGTGGGTCCGCTGAACTCAGGCTCCGGTGGAAGCGTGGTGTTCGCGGTCACGGTGGTGAATACCCCGCCGCTGACGCAAGGCGACATCATCTCCAACACGGCGACGATAGGCGACGATGGCACGAACGGGACCGACCCGAACACTGCCAACAACACCAGCAACGAAGTAGTCACCGGCGTGGATGTGCCTACTGCTACACCTACGGAGACCGCGACAGAGACTGCCACGCCTACCAACACCAGCACGCCTAGCGAAACGGCGACCGAGACCAGTACGCCTACCGAGACGAGCACTCCGACCGAAACGGCTACTGAGACCAGTACGCCTACCGAGACGGCGACGCAGACGCAGACCAGCACGCCCACTGAGACGAGCACGCCTACCGAAACGGCTACTCAGACCAGCACGCACACGCAGACCAGTACACCTACTGAGACGAGCACGCCTACCGAAACGGCTACTCAGACCAGTACGCCCACTGAGACGAGCACTCCGACCGAAACGGCTACTGAGACCAGTACGCCTACCGAGACGGCTACTCAGACGCAGACCAGCACGCCTACCCAGACCAATACACCGACTGAGACGGCGACTCAAACGAATACTCCTACCGAGACCAACACGGTAACGCAGACGAGCACGTCTACCCAGACCAATACTCCGACTGAAACCAGGACACCTACTGTCACCAACACTCCGACCATCACGAACACGCCATCACAAACGGCGACAGGCACCCTGACGGCGGCACCCAGCGCTACGTCCACCAGCACGAGTACCAGCACCGGCACGAGTACCGCCACGCGCACAAGCACCGGCACAAGCACCGGCACCAGCACTTTCACGCCGACCGTGACAGCTTCGGGTACCAGCACCAGCGTCAGCACCGGTACGAGCACGCACACACGCACGGTTACGCCTTCGGGTACGACCGTCAGCAACCAGACGGTAACTCCGACGCCGACGGTCTGCACGATCAACTTCCCGGACAACAAGCCCACAGACACCTTCTACGAGTTCATCCAGTGCCTGGCTTGCCGTGGTGTGATCAGCGGCTACCCCGATGGCATGTTCCACGCGGAGAGGAATATCTCACGTGGGCAGATAGCCAAGGTGGTGGCTAACGCTGCCGGCTTCAACGAGGACCCCGGCTCACAGATCTACTCCGACGTGCCCCCAGGCTCTCCGTTCTACGCCTTCATCAACAGGCTGACCAACAGGGGTATCGTGGGTGGCTATCCTTGCCCGCAGCGTCCGGGAGAACCGGGAGCGGTAGAGGGTGGCGGAGACGAGTGCAATCCTGAGAACCCGAGCCTCTACAGGCCGAATGAGAACGCCACACGCGGGCAGTTGGCGAAGATAGTGTCCAACGCCGCAGGCTACGATGAAGCAGTAAGCGGGCAGCACTACGCCGACGTACCGGCCAACGGAGAGGGCAGCCAGTTCTACCCGTGGATCATGCGCCTCACCAACAGGGGCGTGATGGGTGGCTACCCGTGCGGCACCTCAGACCCGAGGAGCGGACCCTGCGACGACCAGAACAGGCCGTACTTCAGGCCGGGCAACAACGTCACAAGAGGTCAGGCAGCGAAGATAGTGGCTAACACATTCTTCCCTGAATGCCAAAACCAACCGCCTACGAGAAAGTAGGTCGTCCGGCGGAACAACAAGAAGAGAGGGGCAAGCCCAGGCGGCTGCCCCTCTCTTCTTGTTGTTCCGGCATTGCTAAGAGTGCCTGTTTTCCAGGCTTTGAAGCCTCTTCCCCGTAGCCGAACACAGCAGTGGCACGTAACCTGCCTCCCTTGCGCCGTGGAGGGTCCGACCACAGTAAGGGAGAAAAAGGCATGGAGTACCGCGCTATAGGTAGAACCGGCTTGAGCGTATCTGAAATTGGTTTCGGCTCCTGGGCCATCGGTGGCGATGCCTGGGGCCCCGTTGACGATGCAACGTCCTTAGCTGCAATGGAGCGAGCGCTGGACCTGGGGATCAACTTTATAGACACGGCTGATGTTTACGGGGAAGGGCATAGCGAAACATTGGTGGGCAAGGTCATCCAGGGACGGCGAGACAAGGTCATCGTTGCTACAAAGGGCGGCCTGATGGGTCACCACCGCGACCCCGAACGAGAGCCGGTATACGACCGCCCGGAGAAGGTGGTAGAGGCATTCGAGGCAAGTCTGCGTCGCTTGCAGACCGATTATATAGATGTCTACTTCTGCCATATTTGGTGGGACAAGCACGAGGAGACCGAGGCGTTTATAGAGGCGTTTGAGCAACTCAAGCGCGCCGGTAAGGTGCGGGCCGTCGGCGTCTCAACGGACAGCTTCGATTACATCAAGCACTTCAACAGAGATGGCAACATCGATGTAGTGCAGGTTGAGTACAGCATCCTCAACAGGAAAGCTGAAAAGGATATTCTGCCCTATCTTCAGGAGCACTCGATAGGCGCGGTAATCAGAGGCCCCTTACAAAAGGGGCTGCTCACCGGTAAGTTTACGCCAGAGACCCGCTTCCCTGAAGGAGATATACGCCGGGCGTGGCCTGAGGAGGCTTGGTACGCCGAGAGCCTTAGGAAGGTGGAACTTCTGCGCGCCCTGGAGACACCGGACCGCACCCTGGGCCAGGTGGCGCTACGCTTTGTGCTAAGTCACCCTGCCGTTTCAGTCGCAATCCCCGGAGGCAAAGCTCCGGAGCAAGTGGACGAGAACGCCGCAGCCTCCATAAGGCCGCTACTAGCCCCGGATGAACTCGACGCGATCCAGAGGCTATCCGCCGAATAGAGACACGCCCTGAGAGTCATAAGTAAGAGGGGACCATCTTCCGAAACCGGTCCCCTTTTGCTTGTGTGAGAAGCGTCACGACTCCCGAAGCTCTGTCTTATTTTCCTACATTAATTCCACAGAAGTTAGTATTGACAGGGATAGTAGATGATCCTATAATAGGCGGACCGCCGATGGACCTGTGCTCATGCTGTGCTTTACCAGGCAAGGCTTTGTGCTAGCTCAGCCTTCCAGTGGTGAGTGTTTGCGCCGGTCCGACCTTGTAAGAGGTGAGCTTCTTTGCATGGGGACCGATTACCCGCAGGCGAATAGAGAGCGCTTCATCGCGGAAATTTATATCCAAGAGTAAGGGGAGAACTGAGGATGTTGTTGAATAGCCAGGACGTTGGCAGACCGGTAACTACCGATACCCGCAGACTTTCTACACTTATAACCCGTACCCTGTTATGGCTGGGCATCCTTGTCGGCCTCGTACTGACGGTGCACACTGCCCTCGCGGGAGCGTCTGTTGGCCGGGTGGGGACCACATCGTCCGCTTCCTCGCCGCAGGGCGCAGCGGTGTGGGCCACCGCCACACCCGTACCACAGGCTATCGCGCACTATGGCTTTGCCCAGGAGGGTGAGAGTTTCTACGTAATTGCGGGCCAGGCAGTCGGTTTCCTGAGCACAGCGGTTCGCCGCTACGATGTTATCACCGATACCTGGACGTCTCTTGCGCCAATCCCACAGGGCGTGACAGGCCCGGCTGCCGCTCTGTACAACGGCAAGATATACGTGGCGGGTGGTTACGATTACAATGTCTCGCCGGCGTACGTAAACAAGCTCTACATATACGACATTGCCGCGAACAGTTGGTCCACCGGAGCAGACATGCCGGAAGGGACATACGGCGCGGCTGCGGGCGCGTTCAACGGGAAGGTGTTCGTGGTGGGCGGACACTCGGGAGACACCAAGACTACCACCGTGCGTGCCACCACGAAGGTGCAGGTCTATGACATTGCGACAAACTCCTGGTCCGCCGGCACCCCCGTTCCCACCGCCTACTGGCTCGGTGGGTACAAACAAGTGGGCCAATTCCTCTATCTCGTGGGCAGTGCCCATGGTCTTGATGAGAATAGTCACATCCGCAACAGCACTGCCACCCAGAGGCTGGACATGACTTCAGCCCCAGGTGCCTGGAGCACCGGACCCGTGTGGACGCCGGCACTCGCGGACATGGGCCTCGCCTTCGACGGGACCAAGCTGTACACCCTGGGCGGTGATATGGACTTCAACCAGGTAAACAACCCCACGGCGGACGTTTACGAGCTGGACATCTCGACCTGGCCCAGCGGCACGTGGACCCTATCCCCACCCGCTCTACCTTCGCCCAGGCTCGCCAACCAGGCCGGGTTCTATAGCACCGGCCGCACGGGCTCTGAGATATGGAGCACAGGTGGTATCAACTCAGGTGGCGCGATTCTGAGCGAGCACCTTTACCGCGCGCTACCCGCCGGGAGTACGCACACCCCTACTTCTACTGTGACACCCACCGAGACGAGTACTGCCACGGAGACAGGCACTCCCACCGAGACCTCTGCGCCAACCGGGACAGCTACTCCTACTCAGACAAGCACCACTACTAACACAGCTACGCAGACCAGCACGGCCACCGAGACTAACATCCCTACCCAGACCGGCACTGCTACAAACACAGCTACCCAGACCAGTACGGCCATTCCGACATCTACGGCTACCTTGACACTCACTAGCTCCGCTACTTCTACAACCGCTGCCTCAAGCACCAGCACCAGCACCAGCACCAGCACCAGCACCAGCACCAGCACCAGCACCAGCAC
>JALZHI010000233.1 GCA_030913985.1 Chloroflexota bacterium | reverse complement strand
GCGGCGGCCTGGGCGGGGGTTAGGGGCGGGGGTTCGTCGTTGCGGGTGGCGGCGGTGGGTGGGACGGGGCGGCGGAAGATGGGGCGCTCGGATAGCTCGACCAGGCCCTTGCGTTCGAGGGCGGTGACGGTGGAGGAGGTCGCGCCGGTGTGCAGGTAGAGGTCGCTGAGTCGCAGCCAGGCGTGCTCTGCGGGTTGTTCGCCCGCGCTACCGGCGGGTTCGGGGAGGCTGGTTGTGCCGTTGCCGCTGGAATACTGGACCTTCGTGGCGTTTGGTAAGGCGTGTGCCTGTTTGGCGCGCCTGGTGAGCCAGTCGAGGGCGGCGGCCTGGAGGGGTGCGCGTTGGGAGCTATCGCGGATGGCTTCGACGGCTTCGTCGTGCGAGACGGCGAGGCGGATGATGCGCTCCTGCTGGGGGCGGGAGCGGGGAGAGGGCAACTCGGTGCGGCGGGTGAGCAGCCCTTTGCGTTCCAGGTCCTGCACGGCGGAATGCAGGCCCGACTCGGCCCCTTCGTACTGGCGCTTGAGCCTGCCCAGCGTAAGGGTGCTCTTGGGCGCGTCCTTCAGGAGGGCCATGACCTGACGTTGCCGCCTGCCGAGGGCCTGTATGAGGGGGTTGTGCTCGTCCTGGTCCTCGCCGTCGAACGCCTCAGCCGAGAGTCCCACGGTGACGATTGCGCGGCGGGCCACGCCTGGCGGCAGCATCGGTGACATGGCCTGCCAGAGGGTGCAGCGGTAGTATTCCGCTATCCAGCGCGCCAGGTCTATCATGTACGCGGGCAGGATGGGCTTAGGGTCTACCAGGCGCAGTATGGGCCTTGTGGCCTCTACGGGCGTGGTGTCGGCCATTTCCACTACGACGCCATAGGCCGGTTTGTCGCGCAACGGTACGACTACCATGTGCCCAGGCTCAATTGCGTCCGCAAGCTCTGCTGGTACCGCATAGGTCAGCACGAGGCCCTGACTAACGGCAGCGTCAGGCGGCAGGGCGTCCTCGGTAGGCTCGACTTGCTGGCCGTGGCGGCGCGCCTGGTCCAGGGCGACTATGGCGAACGGGTGGGGCATGGGGTTCTGAAACGTGAAACGTGATGGGGTAAAGGTTTTTCGGTTGCTGAAGGTCGGGTTGGTGTTGTGGTAGATTATAGACATTATAATCTGCGGGGCAGTTGTGTGTGCACATGCCGGGCAGGATTGCGGGCTGTGTAGGAGTTGGATAGTGGGATCAATGCCCCACTTTGTCATTCTGAACGCAGTGAAGAATCTCGTTCTTCACTATGGTGTTGCCTTTTCTTACGGGAGAGTGCCGCCTGAAGGAAGGGGGGTATTTGGGTGGCGAGGGATGAGATTTCTCACGGAGTTTACCCTGAGTGCAGCCGAAGGGTTTGAAATGACAGTGTGAGGCTTGGTTGCTGTAGAAAGGGTGGTAGTTGGGTACTGTGGGACGAGATTCTTCGCTACGCTCAGAATGACAAGGGCGGGAGATGGTCCTAAAATTGAACGGCCTAACTACCCACCTGATTCTTCGCTACGCTCAGAATGACAGAGGGGGGGTTAGGGTTCCACAACAGGAAGTATGTGGCATTCACGTGCCCGCGACATTAGCCGCATCACGTTTCACGTTTCACGTTTCAGCACCCCGTTTGCCCGCCGCAGGCTCGTGTTATATACTTCCGGTGTGGCATTGAGTAGCGAGAGGGTGGACATCCTCGGCGTGGGGGTGCACAACTGCGACGAGCGGGGGGCGGTCGCGGCGATTGAGGGGTTCCTGCGGGAGCGCCCGGCTCGGCTGCACCAGGTGTGCACCGTCAACCCGGAGTTCGTGATGGAGGCCCGGCAGAACAGGCCATTCCGCGAGCTACTCAACAGGGTGGACCTGGCGACGCCCGATGGGGCGGGGATAGTGGCCGCGGCTCGCCTGCTTGGTAAGCCGGTGCGGGGCAGGGCCACGGGCGTGCAACTCGTGGAGCATATAGCCCGGATTTCGGCACGCGAAGGCTACTCGCTCTTCCTGCTGGGAGCGCAGCCGGGGGTCGCTGAGGCGGCAGCCCAGGTGCTCAAGCAGCGTCATGGCGACGTACGAATAGCGGGCACTTTCGCCGGTTCGCCTAAGGACGAGGACTGGCCGGAGATTAGCGCCCGGCTGGAGCAGGCCGCTCCCGACGTGCTGCTGGTGGCCTACGGCGCGCCGAAGCAGGACCTGTGGATAGAGCGGCACAGCCGCGAGCTACCACCATCCGTCAAAGTGGCGATGGGCGTGGGCGGGGTGTACGACTACCTATCCGGCAAGGCCCCGCTGGCCCCGCTCTTCATGCGGCGCATAGGGATGGAATGGCTGTACCGGCTGGTAACGCAGCCCTGGCGCTGGCGGCGTATATTGAGGGTGTTTGTGTTCGGCGCGCTGGTGTGGGTCGAAGTTATAAGGAGAAGGGTGACACGTAACTCGTAACACGTGACACGTAAAATAGCTTACCACGTGTTACGCGTTACGAGTTACGAGTTACAAGATAATGTCCACTCTGTACGATACTGACAACTCAACCGACGACGAGACGCCGTTATATTGCTACAACCACCCTAACGAGCCGACCTACCTGCGGTGTGGGAAGTGCGAGAGGCCGATTTGCGCCCGGTGCCGGGTGAGCACGCCGGTGGGGTTCAGGTGCTTCGAGTGCGCCAATTTGCAGGTGCTGCCCACCTATGCGCTGGACTCCTCGGTGTACCTGAAGGCCGCGATGTTCGGGTTGGTGGCGGCGGGCCTGACGGGCGTGCTCCTGGGGCTGTTCCCGGCGTTCGAGTTCTGGGGCGCGCTGCTGATGGGCATAACGGTGCCGGAGGCGGTGGCGCGTGCGTCTAACCAGAAGCGTGGGCCGGGACTACAGATGGTGGGCATAGGCTGCCTGGCGTTCGGCTTTATCCTGAGCCGGTTCGTGTCGGTCCAGTGGCCGGACCTAATCCCCCTGGGTGACATCAACGTTCAATTTCTGACAGGTATAGGGCTATTCGACAGGCTGCCTTTCTATCTCACCCAGTACACGGTGCTGTGGATGCTACTCGCGGTCTTCCTCACATACAAGCGGCTCCAGTAAGGGGGCAATCCGGCCAGGTGGCAACCTCACCGGCCTTCCAACCGCCCAACTTATACTCTATGTCCGATCACGCAGCTATAGACAGCGATACCAGGCGTCGTCTACAGGAAGCTATAACTCGCTTCCCCGGCGTGAGCGTGCTGGTGGTGGGCGACTTGATACTGGACAAGTACACCATTGGCAAGCCGGCCCGCCTGTCGCGGGAGGCCCCTATCGCCGTGCTGGAGTACCAG
>JALZHI010000135.1 GCA_030913985.1 Chloroflexota bacterium | reverse complement strand
GGGGACGGGCGCACGACCCGTCGATTTCCCGTCATCTATCACGATCTTGCGGGCGCAACCGATCCTCCTCGGTCATCGCCCGCCCGTCTCGAAAACGGGGGGTTTCGAGACGGATCGCCGAGCCCCGGGTGGGACGCGAGGATCTCCATCTTCCACCGACGTACGGGGCGCGTCGGCGCGCGCCCGCGCCTTAACGTGCCCCGGGTTCCGCGGCCCCGGTGCGATGGTCCCCACGAGGGCGGCAAGCAGACCTCCCGCTGTCGCATGATCCCCCTGCACCGTTTTGCGTCGGCTCACCAATTCGGGGTCGGGAGGGCAATACCTACGATGCGCGTCTTCATCGTTTCCGACATGGAGGGCGTGGCCGGGATCACGAAGTGGGACCAGGTCACGGGCGGGAAGTCCCTTTACGAGGAGGGGCGCAAGCTCTACACGGAGGAGATCAACGCGGCCGTCCGCGGCGCGAAGGCCGCCGGCGCGAGCGAGGTGGTCGTGATGGACTGCCACGGCGCGGGCGGACCCTGGTCGTTCAACTCCCTTGTGCCGGACATGCTGGACCCCGGCTGCGAGTACGTCGTGCAGGAAAGGTGGACCGGCTACACGGGCGCATTGGAGGAGGGGTGTGATGCCGCGCTGTTCGTCGGTATGCACGCTATGGCCGGGACCAAACTGGGCGTGCTCAGCCACACAGTCTCCAGCGAGGCATGGCATAACCTCTGGTTCAACGGCACGCTGGTGGGAGAAACGGGCATCAACGCCGCGCTGTGCGGCACCTGGAACTGTCCCGTTTTGCTCGTGACGGGCGACCAGGCGACGTGCGATGAAGCACGCGGGCTGCTGGGGGACGAACTAAAGACGGTGGCGGTCAAGCAGGGCCTGGGACGCTACACCGCCCGCCAGGTACCGCCCGTCCGCGCCCGGCAGATGATCGAGGATGCCGCCAAACAAGCCCTGAAGGAGCGCCGCCCTGTGCCTCCCTACATCCCTGGTAAACCCTGCGATATAAGGGTCGAGGTGGTATCGCCCGACCGCGCCGAGCCTTACCGGCACAAGCATGGCGTGCAGGTGGTCGAACCCCGGCTGATAGTCTCGAAGGCTGAAGATTGGTGGTCCGCCTGGAAGCAGTTCTGGTTCTAGAACTCATCTCAAATAAATGGGAGTAAAATACAGGATGGAATAGGAGCACATGGTCCCCACTTTGTCATTCTGAGCGCAGCGAAGAATCTCGTCCCTCACCACCCAAGTACCACCTTTCCTTCAGCCACAGGGTACCGTAAGAAAGAGGAAACATCTTGGTGGACGACGAGATTCTTCGCTACGCTCAGAATGACAAGGGGGGACTTTGGTGCCGATGTTCGACAGTGTTGTTTTTGTGATAGCTTCTAGTAGTGCATCCCAGCGAGACAAGCCTATGAGCCTTCCCAACTCACCGGACGAGATCACTGCCTCCTACCTGGCGTCTCTCTTGAGGGCTTACCCCGGTGAGCCTTACCAGGCAGTAGGCGACTTTAGCGTACAGCGCCTGGATAAGGGCACGTCGGGCGCTGGGCTTTACGTGGTCGCCATCAACAGGGCACATGGCAGTGGGCCTCTGCGGTTCATCCTGAAATTAGCCGGTGGTGAGAAAGAGGTCTTATTCTACCGCGAGCTTGCCTCCCGCGTGCCTGCCGGTACGCCTCGCGTGCTCGATGCCCGTATGCTCGATGATGGTCGCGCCTGGGTGCTTATGGAAGAGATTACGGGTGTAAAGGATGGCCTTACCTGGGATGAAGCCGACTATAAGGCTGTGCTCTCTGGCATGGCTAGGCTTCACGCCCAATTCTGGGCGCGCACCAGCTTGCTGGCTGATTGCCCCTGGCTTTGGAGACCGGACGAGCGGTCAATCCAGGAACTCGTCGCGGCACGGAGAAGCGACCTGGACGCGATCTCGGCATCAGGGCTGCCGGGGGCGCTGCCTGAGGTGTTCGGGGCTGACCGGCTGGCGCTTGCCAGGCACATTCTAGCGCAACCGGAGAAGCTGTTTGCCCCCTTGCTGGCTGCGGGGACTACCCTGGTCCATGGCGACTACTGGTTCCATAACGTCCAAATTACCAACACGGGCCGCATAGTGCTTGTGGACTGGCAAAACCCGGCGGTCTGGTCGGGCCTCTGGGAGCTGGCCTATTTCCTGAACCTGCTGTTGCCGGTGGGGCCGGGCGTCTACCGGGAGGAGCTTCCCTTTACTGAGGACCTCATGATTGGCTGGTACGCGGACGCCCTGGCCGGTGCCGGAGTGGTCCTGGCGAAGAGCGATTTTGACGCGGCTCTGCTGTCGGCCCGCATCTGGCACCCTTTGCAACACTGGGTCCGGCAATATAGCTACGCCGCCACCCAGGGTATGCTGCCCCCTGAGAGTATTCGCGATAAATATCCTGGCGCGGTACGGTTTCTCGCCGCCACGTTTGCTCGTTGGGACGAGGACGTGCATGCCTTCCTCAGCATGTAGTCGATGTTAGACCAGGACCAGGCACTCCGGTACAAAGTCGCCCCAAGGAGCTAGCTACTCTACTGTGAATGATGACCCATCCATGAACTCACGCATCCAGGAGTACCTGCGCTTCGCCGCCAGCCACGGGCGCATCGTGGAGCGCATAGGCCCATTCCTGACTACCTTTACCCATCACAACGATAACCCCTTTCTCAACTACGCCATACCCGACGACCATGCTGCCCCGTCACCGGATGACGTGGCTGCCCTCGTCGCGGCCTACACACGGCGCAAGCGCAGGCCACGTCTGGAGTACATAGCCACGCTCGCGCCTGCCGTGGAGGACGTGCTGGTGTCCGGGGGGTTCGTCGCGGAGGGGCGCCTGCCGCTGATGGTCTGTTCCCCAGGCTCGGAACAGCAGCTATCCGCGCCCGGCGACATTGAGTTCGTGATCCCCAGCACTGACGACGAATTGCTGGATACAGTCATGGCCCAGGACGAGGCATACGGCAACCCTAACCCCGACAGAGACCCGGAGGCTGCGACAAGGCTCCGCTCGAACGTGGCAGATGGCATGATTGTGGTGCTGGCGCGGGTGGCATCGACGCGGGAACCTGTGGGCGGCGGGGTGTGCACCGTACCGAAAGGGAGGGTAACGGAGATCGCGGGGATAGGCGTGCGCGAGAAGTTCCGGCGTCGAGGTGTCGCGGGCGCGCTTACTTCCCGGCTGTTAGGAGAAGCCTTTGGTGCGGGTATCACGTTGGCCTTCCTCATGGCCGCCGGCGAAGGAGAAGAGCGTATCTACGCGCGGGCCGGCTTCACCACGATTGGCGATATTTTGCACATCTCTCGCCCGTTCAGCATAGACAGGTGAGTTTGTGGCGTTGCGAATCAACTATCATACGGAGGTGCCAGTTAGCTCCTCAGCAGAACGGGCAGCATTTATGTTAAAATAGTAGGGCACATCACGCCCATTTATGTGCAGGTCCCAATTGCATACCAAAAATCGCGTACAGGAGCACATTAGTTGAGCAACAAATCAGGCAGACAGTCGGCGCCCAACAGGCCGGGCGGTCCTAAAGCCAGGCAGCCCCAGCGCCCGCAACAACAGCCACAAAGACAATCGCAGCAGTCACAGCAATCGCAGAAGCAGGTACAGAACCGTCAGCCCACCCTCACCAGCGACTCGCAGGTGTTGACCGCCGAGCGTAGCGGGCAGTCAACAGCCGCAGCCCGGCAGCAAGAAAAGCAGCAGGCCAGGCTAGAGCGACAGGCCGTGGCGCGCGCGGAAGCAGCCCGCCGCAAGCGCATGCGCTCCATTCAGAGGATGGCTATCTTCGGCGCGCTGGCCCTCGCCTTTGTCGGGTTGGTGTCTTTCCTTGTGTGGAGGGAGTCAAACAGGCCGGGACGTGCCGTTGACATGATGACCAGCAACCACGTCCAGGGGGAGTCAGGCGTTACGTATAACAGCGACCCGCCCACTTCCGGCCCCCACAGCCCCTCCGTACCGGCCTTTACGGTCTACACCAAGCCTATTACGAAGGAATTGCAGATACACGGGCTTGAGGATGGTGGCGTAGTCATCAACTACATACCCGATACCGATACAACGACTATTGAGAGGTTGGAGTCGCTGGTCAGGAGCTATAACGCACTCGGCGGCAAGAAAGGCCATGTCTTGGTGGCCCCTTACCCTGAGAAGTTCAGGGACAGCGACGCCAAGATAGCCATCACGGCCTGGAGGCGCATAGACTTCCTCGACGAATACGACGAGCAACGCCTGCGCCGCTTCATAGACGAGTACGTGGGCATCGACCGCCACGGCGAGTCGGGCTCTTAGGAGACGGAACCGCCAAGACGCCAAGGACGCCAAGAACGCGCCAAGTTTAAGTACGGTGTCCTAAGCAAAAGGGCCAGGGTACATGTGTTGTACCCTGGCCCTTTTGTACCCTTCAAACCTTATTACCTTGGCGCGCTCTTGGCGTCCTTGGCGTCTTGGCGGTTCCGTCTATTCCCAGTTACGCTGTCTCTTCGAGGTCGGAGTCGAGCAGTTCGGCGGCGGGCGCGGGGGCTGCGGACGGCTTGGTGGGTTTGGTGGGGCGGTCGTACGCTCGGTCGTTATGCATGACCAGCCTGGGCGCGGCGCTGCCGTCGATTGCTTCCTTGGTGATGACGCACTCGCGCACAGTATCCTGGGAAGGTATTTCGTACATCACGTCGAGCAGGGTTTCCTCTATAATGGTGCGCAGGCCGCGAGCGCCCGTCTTCTGCTTGAGCGCCTTCTCGGCCACCGCTTCCAGCGCGTCTTGCTCGAACCTCAGGTCAACCTTGTCCTGGACGAGCAACTTCTGGTACTGCTTGACGATGGCGTTCTTAGGCTCGACCAGGATGCGCACCAGGGCGTGCTTGTCCAGCGCGTCAAGGGATACGATGATAGGCAAGCGGCCCACGAACTCGGGGATGAGGCCGTACTTGAGCAGGTCTTCCGGTATCACCCTGGACAGCAGGGCCGACGCGGCGGCTGCCTTGTCCTCGGTGTGGTTGGAGCGGGTGAAGCCAATCCCGAAGCCGGTGCCCACGCGCTTGGCGATGATCTCGTCCAGCCCCTCGAACGCGCCACCCACGATGAAGAGGATGTTGCTCGTATCGACCTGGATGAAGTCCTGGTGGGGGTGCTTGCGGCCCGACTGCGGCGGCACGTTGGCGACTGTGCCCTCAACGATCTTGAGGAGCGCCTGTTGCACGCCTTCGCCCGACACGTCGCGGGTGATGGAGGGGTTGTCGCTCTTGCGCGCGATCTTGTCAATCTCGTCTATGTAGACGATGCCCCTCTCGGCGCGGGCTATGTCGAGGTCCGCCGCTTGCAGGAGCCGGAGCAGTATGTTCTCCACGTCCTCGCCCACGTAACCGGCCTCGGTTAGCGCGGTGGCGTCGGCGATGGAGAAGGGCACGTCGAGTATCTTGGCGAGGGTCTGGGCCAGCAGGGTCTTACCGGAGCCTGTAGGGCCGAGCAGGAGGATGTTGCTCTTCTGCAACTCCACGTCCTCGGCCTTCATGCCGGTGGCGATGCGCTTGTAGTGGTTGTAGACGGCCACCGACAGCACTTTCTTCGCCCGGTCCTGGCCGATAACGTACTGGTCGAGCAGTTCAGCTATACGCTTGGGCTTGGGGATCTGCCGCCCAACGTCAAAGCTGGACTTATGGACGCTTACTTCCTCTTCGTCCAGTATCTCCCGGCACAGCTCGATGCACTCATCGCAGATATAAACGGCTCCCGGCCCTGCTATAAGCCGGCGCACGTCTTCCTGGCTCTTGCCGCAGAAGGAGCATCGATACTGGGGCTTCCCGCTCCGGGTATTGGCCATGCTGTTGGCCTCCTCGAATTGTGTTGACGATGGACTATGGAAGATAGACGATGGACGCTACTCTACGGAATCCCTGGCCGTTGTCTATCGTCCATCGTCTATGGTCTATCGTCTGCTATCTGCCTACGCCTGCGATGAGGCTGTCGGCGGCGTTGTTGCTGGGCGTTTCACTGCCCGAAATGGCGCTCGCCGTGTCTATCACCTCATCGATGATGCCATACTCAGCCGCCTGGTAGGCGTCCATGTAGAAGTCGCGGTCGAAGTCCCTGGCTATCTTCTCGCTCGACTGGTTGGTGTGGTTCGCCATGATAGTGCGCACCTTCGACTGCTGGCGGAGAAGCTCCTTCACAGCGATCTCAACGTCGGGGGCGGAGGCATAGCCGGTGCCACCCAGCGCGGGGTGCATGTGAATGGTGGAGTTCGGCAGCGAGTAACGCTTGCCCGCGGTGCCGGAGCACAGCAGTATCGTGCCCATTGAGGCGGCGAGGCCGACGCAGATGGTTACGATGTCGTTGGTGACGAACTGCATGGTGTCGTATATCGCCAGGCCCGCGGTGACGGAGCCGCCGGGGCAGTGGATATACATCTGGATGTCGCGCTCCGGGTCCTCGTGCTGGAGGAAGAGGAGCTGCGCCACGATGGCGTTAGCCACCTGGTCGTCAATCGGCGTGCCCAGGAAGATGATCCTGTCACGCAGCAGTCGAGAATAGATGTCATAGACTCGCTCGCCCCGGTTGCTGCTTTCCACAACGTAAGGGATGACAGCCTGGGGCTTAGGGGTCCAGAGTTCCTGTTTGTTATTCATCTCCATCTCCTGTGAGGCATATTATACATTATGTAATACTCCCCGCAATCGGTTTTCCCCAATGAGTTTTGCATCTAATTCGGGTGAGCCGTAGAGGCCAGGCCAGTAGAGGGGGTTGGACTCCACCTCTTGCCATGTGGGGCCGTATTGTGGGGGTGCTTCCGTACTAGGTATTATACCACACGTGCGGGCACCTGGCGCGCGCCGATTACCTGGAAGTTCGGCTAGGAGATTCTCCATTCCCAACTATCACAGGAAAATCCAGTGTTGTAGAGTGCAAACCGTAGGTCGCTGCTCGTCTAAATTAACTCGGCTGTATGCCCCTTCTCAAACCGACACTTTCCAATAGGCTACTGCTGCCATTACACACGGGTACGTCGCCGGAAAGCTCCAGAGGAAGCCATTAAGGCCCATCAGCACAGCGCACCCCGCGTGAAAAGCAAAGCCGCATATGAAAGCTGACACGGCTAACCAACTTGGACCAAGAACGAGGACCGGGAACAGACACTCGAAAGTAATAACGCTCCAACAGAGCAACTGTGCGAGCTTAGTGTGTTGGTGCAGAAACCCCGCGGCCCAGGGGTGACCGCGGTTATAGGTAGAAAGAATGGCTGGCAGTGCGCTACCATCGCGCCATATGGGGGAAATCAGTTTAGCGACACCAGCCGTTAGATACGAGAGGCCAGCCTGCGCGGCGATAAATGTAGTCGCTGCAACCATTCTGTCAGACCCCGGCCAGGGTAAGAGGGCAAGGCCAACTGCCGCTAATACGAGCAAGGCCATTTGTTCAGCTCCATCCCCACCGATGTGCCGCCGCCAGCGAGCAGCCATCGTTGCGAGAAAAGCGAGTGCGAGCAACAGCCGTCCCAAAAGCGAGAATGGGCCAAGTGCGACGAGAGCAATCGAGGCAGCAAATTGCAGGCTGAGCAGGAAGACTATATAGCGGTCAAGGGTGCGTAGCACAACTAACTGACGGCGAAAGACTGAAATCGTCCCGAAATTGAACACCCCCTCCCGGCCGAAGTGATGCCGAATCGAGAGCAGTTCGAGCGCAGACACAGCCAGTCCGCAAGCGACGATACGTGTTGTGAGGTCCAGGGCCATTTGTATGTCAACCGACACGGTGGACCTCTGAGGTAAATGCGATCTCTAGCTGCCTACTGCTCCCAAAGCCGTACGTCTTCACGATGGCAAACTCCCGCCGGTCGGCCTCTAAGCTCGTTAGCGGTTGTGCCATGACCAGGTGCAACAGACTGATATATGAGCTAGACAGCATCACCATCCGCGGCTCGTCCCGGCACAATTGAAGCGCCCCATACAAGCCGTTTGTGAGGTCGCTAATAGCTTTGTTGCGATATCTTGAGGGGTTCCAGAGCCAGCGCCAGGGGGTGTTCACATTTGTGGCTGCCAACTGCAGCCAAGGACCATGTTTATTATCTATCCAATCTCTGTAAACAACATGAAAATCACGTCGCCCGGGGTTGGGGGCAAAGAACGACCATCGTGGAAGCAGATTATAGACGTCCCAGCGAACAATACGTGACCACCATGGAAAGCGGAATTGGTGAATGATACTCGCAAGAAACCAGGCAACAAGCACCACTCCGACGAACACAGTCCATAGCTGTTCGACTGGTGAATCGGTTACCTGCATGCTTTTATTAGCGCAGATTAGAAGGCATAGGACGCATCTGAAGGTTACACTAGCCCTGCCGCAGGGACTCACCTCGTAACTTGACCAACTCGTCCAATGTCGGGGCGATTTCCAGTCTAGACGCCAGCTCGCGAATCTGTCTAATAATCTTCAGGTCCGATTCGCTCAACCTCGGGCCGCTAATCGTCATCTCGGCTAGGGATTCAGTCACTTCCTCTGTTCTCTGCAGGCGATCCTCTAATGAACGCCCACGTTGTTGCGCTACAGTTATGAGCACATCAAGGCTCAAGAGTTCGGCATGACTAAGGCCAGTATTCTTCTTCTTCATACTCATATGACATCCTCCTTGATGATATGTAGAACCACATTATATACCAGCCCTATCTACTTTGCTATACCCATATTTAATGACTTAGGCACATATATGGCTGCCAGGAGACGCAAGGCGGCTACACACAAGATACGAGCAAGATACAAGACCAAATCTGCTGGAGCAGAGTGGTCCGTCGACTGTAGTTGTAGCGCCACTCTTCGGGCCGTTTTGGTCGATCCCGCAATTATATGCGCTTGTCGAGGGTTTGTGGCCCCAACAGTGACACAAAATTAAGCAGAGATGCTATACTAGGTGCCATACATCCCACTAGAACGTTTCGCGGCAACAAGTGGTCCCAATAATGGAGGAAAGTCGAGATGTACGAGATACTGGTAAAGAGAGCGGGCGTATTTGCAGCCATGTCCGCCCTGCTATTGATGCTAGCGGCGTGCGGGGGTGATACTGCTCAGCCTGCCGCCACTACGGGCGCGGGCAGCACTCCCGCCGCGGAGGCGACAACAGGCGGTGATGGCGGGGGCGGGGCGGTCCCGGCAGGTTCCACCCCGGTCTCGGATTGGAGGCCGGGCAAGTACGCCAACACAGTCAAGCCGCCCGAAAAGCTGGCGGCCGAGGGCACCCTCACCTTCGGCAGCGACGTCGCGTATCCCCCACAGGAGTACATAGACGCCACGGGTAAGGCTGTCGGCATGGACATCGACATTGCCGAGGAGATCGCGACCCGCATGGGCTTGAAGCTGAACGTGATCAACTTCAAGTTCGACAACATCATTCCGGCCCTCAACGCCGGGCAGTTCGACGCGGTAATATCGGCCATGACGATCACCGAGGAGCGCTCTCAGGTAGTCAACTTCGTGGAGTACTTCGAGGCGGGCCAATCGGTGCTGGTCAAGAAGGGCAACCCCGCCTGGATAAAGAGCCTGGACGACCTCTCCGGCAAGAAGGTGGCGGCCCAGAGCGGCACCGTGGCGGAGGAGACCCTTACCGCCCTCAACGAAAGGTTCAAGTCGGAAGGTAAGGCGGAGGCCGAGGTGCTAGTCTACCCGGTGGACACCGACGCCGTGGACCAGCTACGGATCGGACGCGTAGAAGCCACCCTGCACGACTCGCCCGTGGCGGCCTACTACTCCAAGTTGAACCCCGACTTCGAGATAGGGGTGGAGAACTTCGACTCGGCCCCGCAGGGCATCGCCGTCGCCAAAGACAACCAGGCGATGTTCGACGCCATCAGCAGCGCCATGGACGCGATGAAGAGCGACGGCACCCTGGACGCTATCAAGGCGAAGTGGGGAGTGGAGTAGGATTTGGGATTTGGGAATTAGGATTTCGGATTTCGGATTTGATTGGATACCTTCTAAATCCGAAATCCGAAATCCTAATTCCCAAATGGGAGTAATACATTGGAATGGGGCTTTATCCCGGAGCACTTCTTCAACCCTATGTTGATAGAAGGCGCGAAGATGACCATTCTGCTGTCGGTGCTGGCGCAGGCGCTGGGCGTGACGCTGGGGCTGGTCTCGGCTCTGATGAAGCTGAGCAAGAACCGGGTGCTGAACGTTATATCGGCCTTCTACGTGTGGCTGTTCAGGGGCACTCCGTTGCTGGTGCAGCTTATCGTGTTCGCTACGGGCCTTTACCAGGTTGGCATCGAGCTTAGTCTGTTCACGGCGGCGCTTCTTGCCTTCAGCCTCAACGAAGGCGCTTACATGTCGGAGATCGTGCGGGCGGGCATCCAGAGCATCGACCCCGGCCAGAGTGAGGCGTCCAAGGCCCTCGGCATGACCTATGGACAGTCGATGCGGCGTATTATCCTGCCGCAGGCCGCCCGCGTCATCCTGCCCCCTACCGGCAACGAGTTCAACAACATGCTCAAGAGCACGTCCCTGGCATCCGTGATTGCCATCAAGGAACTGTTGCAGAGCGCCGACGACCTCAACCACCTCTACTTCCGCACCCTTGAGACTTTCACCATCGTCTCGTGCTACTACCTGGCGATGACCACGGTGGTCACCTGGCTGCAAACCTGGATGGAAAGCAGGCTGGGCGAGCGCAAATCGCGCTCCGGCGGGGGTGGCTTCTGGAACAAGGTCCGCATGAACGTGTTCAGCAGGCGAGGGGCGATATCGGACCACAGGTAGACGATGGACGATGGACGATGGACGATGGACGATGGACGATGATAGGAGACGGAACCGCCAAGACGCAGAGGACGCCAAGAACGCGCCAAGATTAGTATTGTTGGGTTTCCATCTAACCACTAACCACTAACCACTAACCACTAACCACTTCTTCATCGTCCATCGTCTATCGTCCATCGTCCGTAGGAGAGCTTAGCCAATGGCATCCAACAGCGCAGGGGAGGCACAGACAGGGGCACCGCAGTCCGGCTATATCGTGCAGGCCGAGGACGTGCACAAGCGGTTTGGGAACGTGGAGGTGCTGCGCGGCATCGACTTGCTGGTGAAGCCGGGCGAAACGGTGGTGCTTATCGGGCCGTCGGGATCGGGCAAGACGACCTTCCTGCGGTGCATCAACCACCTGGAGAAGATCAACAGCGGCTGCATCTACGTGGGCGGGCAGCTAATCGGCTACCGCAAGCGGGGCGACCGCCTGGTGGAGGACAGCGAGCGCAATATCGCCGCTCAGCGCGCCCGCATCGGCATGGTCTTCCAGCGGTTCAACCTGTTCGCCCATATGACGGCGTTGGAGAACATCATCGAGGCCCCTATACGCGTCAAGAAGGTGCCCAAGGCGCAGGCGATTGAGAAGGCCAGGGCATTGCTGGACAAGGTGGGGCTGAGCGAGAAGGGCGACAGCTACCCCAGCCAGCTATCGGGCGGGCAGCAGCAGCGGGTGGCAATCGCCCGCGCCCTCGCTATGGACCCGATGCTCATGCTGTTCGACGAGCCTACGTCCGCCCTCGACCCGGAGCTTGTGGGCGAGGTGCTCAAGGTGATGGAGCAACTGGCATCGGAGGGCATGAGCATGGTGGTGGTCACCCACGAGATGAGCTTCGCCCGCGAAATGGCCGACAGGGTGGTGTTCATGGACCAGGGCCGGGTGGTCGAGGAAGGCCCCCCAAGTGAGATATTCGACAGGCCGGGGCACGAGCGCACGCAGTCGTTCCTGAGAAGGATCCGCTAAAGGTCAGTTGAAGCACCATGCGCCACAATGTCCAGCAAGTACGCTTCTTCCTGGGCTATGCCTTCATGCAATCTATGGGCGGACATGGGCACTCTCCAGGCGTCTATCAGGTCGGGGTCCGCGCCTGTGAGGGAGCAGTAGGCTTGCAGGTATAGCTGCCTGAAGCGATTGATGCCCTCCACCAGTGCAGTGTACTCAGGCGCGCCGGCCAGGTAGAAGTGGGCTGTTTCCAGCAAGAGCGCGCTGCGTGCCACATCCGCAGCAGGACTGCCGAGGCTGGCGTTCTCCCAATCTATGGGCACGGGGCCGCGCGAGGACATAATCACGTTGCCAGGGTGGTAGTCGCCGTGGCAGATGGCATCCCCGCCGGGCAGCCCCTGGATCGTCCGCAACACCTTCTCCTTCAGCGTAGCGGGGAGGAGGGTCGCTGGCATTGTGTCTATGTTGCGCAGCAGATTGTCGCGCTGGCTGGGTAGGCCACTGCCGGGCGCGGGACGGTGCATGGTGGCGTGTAGCTGGGCAAAGGTATGGGCAAGCTCTTCCACGCGGCCGGGGCCAGCCAGGAGCAGGTCCGTCATAGAAGGACCGTCTATCCGCTCGTAGACCAGACCGCGCCTGCCGTCCACCACTACAATCTCTCCCACGGCGGGGGAGGGTATGCCCGCCATGTGCACCGCCCTGCCTGTCCGGGCTTCGTACTCGATGTTCCCTTCGGGCCACCAATCGTAGTACAGCTTCAGCACATGCCCCGGCCCCCAGGCATACACCTGCGCCGTGCGGCCTTCGCCTATCAGTTCGCCTTTTTGTGGGAGTACCATCTAGTAGCTATCCCCAAACAGCAATATTGAATTCCGGCAACAATGCCCCGCCCTTTGTCATTCTGAACGCAGTGAAGAATGACAAAGTAGAGGCTTTGGGTACTGTGGTAGCAACTATCAAGAAAGGGTGGCTGATTCTTCGCTTCGATCAGAACGATAACGGGGCAACTCTGCTGCTCGTATTCGGCACTGATATCTTAGTGATTGCTTCCCGTACAGGAGAATCAGAAGCCGGTAGTGCTTCATCGGTGACTACCGAACACAAGCACTACCGGCTCAATGGCCCTACGCTGGCATAGCAGTGAGAAGTCCTGTTACTTTTCGTCCTGGTTGAGCGCCGGGGCGTCCTGGGGGGTGCCTCCACCTGTGGCGTCGCCTGTCTCCAGGGGAGAGCGGGTGTCTACGTCTCCGGTGCCGAGCAGTTCGGCGGCTCCACCTGCTTCTTCCAGGTCGGTGGCCGTGCCGGTATCCTGGTCCTGTCCGGCGGTCTCTTCCCCTGTGGTTGCGGTATCAGCCTGTAGGTCGGTGCTGGAAGTGGCAGCACCCGTGGCCTCGCTGCCAGTACCCTCGGCGGGTGCAGGGGCTGGAGCGGCTTCGATGCGGCCTTCAGCGATGCCCACTATCTGCGCCATCAGCTTGCGCTGGAAGATGCGGTCCTGCATTTCATGGCGGGCCTCATCCCCCTGGAACACAGCCTCGGCCTGAGCGCGCTCCTCCTCCTCGAACCGTCCGAGCATCTCCTGTAACTCCGCGTCGATCTCGGCGTCCTCGACCGCTACACCCTCGCGGCGGGCGAACTCCTGCAACACCAGGTTGTTCACCAGGCGCTCGCGGGCGCGCTCCCGGTTGGCTTCGCGCCAGTCGGCCTCGGTAACGCCGTTGTAGGTGAAGTACTGGCGGAGCGTGAGGCGCTGCTGCTTCAGGCGGTCTTCGAGGTTCTTGAGCATCGAGTCAAGCTCCTCGGTCACCATCACGTCGGGCACCTCTACCCTGGAGGCGGCGATCATCTGCTCGATGACGCTGTTCACCTGCTTCGACTCGGCGCTCTCGTTGGAACGCTGGCGCAGGTTGTTTTCCACCGCCTCGCGTAACGCCTCCACGGTGTCGTAGTTGAGCTTCTTGGCGAACTCTTCGTCAAGCTCCGGCAGCTCCTGGGTCTTCATGGAGCGTATGGTGAGGTGATACGTTACGTCCTTGCCCTGCAACTCCGGGTTGGGGTAGTCTTCGGGCAGGGTGTCAACTATGTCCTTCTCTTCACCAACGGACATACCCACCAGGGCCTGGTTGACGACTTCGGGCACGCCCGCGCGGGTCACACCCACAATCGTGGGGAAGTTGTCGCGGCTGGCTTCCTCCAGGGGTCCCGCTGTGGTGAAGCCCTCCAGGTCAACGTACACCATGTCGCCTTCCTGGATGGGGCGCGGCTCGGTGGGTTCGTTCCAGGGGGCGCTTTCGCGGCGTAGCTCGGTCAGCACTTCCTCGACCTGCTCCGGCGTAATCTCCACCGTCTCGCGCTCGACGCGGATGCTGCCGTAGTCGCCAAGCTCCACAACAGGAGGCTGGATAACGATCACCTTCACCTGCAACGGGTCGAGGTTCACGATCTCCACGTCGCCCACGTCGAGGGCTTCGATCTGTTCCGCTGTAATAGCATCCTGCACGGTCTGGGGCAGGATGTTTCTCACGGCACGGTCGGTGAGTTCTTCGCGGCCAATGTACCGCTCCAGGATGTAGCGGGGTGCCTTGCCCCGGCGGAAACCGGGTATATTCACCTGGTTTACCATCTGGCGGTACGCCTTATCGAGCGCGGTGTTCACGGTGTCGGGGTCAAGCTCGATTGTCAGTGCAACCTGCCTGCCGGGCATATCTTCACGGGTAATATTCAATTCTTCCGAACTCCTTATGGAGAGAGTTTGCCTATCATTATAACAGAATAGGCTACTACTGCCTAATCGCTCGTTCCCCGCAGAGACGCAGAGGGCGCAGAGGGTACGCTGAGGTTTAGCTTGTTGGGCATGTGTAAGAACAACATCTTACTGTACAGTGTTGCCCTTACAAAGAACACCCTCAACTATTCTCTGCGCTACCTCCGCGCCCTCTGCGTCTCTGCGGTGCAAACGTCTATAACCTTGGCGCGTCCTCCGCGTCCTGGCGTCTTGGCGTTTTCGTCTCCCAATCCCATTCCGCACTGGAAATACAGGTATGAATCGTGTAGTATTACAGTATTGCGGCAAACGGCGTCCCAGCCAGAATAGGATTTGGTGGTAAATTGAAGCGCGTTCTGATAGCCCTCGCTTTGTGCGTGGGTGTGGCTCTTTCTCTCGTTGCCTACGATATGGTGGGCAAGCGGTTCTTCGCGCCCATCGAGGCCGAGGCCCAGTCTGACGGGCAACTGGCTGCGGCGGCTACCAGCGCACCTACCTCGCAGGCAGGCACCCCCGCTACCCGCGCGCAGGCAGCTACCCGCACCCGCCCACCCTCCACT
>JALZHI010000134.1 GCA_030913985.1 Chloroflexota bacterium | reverse complement strand
CCTGTAGCCAAAACGGGCGGGGTGAGCCTGGCAAGCGCCTGGGGTACCGTCTCACTCAACGGCACTAGCCTGAGCATCCTGCCAACCCGCCGCAGCGAAGGCGCGACCCTCACCCTGCGTGCCCCCGACGGCACCACAACCCGCGTTACCTTCAACGCCTACCCCGACCGCCCCACCATACTCCCCGCGCCCGACCGGGTGGCCGATATCGAAATCACCGCCCCCGACGGCACCACCCTCCTCAAAGGCGCTCCCGTGCCCTAAGCCGATTAGGAGACGGAAACGCCAAGACGCCAAGACGCCAAGGACCACGCCAAGATATTAAGGTTTGGAGGGGTACAAAGAGGACCAGGGTACAGCATCATGTACCCTGGTCCTTCTGTTTAGAACACCAACTTAAATCTCTGCGCGTCCTTGGCGTCTTGGCGTCTTGGCGTTTCCGTCTAGTCTATCTCCTCCCGTTGTACTCCCGAGCGTATTGCTGCACAGCAAAGTAGGAAGGCCGCTTGCTGCCATCGCGCCGGATGATGCCCCAGGCGATGCGCTCATCTGTCGGCTCCGTCGCCACGTTAGGCAGGGCGAAGTTGAGTTGGAACAGCAGCATCGGCCCCATCCACGGGTAGTTGTCGCGGCCCATGCGGAACGCCCTCCCTATGTAGTCGGCCTGCTCCTGTTCGCTGTTCTGCGCCGCGTACTCAAAGCCGGGCGCGGGGGTCTCGGTGCTCGCCCAGCCGAACTCGGTGAGCCACATCTGCTTGCCCGCGTCCCCATTCTCCACCATCACCTGCCGTATCTGCTCGATGCGCCGGAAGTAGAAGCTGGCGTTGGTGTTCCAGCCAGGCCCCGGTCCCGGCTTCTCAGGGTGCAGCGTATCGGGCGGGTTAGCGTTCGAGCCGGGGTGCGCCCCCAGCACATCAAAGTAACCCTTCAACTCGCCGTTGTTGTAAGCGTACAGCCTGCGCAGGAAGATAACGTCGTCCACAGCCTTGTTCGGATCGTTCACGCCCGTGGGCGTCAGCGCCGCCGTGACGATGACCGCGTTGGGGTCCACCGCCTTCACCGACGTGTAGCCGACCTTGAGTATCTCAGCGTAGCGCGCCGCCACCACGTACTTGCCCGACTCAATCGCCAGGTTCGGCTCGTTCCAAATCTGGTAGGCCGCCACTTTGCCCTTGTATCGCTGGGCCGCCGCCGTCATGAACTTCTTGAAGTTGTCGATGTTCTTCGGGTAGCCCACCTTGCCCACGTCGGTCCACTCCCACGGCGGCGAGTGCACTGGGTGCAGCACGACCTTAATACCCGCTTTGTGGAGCGCGTCAACGGCCCGGTCGATCTTCTCCCACCTGTAGACGCCCGGTTCGGTCTCTATCTGGTACCACGAAAGCTGGTGCAAAGCCCACTTCGTGCCCAGGTCGTCCAGCCACTGCACCACAGGCGCGGGGTCCTGGTCGTAGATGTAGACGTTGAGGCCCGGCGCGGCGTGCGGCCCCTCCAGGAGCGGGTAGTGCTGCGGGCTGGCCGAGATGCCTATCTGCCGCATGCCCATCGCGTTCGGCTCGCCCACCTTCACTACCTTGTCGTGCCTGAACTTGCCAAGCTGCGACAGCAACACGTCGAAAGGTGGCTTGTTCTCAGGGTGCATCTCGAACACCGCGCGCTCGAAGTACTGCACGCGGTAGGTCTTGCCGTCTAGCTCTGACTTCTCCATGAACTCGTCGGAGATGGGATAGCCTTGCTGCGCCAGCCCGCCGTTCTGCTGCCAGTACTGCAAGAACCGCCCGCCTACCCGCTTGCCCGTCTCCTTGAATAGCTGAGAGCCTGCGGAGGTATTGGGCTGCTGTCCGGGCGCGCCGTTGGGGTACTTGCGGCCATACTCGAACGTGCCGAGCAGCGACAACAGCACGTCATAAGGCGGCTTCTCTTCGGGGTGAAGCTCAAACACGGCTCGCTCGAAGTACTGTACGGTGTAATACTTGCCGTCCGTTTCGCTGCGCTCCACCATCTCCTCGGAGATAGGGAAGCCCTGCTGCGCCAGCCCGCCGTTCTTCAGCCAGTATTGCAGGAACTTGCCCCGCACCGACTTGCCGGTCTCCTTGAAGGTCTGGGAAGCCCTCTCGGTGGACGCCGTGCTCTCGTTGCCGCCCACGATCACGTCGGCCACCATCCAGGGGTGGAACTCGCAGTAATAGTGGTAGCGGCCCGGCTTGGTGAACGTCATCGCCCACTTCTCGCCCTTGCGCTGCTCCGGCGACACGTTCAATTCAGGCCCCTCAAGTATGGCGATGTTGTGGCTGTCAACGTCGTAGTTGACCCACGTCACGGTGTCGCCCACGGCTACCCGCAACGGGTTCTGCACGTACTTGAACTCGCGCATCGCCACTTCGTATGAAGCCGCGCCCACCGGGGCAGCCACGCCACCCCCGTAACCGGCGAACGTCACCAGCATCACGCATAACGCCAGCCCCACCCGCAACACCGCCCTCCGGGGCACCTCAGCAAACCACCTCTTAGTAACGCTCACGGATCCTCCATGCAAAATGATAACAAGGACCGAAGGCCACCCACTCTGTCACACCCCAAGTGACACCAAAAAGCCGTTTCGGAGGCACGACTCAGAGACTATATACGACTATGAGATACACTTCGACCGCCACAGTCAGAAGTCGCTGTACATTGGTAGCTAGCCTCTGTTCCCCAAAACACGCAACCAAAGCCCCCCTTTGTCATTCTGAACGCAGTGAAGAATCTCAAGAAGGTGGAGAGGAGATGGTGTTCAACATGCGGGCCATAGTCCTGAAGGTTAACCGCAGCCGTGAGAGGAGCACCGGAGATTCTTCACTGCGTTCAGAATGACAAGGGAGGCTTGATCCTAAGGACTACAAGTGACTGCATAGGGCCACCACGGGCCAAGGCGCACCGCGCCCCTATTTCACCACCACCCACGTCTCGTCCCTATCGATCTCCCTGTTGTCCGCGTCGTAACCTATCGCCGTGATACGGTGGCGGCCCGGTGCGAGCCTGACACGCGCTATGAAATCGCCCAGCATCGGATCGAGCAGCTTCTCGTATACCACGAACGTGGCGGTGGGCGACGGCGATGGCGTGCTGGTGGGCGGGATAGGCGTGGCGGTGCTAGTCAGCAGTTCCACACTCGCCGTAGCCGCTGCCGATTGCGCGGTAGCGGTGGCAGCCTGGTTCTCTGCCACTCGCCTCGCTGTAGCCGTGGCCTGCTGGCGGGCCGTACGCGTCTGCGTGGCCGCCGCTACCCTGGTGGACTCCACCTCCTGCGTGGCGGCAACAACAGTAGCCGTGCCTATCTCGTCCACGGTCAGCGTGTTGGTGGGAGTTGGCGGCATCGGCGTGTCTGTGGGCACAGGGGTAGGCGTCCAAAGTGGGTTCACCCTGTAGCCGGGTCCGGTGGCGTATCCCCCCGGTATGCCGTTGATGTAGATGTCAACGTGGTGCACCCGCGAGCCTTCCGTCACATCAATCCAGATGTCGTGCTCGCCCGCGCGCATATCCTGGTACAGCGTAGGGCGGCTGATCCACATAATAGGTGCCCTTGTGGCGGTGGGAGTGGGCCGCACGCCCTGAGAGTTGATACGAGCCGTCACCGAGCGCGCCTGCTCGCCCAGCGTCGTATACACAATCGCCTCGACGTAGTGCTCCCCCGGCTCGGCCAACCACCGCGCCACCCACGGCTCGGAGGTCAGCGAGTCGATGTGCCTGCCGTCCACGTAAATCTCCACGCCCGCGACCTGCGCCCCGCCGCCGTCGGGTGCCACTATTATCTCCAGCACCTCGCCGTCGTACACGCCCTGCCCGTCCGCCGGTGAAAGGAGCGCCACCGAAGGTGAGGCGGTGCCCACCCGCACCGTCACGTCGCGCCGCACCACGCTTCCGCTCAACGTCTCGACCGTCAACCGCAACGTGTACGGCCCAGGCTGCAATCCCTCGGTGTTCCACAGGCCAAGCGTGCCCAGCACCGGCGGCTCGGTCGACTCTGTTATGGTCGTCATCCCCGCGTCACCGGAGCCGAAACCGTACTCCAGCCTGTAGCGGGCGAAATCGTCGGCGGCGGCCTGCCCATTCACGAGCACCAACCCGCTCACCATCTGCCCCGTGCCCGGCGAGTATATAGCCAGTTGCAGGCCGGGTATCGGCTCCGTATTCTCCACATATGCAAGCCCCGCCGGGCCGTCCGCCTGCCCCCGCGCCTGACTCGGCAGCGGCGTCAGCATGGCGGCTATAGATAGGGGCGCTTCGGCCACGGGCGTGGGCAGGACCATAACAGGGGCCTGCGCCGTCTCGGTAATCACCAGCGTCTGGCCGGGCGGGCCGCCCCCGATCCAGTTGCGGTACTCCTTCGGCGGGATGGCATAAATGCGCTCTATTACGTTCTCCCTAGGCACGCCTTCCCCCGCCAGGTGAGCGCCGCCGTCGTGCAGCGTCACCGGCACCCAGTGGTGCCAGTCGCACTCCTCAGTGGGCATGTTCCCCGCCGTGAAATACTCGTAGCGCAGATGCGTGCAGGCACTCGTGGGGGCCTTGCCCGACACGGCGCACACGGCAGCCCTTATCATACCTGCGGGCGGGACGAAATGCTCTTCCACCGAGTCCCTGCCGGGCGCGTACAGCCGCGACTTTAGCTTGGGGTCGCTGTACACCGTCTTGATGAAGTTGTGCCAGATAGGGGCCGCCCCGATGGCCCCGGCCACGTTGCCCATGCGCCTGCCGTCGTTGTTGCCCACCCACACCCCCACCGCCAGCGCGGGCGTGTAGCCCATCGTCCACGCGTCCTTCGAGTCGTCGGTGGTGCCGGTCTTCACAGCCGCTTCAATGCCGGGTATGTGCAAGGGCGAGTTAGCGCCAAATATGGGCGTCCGGGCCTGGTTGTCCGACAGCATGGAGCTTACCTGGTAGGCCACGCCGGGGTCGAGCACCTGCTTGCCTTGAGGACGCTCAAGGTCAACTTCCTCCAGCACCTTGCCATCCCCATCCACGACCTTCAGGAACGGCGTGGCGGGCACCCTGTAGCCATAGTTGGCGAAGGTGGCGAAGGCAGCAGTCATGTCCACCAGCTTTACCTCGCCGCCGCCCAGCGTCAGCGACAGCCCATACCGCTCAGGATCGTTCAGCGTGGTGATACCCAGCCGGTGCGCCAGGTCCAGCATGCCCGTCAGTCCCACGTCCTCCAGCACCTTCACCGCCGGGATGTTGAACGAGTTCGCCAGCGCCGACTTCATAGTCACAGGCCCATGGAAGCGCCCGTCGTAGTTGCGCGGCGCGTACACCAGCGAAGAGCCGTCGGCGTACTTCACGGGCAGGTCGGGCAGGATGGAATAGGGGGTGTAGTCGCCGCGCTCCAGGGCCGCCGCGTACGTAATCGGCTTGATAGACGAACCCGGCTGCCGCAACGACGTAGCCACGTTCACCTGCCCGAATATCGGGTTCGAGTAGTCCACCGACCCTACCATAGCCATGATCTCGCCGGTGCGCGGGTTGATAGCTACCAGACCCGCGTTGCTAGCGCCCTGCCGCCTGAGGTTCTGTACCTGCGCCGCCGCTATCTTCTCCGCCTCGGCCTGCCAGTCCAGGTCAATCGTGGTCACCACCCGCAAGCCGCCCCTGAGCGCCATTTCATGCCCGTACTTCTCTATGAGCACCTGCCGGGCGTACTCCACGAAATGCGGGGCTTTCGTCGGGATGTGGGGCGGGAGCACGCGCGGCCTGATGTCCTCGGCGTAGGCCAGGTCCGCCTGCTCCTGGTCGATGAAGTTGTTCTTCACCATCAGGTCGAGCACGATCTTCTGCCGCGCCTTGGCAAGGTCAAAATTGACGTTCAGGTCGTAGTCACCGGGGGCCTGGGGCAGTCCCGCCAGCATAGCCGACTGCGCCAGGGTCAAATCGTGGACCGGCTTGCCCCAGTACGTATCCGCCGCCGCGGCCACACCGTAGGAGAGCGACCCATAGTAGATCTCGTTCATGTAGATCTCGAGAATCTTCTCTTTCGGGTACTTCTCGGTCATCCGCACGGCAAGGATGGCCTCGCGCACCTTACGTAAGAAGGTGCGCTCGTCCTTCTCCGGCAACAAGATGCGCCTCACCACCTGCTGTGTGATGGTGGAGCCGCCCGCGGTGCCCTGGTTGGTGTAGTTGATGTAGGCCGCCCGGACTATGCCGAGCGGATCGACCCCGTTGTTCTCCTGGAACGACGAGTCCTCCACTGCTATAGTGGCGTCAATCAAGCTCTTCGGCATCTTGTCTACGGTGACGTAGGTGCGCTTGCCCATTTCCGTGTCGTACAACTCGTAGAGCAGGTTGCCATAGCGGTCGTATATGCGGCTCGTCTCGAACTGGATGCCGCCCGCGTGAACATCGTCCACCGAGGGCAGGTCGCTGGTGACCCACAAATAGGCCCCGCCTACGCTCCCCACCGTGACCACCACCAGGAACAGCATAAAGAGCGTCAGGCTGCTGGAGGCCGCCACGAACCACTTTACGAAGCCCGGCACCGACCGCCGCTTGGGCAGCCGTGCGTAATACCCACCCCGCGAACCTTCCAGCCTAGCCTTACGTCGCTGGGCCGTGCGCAGGATAAAGAGGGGCCGCCTGTCGTGAGCGCCGGTGCCTTTGGGGTGCCGCTTCGGCAAGGGCCGCGTCCACGCCACGGGCAGCGGCGTTTTCTCCTGCTTACCCACCGACGAGGCGACCCGGACCTTCACCCCTTCTTCGGCATGGTCCCGCACGCGCTCCTTCGAGCCGTTACCGTTCACGGCCCGCAGAAAGCCGGTATTCAGAGAGACGGTTCGGTTTGAATCTGAAGGTAGAGTCTCGGTCAGCCTGCCGGTAACCCTGTCGCGGACAGCGACAAGCGCGCGGGCGGACCTGGGGAGGCGACGCGGGGCGTTTCTGGGCGCAGGTTGTCGAGGGGCCTCACGCATAAGCTACATCGAAAGCATACATCCAACCACGGCTACTTTATATAACGAAAAAGTACCTCGCATGACACTGCAATAGTCCCGCGCAACAGAATCTATAGCAGCAGCCATGCCTTCGTCCGGCGAGTGCGCTATAATGTGTGCCGTAGCCCGCATGCGCCGCACGCCGTCACCCCGTGCGACACACTGTAATATGCAGGATAAATCAGAACGGCAAATAAGGCAAAGGGCTGCTCACTAAGTGCTGCCCTGCCTGGCTGAGGAATGTATGGACCAGTATCTAGAATCCAACCGCGCCCTGTGGAACGCCTGGACCGACCTGCACGAAAGGTCGCCAGCCTACGACGTAGAAGGCTTCAAGAAAGGCAAGTTCCGGCTGCACTCGGTCGAAAAGCAGGAGCTAGGCGACGTGAGCGGGAAAACACTGCTCCACCTACAGTGCCACTTCGGCCTCGACACCCTCTCCTGGGCCAACCTGGGCGCGACCGTCACGGGCGTAGACTTCTCCGACAAGGCGATAGCTCTCGCTCGCAGACTGAGCGAGGAGACCGGCATCCCCGCAACGTTCGTCCACTCCAACGTCTACGACCTGCCCGATGTGCTGGAAGGCCAGTTCGACATAGTCTTCACCTCATACGGCGTGCTGGGCTGGCTGCCGGACATCGACCGTTGGGCGCAGGTGGTGGCCCACTTCCTCAAGCCGGGCGGCACGTTCTACATAGCCGAAGTCCACCCCATCGTCTGGATATGGAACGCCGACCACCCTGATACGCTTGTCCGCGAGTTCTCCTACTTCCACAAGGAGCCGCTCCGTATCGAAACCGTAGGCTCCTACGCCAGCGCCGAAGACTACAGAGGGGTAGAATACGGCTGGAACCACACCCTATCCGACTACATCAACGGCCTCATCAAAGCAGGCCTCACCATCCAGCAATTCGACGAATACCCGTTCCTCACCTGGAAAAACTTCCCCTGGATGGTAGAAGACGAGCAAGGCTACTGGCGCATGCCCGAAGGCCAGGAATCGATACCGCTAATGTTCACCCTTAAAGCCACCAAATGACCAAAACCAACTAACCAATAACACCCAGACGTGAATGTATCACGTCCCGGCAGCAGCACTCTACTCCCCCTGTCATCCTGAGCGCAGCGAAGGATCAGGTGGGTAGACAAGAGTCCTCAACGTTGGGGACGATGGTCAAAAGAGGAACCACGTGCCTCAATACCAAGTGTCAAGAACGGGCCACTGATCCTTCGCTACGCTCAGGATGACAGGGGGGAGTGGGGTCCCGCAAAAGTAAAAGTTTCACATTCACGTACCGCATTGAGCAAGCCGCATCACGTTTCTCGTTTCACGTTTCAGAACCACCCCATGAAAATCACCTTCACCACCATCTACAGCCTCCTCCTCGCCCTCTTCATGCTCTTCATGCTCTACCAGTACGCCTTCCACTGGAAGAACCTGCCTGACCTTATTGGGCTGTTCGGCTAGCATGTTCGGCCTGCCCCCGCTGCTCGCCCATATCGCGGAACTGCTCACGATCACCCTGCTCGTGGGCATCGCCACCGGAGCCGGGCTGGTGCTGCTGCCACTCCTGCGCGTAGCACCGCTGCTCAGCCTGGGAGAGCGACTGCTGTTCGGCACGTTGCTGGGCTATGGCACAATCTCGCTGCTGGTGCTAGGGGTTGGCTTGCTGGGGCTGCTGTACGCTCCTGTCGTGCTGGTAATACTTGCGGTACTGGCGGTAGTGGGCTACCGCCCGCTTGCGAACACCCTACAGGAAGCAGCGCCCGCCCTTCGCAACGCCCTCAACGGCCTCCGCTACCCGCCTAATCTCTTCCTGGCAATCATCATCGCGCTCTCAGTCGCCGCCGCCCTGGTAAAGGCATTGGTGCCACCGGCCACGCAAGACGACCTGATGTACCATCTCGCGCTGCCCCGTCGCTATATCGAGCAGCACGCCATCCACTTCTACCCAGACAGCAACTACAGCCTCTTCCCGCAAATCATGGAGATGCTCTACACGGTGGGCCTGCTCCTCGGCAGCGATCGCATCTCTATCCTGTTCGCCTTCAGCACCGGCCTGCTCGCCGCCGCCTCAGCCGCCCTGTTCGCCGGACGACTGCTGGCCGAGCGCGACGGACATGCGCTCTGGCGTGCCCTCCCCCTGTTGGTAGCCGCTATCTTCCTGAGCGCCCCGCTACACAACTTCGCTATGCGCGCCGCAAACACCGACTTCGCCCAGTCCACCGCCGAGATGCTGGCTATCTACGCTTTCTACATGGCAGTAGCCGGCAGCCCGCAAATCAACACCCGTCTGCTGATGCTCTCCGGCATCTGCGGCGGCCTCTCCTTCTCCGTCAAATACTACGGCCTCCTCCTGCCCGGTGCCCTCGGCCTCGCCCTGCTGGCTATAATCCTCACCCGCTGGCGTGCTATCGACCCTACTGAGCGGAAGAGCATAGCCGGTAGCACCCTCCCAAACGTGCTGGCCTATGGGGTGCCCATCCTGGCAATAGGCGGCGTGTGGCTCCTGCGCAACTTCATCGAGTCGGGCAACCCGGTGTGGCCCGCGCTCGGCAACATCCTGGGCGGTAGCTACTGGTCGCCCGCCGCCGACCCCGAAGTGCTGCTCGGCACCATACCCGGCCTCAAGTGGGAGAGCATACCGTCGGGCCTGGCATACCAGTACAACGCCACCATTGGCCGCCAGCCACTACCCATCGACAACCATACCTACGTCGTGAGCATAGGCCCCCTGCTGCTCACCTCTTTGCTGGCCCTGCCCCTCGCCCGCTGGAAGCCGCCCTTACGCCTGGTGCTCTACGCGGCTATCTTCGTGTGGGTGGTGTCGCTCTTCTACTTCTCCCGCGCCAGCATCCGCTATCTCGCCACCGTGTTCCTGCTGTGCGCGCTCATGGGGGCATACGGCCTCATCTCCATAGCCGTGCGCTCGCGTGTTGGGACCCTCGCCCTGGGCAGCGTGGTCGCGCTCGCCCTGACGCTCCTCATCCTCGATACCGCCCTGAGCACCCGCCCCTTCCTGGCAACCACCTTCGCGCTCGACCCCGCCGCCGAACAACTCTACCTCGAAGCCCACATGGACGACTACCCGGTCATGCAATACCTCGTGGCCAACACCCCACCCAACGCCGTCGTCTACGACTGGGACAGCCGCCCCCGTGGCTACCGCATCCCACGCCCCTACGTCTATGGTCGCCTGGTGCCCAAATACAGCGGCGTAAGCCCCAACCCCGACGATTGGCACGCCCGCCTCAAAGAGTTGGGTATCACCCACGTGCTCGTGCACAACCGGGAGGTATTCGCCCCCGGCTACCCACCTGGCTACGACCCCGACCGCGAGACCTTCCAGGCGCTGGCGGCACGCCATTTAGGCCCGGCCCTAATCACGGCAGGCAACTTCACCCTGTACGAGCTTCGCTGAAACAAGCAGACAACAGCTTAGAACCGATTTCAGAACCTTGAAGATAGAGATTGTAGGGGCAGGCCCCTGTGCCTGCCCTGGTGCTAATATCCTACAAGGGCAGGCACAGGGGCCTGCCCCTACAGTGTTTTGAAACCGGTTGTAAGTACCTGAACCCTTTACAGACCGTGTAAACTTTAGGCATGGAATGCGAAGCTTACCCTGGATATGAGCAAGGCTGAGCGGCATTTGTGGCTCTCCGGCTGCCGCCAGGTAGTCTAAGGAATGCCACTGTAAGAGGTAGGAGTATCGTAGTATGGCCCAAGCAGATGCCGGCACAGGTGCCATAGATAGAAGTCATACGCCAGTAGCTAGCAACGATGTCACAGGCGGGTCGCTGCATTCTGCAACTCCCGTGGAGGTCCAGGTAGAAACCTCACGTGAGGACTTCGAGACCTACCGGCCGAGTTGGGTAGATGCTCTCGCGGACAGGGTACGCCGCCTTCCGGTGCCCGCGTGGGTCGTATACTTCGTCAGCGGCCTGGCGCTGACCCTCCTCTTTGTCGTGTCCGAGCTGGCGTATGGTTCCTCTCTCGCGGAGGCTATAACCCTGGAAACCGTACTGGCAGGCAGTAGCGGGGTCTATGCACTGGCGTTGTTGCACTACCTCGACAATTGGGCTGGGACCGCACTCAAGCAGTATCGCCCCGTCATGCGGGTCGAAGAGCCGGAGTACCGGCGGCTCCACTACCGCTTTACCACCTTGCCCGCGCGCCAAACCCTGGTTGCCACGGTCATCGGCATTTTCTATGGAGTGCTGGGGTGGTTTGTATTCGAGGAGAACCCAATCGAGGGTGGAGAGCCATCTTCATTACTGCTCTTCGTGTATGGCCTGAATGCAATCATCTACATCCTGTCTTACATGCTGATAGTAGTGATGGTATATCACACGATACATCAACTACGTTTGGTGAACCTGCTATACACGCACTACACGCGCATAAACCTGTTCCAACTCGGGCCGTTGTATGCCTTGTCGGGGCTTGCCGCGCGCACGGCCATAGGGCTAGCCATCCCCACCTACCTCTGGGTCCAAGTCAACACAACCACAGCTACCAAGGATACCGCGGCCACGATTTTCGAGAGCGCGTTCCTCGGCCTGGTGATCGTCGCCACCTTCGTCTGGCCGCTCTGGGGCGCTCACAGGCTCCTGCAACAGGAGAAGCAACGGCTCAAGGACGCCGCTGCCTCACGCGTTGAGGCCACAATAGCGGAGTTACATACCCGCGTAGACTCCCGTGACCTACGGGACGGCAACGTTCTCAAGGATGTCCTGGACGGCCTGGTAACTGAGCAAGGCCTGGTGGATAAGCTGCCGACCTGGCCCTGGCAGCCGGAGCTTGCGCGCGGAGTCGGCGCTGCCTTCTTATTGCCGCTGTTCATCTGGTTCGTCCAACGCCTGTTGGAGCGACTCGGCTTCTGAAATCGCGCAAAGGACCCTCGAACACATTCAAAAAGCCATGAGAGAGCCTGCATGCAACCACGAACCAAGATAGTAGCCACAATCGGCCCCGCCTGCTGGGATGAGCCGGTGCTGAGGTCGTTACTGGCCTCCGGTGTGAGCGTGACCCGCTTCAACTTCTCCCACGCCGAGCATACGCGCACCGCCGAGACGTTCGCCCTCATCCGCCGCATCGAGGACGAAGCCAACCTCAGCATCGCCATCCTGGCCGACCTGCAAGGCCCACGCGTGCGCGTGGGCGACCTCCCGGAGGGCGGCGTGACCCTCACCCCCGGCACGACCCTCACCCTCGACACCCAACACGCGCGGTACAGCCCCGGCATCATCCCGGTGGACTACTCCGGCCTCGCCCGCGATGTCTATCCCGACGACACCATCCTGCTGGATGAGGGCCTCATATCGCTCAAAGTGGTGGACGTGGCCCCAGAGGAGGGCTGCATTGTGTGCAGCGTCGTGGTGGGCGGCGTGCTTACCTCAAACAAGGGCATCAACGTGCCCAACCGCCCCCTCGGCGTGCCCACCATCACCGGCAAGGACCGCGCCGACCTCTCCTTCGCCATAGCGCACGGAGCCGACATGATCGCCCTGTCGTTCGTGCGCACCGGCGGCGACATCGTTGAGGCCCGCAAGCTCATCGCGGGCATGACAGACCGCCAGGTACCCATCATCGCCAAGATCGAAAAGGCTTCCGCGGTGGAGAACTTCGCTGAGATACTGGCCGAAGCCGACGGCGTGATGGTCGCCAGGGGAGACATGGGCGTGGAGATGCCCCCGGAGGTGCTGCCTGCCATACAAAAGCGCATCATCGCCGCCGCCAACGTGGCCGCCAAGCCGGTAATCACCGCCACCCAGATGCTCGACTCGATGATCCGCAACCCCCGCCCCACCCGCGCCGAAGCCACCGACGTAGCCAACGCCGTGCTCGACGGCAGCGACGGCATAATGCTCTCCGGTGAGACCGCCACGGGCAAGTACCCCCTCGAAGCCGTGCGGACGATGGCCCGCATCGCCCTCGAAGCCGAGAAGTTGTTCAACTACGACGGCTGGAGCGACCACCTCAACGTCGCCGCAGGGACCGGAGGTGCGCCCGGCAACAAAGAGATAGCGGAACTGATCTGCCAGGCCGCCGACCACATCAGCGACCAACTGAACGCCAGGGCCGTAATCGCCATCACCCGCACCGGCACCAGCGCCCGCCTCATATCGAAGTACCGCCCCCGCAGCAACCTCCTCGCCGTCACCGACCGCCCCGACACCTGCAAGGCCCTGTCGGTCACCTGGGGCGCGCGCGTGCTCCTGCTCGACAGCTTCAGCGACACCCTCTCCACCATGTCCGCCGCCGAACAAGCCGCCCTCGACTCCGGCATGGTCCAGGCCGGCGACCTGCTGGTCTTCGTAGGCGGCCTCGGCCAACCCCTCGCAGGCCAGACCAACCTCCTACAAGTGCAAGTAGCAGGCACCCCACCCCAACAATCCTAGCCCCCGGCTCCACGCGTGGCGTATGCATCATAGCGGCACGATGCACATCACCCCGCCGAATGCCACACTGCTTGATGTGAAGAACCAAGCCCGCCTTTGTCATCCTTCGCTGCGCTCAGGATGACAAAGGCGGGTAGGATGCTGCTGAACTATGGTGACCAGGCCGGCCTTTGTCATTCTGAGCGAAGCGAAGAATCAGGTGGGTAGGCGAGAGTCTTCAACGTCCAGGATGCTAACGGCATTAGCCACCATGAGCCACAATTGCAACGGTCAAGAGTGGGGTACTGATTCTTCGCTTCGCTCGGAATGACAAAGGCCGGAGTTGGTATGCTACGAGGAAACATCAAGGCGGGCGTAGCAGTGCATTATGGACCTTACTCTGCCACCTCTAAACCAGAGGTGGCAAGCTCGAGTTAACATCATACCTCCCGACGCGAAGTGGTATACTATTGCGAACAAATCAGCCTAAAACCCGCACTCCGCAGGACCATGAAGCTACTCATCGCCATCCCCGCCCTCAACGAGGAAGAGAGCATCCAGAGCATCATCGAACGCTCTCTAGCCGCCCGCGCGCACATCATCGAGCACACCCCCGTGACCGCCGTGGACGTCGCGGTGGTCAGCGACGGCTCGACCGACCGCACGGTGGAAATCGCCTCCCGCTACACCGACCGCATCAAGCTGATCGTGTTCGAGCGCAACCGGGGCTACGGCGCGGCGATCAAGGAGGCTTGGGAGCAATCGGACGCCGACCTGCTCAGTTTCCTTGACGCCGACGGCACCTGCGACCCCCTCTTCTTCACGCAGCTTTGCAACACCCTCTTCGAGGAGAAGGCCGACGTGGTGCTCGGCAGCCGCATGGGCCCCGAAAGCAAGATGCCCGCCGTGCGCCGCCTGGGCAACATGATCTTCGCCTCCATGCTCACCGTGCTCTCCTCCAAGGCCGTGCGCGACTCTGCTAGCGGCATGCGCGTGGTGCGCCGGGCGAGCCTCCCCAAGCTGATGCCCCTGCCCGACGGCCTCCACTTCACGCCCGCCATGAGCGCCCGCGCCATCCTCAGCGACGATGTGAAGATAGTCGAAATCCCCATGCCCTACCACGAACGCGAGGGCGAGTCGAAGCTGCGCATCGGCAAGGACGGGGTGCGTTTCCTCAAATCGATCCTGAACGCGGCGTTCCTCTACCGCCCGTCACGCCCGCTCGGGTTGCTGGGCGTGCTGCTCCTGCTCGTAGCCGCCGGGCTGATGCTGATGCCCACCCTCTTCTACATAGAGAACCGCTTCCTGCTTGAGTATATGATCTATCGCTTCGTGGTGAGCCACCTGCTCGGCGCGATGGGCTTCCTGCTGCTGTGCGCCAGCTATCTGAGCCGCAAAATCGTGGACATCACGTTAGCCACCCGCCCCAGCGCCGGCCTGCGACACGGTATCATCTCCGATTTCTTCGCCTCCCGTGCGTTCTGGCTGGTGCCCGTCGGCCTGTTCGTAGCGGGCGGCGTGCTGGTGCTCCCCAGCTTCTTCGAGTTGGTCACCACCGCCCACACCACCGAGCACTGGTCGCGCTTCATCGTGATGTCGTTCCTCTTCGAGATAGCCATCATCCTCATCGTGACCAAAGCGGTGGACTTCATCATCGGCCTCATCGCCAACCAGCTAACCTACCTCAAGACCCAGCGCCCGGAACCCGCCACCCGCCCAACCCCCACACCCCAACCCCTCCGCGAACCGGAGCTAGCCAAGCGGGACTAGAATAAACGGAACCGCCAAGACGCCAAGGACGCCAAGAGCGCGCCAAGGTTTAGTATGTGTTCTAAGCAAAAGGACCAGGGTACGTTATCATGTAC
>JALZHI010000133.1 GCA_030913985.1 Chloroflexota bacterium | reverse complement strand
CTGAGGACCTACACCGGCGAACGCGCTACCTACGTGCAGCCTGGTGAGTAGTGGTTAGTGGTTAGTGGTTAGTGGTTAGTGGTTAGTGGTTAGTGGTTAGAGGCTCTTCTACTTACCACTAACCACGAACCACTAACCACTAATCCGTCCCCTTCAGCGAAGCCAGCGGCCACAGTCGATACTGTATCTCCGCCAGACCCGCCTGCACTACCGCGTCTACCACCTCCTGCGAGGACTTATAGCAGGCGTCCGACTCGTCCAGCGGCACGTCCGCGTTGGCGTTCACCACCACACCGCTCTCGCGGTAGATGCGGTTCACCTCCTTCTGGTCCAGGCCCTTCCTGGCCGAGCCTCTCGACAGCCGCCTCCCCGCGCCGTGGTTCACCGAGAAGCCGCTCTTCACGGCCCCCGGCAACGGCCGGAGTATGAAGCTGTAGTCGCGGTTGCTGCCCGGTATCAGCACTGGGTGGCCCGTCTCCTCCCAGATGGTGCCCTCAAGGTTGGGGTGCCCCGCCGGGAAAGCGCGTGTGGCCCCCTTGCGGTGTACCCACACTTCGCCAAGCTCCGGGTGCGGCTCGCGCTGCACAAGGTTGTGGCTGATCTCGTAGATCAACTCAAGCTCCTCACCGAACACCTCCTCGAACGCCTCCGCTATCTGCTCGTACAGCACCAGGCGGTTGACTATCGCGAAGTTGCCGCCCGCCGCCACCGCGTTCAGGTACGACCGGTGGTACGGCGAGTCGGGCGTGAAGTACCCCATGTCGAGGTGCTTGATCTTGTCCGGTTTCTCGGCCTTAGCCAGGTCGAAGTAGTTGGTCGCCAGACCATGCCCGAAGCCGCGGCTGCCGCTGTGCACCTGCACGAACAGGGTGCCGGTCTCCTCGCAACGCTGCAACTCCATGAAGTGATTACCACCCCCCAGAGAACCCAACTGCGACCTGCCTCTCTCCGGTCTGCCGCGCCCGCCCCACGGTATTTCCCAGTCGTCGTCCACCGGGATGCGGTTGCGCTCGGCCCGGCTGCGGTCCAGGCGCACCCCGTACTTGCTGATGTAGTACTCGGCACCGCCACGCACGATCTCGTTGAACTCCGACTCGGATACCTTAGAGAGAGCCGTCTTGCTGGAATGCCCCGCACCCATAGCGACACGCCGCATCACTGCCTTGTTGAACTCCAACCGCTTCTCCGGCGTGGCTGACGGCCAGGGCACGTTCGAGCGGGCGCTGACCATCCCGCAGTTGTGCACGAACACGCCTGCTTCCAGTGCGAAGTTGCCGTAGCCAGGCACCGTCAAACAGTACACATCCTCTCTGCGGTCTACCGGCACCACCGACACAACCTTGTGGTTGTACCCGTGCTTGTATCGACGGTGATTGTGGATGCCGAAGCCGCCACCCGGTACCGTATCGCCGCAGGTCTCGCATACATGCTCCCTATGGGCAATCTCCGAAGACCTGGCTCGCCCTTGCGGAGAGACATTGTACGCTTGCAAGTACTGCTTGCCACGCTCGCCGTTACCTGCCACAGCCGCCTTGAAGTGCTCCGGGTTGTTCTCCATGTACGCTAGAATGTTGCGCGTGCCCCGTTCAGCATAGTAGGAATAACCTTCCGGCGTTTGAGCCTTCGCAGCCAGAGCGGCCACACGAGCCTGCTCGAACTCTTCCGACTGAAAGTGCGGGTTACGCTCCCTTATCGACTTGTGGTAAGCCATGTGGTCGCGGTCACCCATGAACTGCAGGTTCTCAATCCGGTTGTTGGTTGGCGTAAAGTCACGATGGTGAATTACGGTCTTCTGGCCTGGGAATGAGGGTATTTCACCCAGCAACCCGCCCCGCGCCATGATCCAGTGCACTCGCTGGTCGTTCTCTGAGCCGGGGTGCCGCACTACCGTGTAGCCGTCCCTGTCGGTGTGGCTCCTGAACGGCATTAGCGTTGTGCCTGCCTTCAAGTTCTGGGCCTGTCTGTAGGAACCATCCCGCAGCATGAACTCGTGGTCAGGAGTGCAGAAGATTTCGCGCTCGTTATCCAGAGTAACCTTCACCAGACCGGCGTTCTCCCGCGTTTTACGAACTGTAGCCCTTGCGACAACAATCTTCTTCTCCGCCGATAGAGCGTATACCAGGACCTCTTCTCCAGAAGCCGCCAGTTCCTCCATCGTATACGAGTGGCCGTCTACGGTGGGCACAAGTGTATCCCCGGTAAAGCATCCGATGTCGTAGCCCACCGGACCCATCGCCAGGGTGCCCTCGGTCAGGATTACCGAGCCGACCGGCACGCCGTAGCCATAGTGCACGTCGGGCGTGATGATCACCATCTTCACACCTGGGAACTGCGTGGCATTGACGATCTGTGCGTACAGGATGTCCTCGGCCTCGGCCAGCAGCTTGGGTGTGAGGAAGAGGCGCACCGGCACCTCTCCCGTGTCCTCGGTGCGAAGGTCGTAGTAGCCCTCTTCGTTGGCGACGGCGTACTGCTTCCAGCCGACGAGGGTCACGGCCCTCTCAGGCTTGTCCTTCCTGGCCTGCCTCTCCTCCTGGGCCTTGCGCTGGGCCGCCATGGCCTGCGCTAATTGTGTTTTCTCCTTCTTCTTCACTAAGCAAACTCCTTTGTTGGACGATGGGCGATGGGCGATGGGCGATAGACTATAGTAGAGACGGAACCGCCAAGACGCAGAGGACGCCAAGAACGCGCCAAGTGGATGATGGTTAGTTATTATCCCTCAACTCAAAACTCAAAACTCACAACTCACAACTTCTTCATCGTCCATCGTCCAGTATGCAAGCAAATCTTGCGCCTTTGGCAGCCGGTCGATAGCCTGTGTCCCGCACAAACAGAAAGGGTGCGGGACCGCAGCCCCGCACCCTTTCAATCACGTTCTATGCGTGCAAGATGGTGTACGTGCCTGCTAAGTCCTCATGGGCATGCTGTGTGTATTCGACTGGTCGAACTCGGGCATGCTCCAACCTTCCGATATACCGGCGTGGCTATCTAGCTGTCGATATTCGGTTGGTTTGATGATGGACAAACGGCGGGTCACGGCCTTGCTCCCTTTCTGTGTAGATTGCGCCGGACGAGTTATCGGCTGAGGGAGGGATTCACAGCCTCGATAACCCTCAACGTTCGGCCCGGCGGCTAATATCATAAAGGCGCGCCAGGAGAGCGTCAATAGGTCTGCGGTAGTAGATTGGTCGGTCTTCGGTTGTTAGAGAGTGCGCGTGGACGTGTAAGTCGTCGCGTTTGGCAGGTGGACGCTATGTACAACGTACTGGACCAACTCTCACCATGTCATTCTGAACGCAGTGAAGAATCTCGTCCTTCAGCACTCAAATCCACCTTTCTTTACGCCGCACTTTCCCGTAAGAAAAGGCAACACCTGCATGGAGGACGAGATTCTTCACGGAGTTTACCCTGAGCGCAGTCGCAGGGTTCAGAATGACATGGTGGGACTGGGTTCCACCAGTTGGACATCGGGATGGACCTACCGATGTAATGTGAACCAAGCAAATCACTAATGATGTGTATCTGGAACAACGGTATTGGTGGCATCTCGAAGTGCCAGGCGAGGCCAGACCTATGTTCGAACGCGATCCCTATCTTGAAGCACACCGCAAAGGCCCAGGCTTTGGCCTCTTCATAGCCTGGGTGATTACCTGCGTGCTAACTATGGCCGCAGGCGATATTTTCAGCAGTTTTATTGAGAGCTACGTCCCGCGTGAAGGTACGCAGAAGTGGCTCAACCCTCTGCTCACCGGGGCTACCATAGGGGCTGTAGTTGGAGTGGAGCAAGGGCTGGTACTAGCAGCGTATTTGGGGTGGAGGATTATGGCTGAGTGGGTGCTGGCGACCGTCGCAGGACGTGTCGCGCGCATCATGCTGCTCGTGGCCCTGACAAATGTTGCAAGCGGAATACGCCTGGAAGGGGAGTCCTCACTGGTAATAGTTGCCTGGGTCCTCATTTACGCTACCATGGGCGCGCTTGCCGGACTGGTGCTTGGCATGTTGCAGAGCTTTGTGCTGGAGCGATGGGTCATGCGCCCCAGGTGGTGGGTACTAACCAATGTGGCAGCATCGGCCTTAGTGCTTGCGCTAATAGCCTGGTTACCTGAGGATATTCAAAGCGGCCCGGTGACGGGCGCTCTCAACGGCTTGATAACAGGTGTCATCACGGGCATAGCCTTGAACGACCTCTTAAAGGAACCCGCGCCGGGCAAGGGTTGGTGGCTGACCTGGAAGAGAGAACGCCCCGTAAGGCTCAGTATCGACGCAGGCATCCAACCTTCCCCAGAGGCGTTGCTGGAAGAGCTGAAATTGGGCAGGAGGCCCTGATTAGCCGTCGAATTACGAGGGGCCAAGCACTCCAAGCTGCAACAGCATGGCCCCCGACGCGAGGTATATCCGCGCCCTCTTGATGCGGTCGTTCTCCAGGTCGTATACCACGCAAAGGGGCACGCGTACCTCCCGGCCGGTCGGCGGTATGCCCGCGAACTCCCCTATGTGCTTGCCGGTGAAGTAAGCCTCCAGGGCCGCCTGGCCGTCAGAGATGATGAGGTTCTTGGTCTCGGCGGTGGCTTCAAATGCTACGTGGTAGAAATAGTTGAGCATTTGCATCACACCTTCCGGTCCGACCTCCTGCTGCCCTGTATCCATGACAGTAAATTCGACGTCGTCAGCCAGCATGCTTGTATCGCCGTGCTCCGAATTGAAATACCGCATCATCGTCTCGCGAGTGCTCTCTACCGACATTGCATTAGCTCCTTACAAGGGATAATCGTGCCCATAAACAGGTATGACTTCACAGGGGTTCGTACTACTGGATAGAAGAACCATACAGAACGTTGGCAGTATACTACGTGTAATAACAACAGTCCCAGGGTGGCGATAGGTAGCTGATTACGCGCTACTCCTGATTTGCCTGCTCGCCGGGAGGGCCGCCCATCCACGCGAATATGTGCATTTTGCAGTACTCTTGAAATCCGAGGCGGCGATAGACGTTATAGCCGAGGTCACTGGCGTGCAGAATAGCAATCCGGTAACCCCTTGCTCTAGCTTCGAGCAAAGGGGCTAGGGTCATCGCCGCACCTATACCTTTGCCACGCGCTTCGGGAACGGTACCCACATTATAGATACCGGCCACCCCTGCTCCCACGAATAGCGATGATGCCCCAACCAACTTCCCATTGAGGAAGCCGACGTAGTTTTGCAATGGTTGTTCTGCACCCAGGCCAAGGCTGCTGAAAATATCAAGGAAGCCCTCTGTTACAAACTCGGGCAATCCGAAAACGGTGCTCAGGATATCACCGCAGTACTTCAACGTTTCAGTGTCACGGACTTGCTCAACAGCCAGACCGGGTGGAGCAAGTAAGTTATCCTCTAATTTATCCAGGTCCATCGCCATGCCGGCAGGGCTACCCGCAGGCACCAGATCATGGGCCACCAGGCTCTCGCCCAGGTTAGCGGGACTCGTGGTCGGGCCGGTCCACCAGAGCATCGGCAGCTGACGAGCTTTAAAGTGTGATAGCGTCTCCTCAATCCGTTCGTCGAGTCTCTCCTCAGGGAGTCTTGCACGAAATACAGTGTTGCACAGCGGATACGGAATACCGGTAATCATCCGCATCATATCGGGCCCGTTGTACACGTCTGCCTGTGGCGTTTGGCCCAGATAAGCGAAGAAGTCCGCAGGGTTCGCCTCTATAGCTTCAAGGATTGCTGGACCTGACAGGTCATTCAGGATGTTACTCAACCGCTGATTCTCCTCTGTTTATCCTTAGCAGAGCACAAGTAAAGTACCTCTTTGGCGTTGGTTCGCCCTGGGTGGACCTCACTATAGAAGGTCGTGGTAATGGTGTCAAGGGTGTACGCCATCATTAATTAGAATGCAGCGAGAATGCAGCAGGGATTTTCACCCAAAGCATTACGGGAACCACTTGCCATCAGACACATCTTCTGCAAGAATGTTGTAGAGACCAGACACGACGTGATAAGCAGGAGGGGATAGCTTTGCACGGAGAGCACACGCACACAACAAAGAGCAATCAGGACGCTCCGCACGCCGCGCACGCCCCTCACGACACCGAACACCGGCATGACCACCACGACCACGCTCACGGCGACGGGCACACTCACGCCCATGACGAGCACCACGATCATGGCCGCAAGGAAGGCCCCCTCGCTTTTCTGCTTGACTTGCTGCCGTTCGGGCACGGGCATAGCCACGCCGAAGCCAACGTAGACGCGGCTATGGAGACGAGCGCGCGGGGCATCTGGGCGCTCAAGGTGTCGCTGCTTGGGCTGGGGGCCACCGCGCTGTTCCAGGTGTTTGTGGTCTTCATAAGCGGCAGCATCGCCCTGCTGGCCGACACGATACACAACGCCTCCGACGCGCTCACCGCCGTGCCCCTGTGGATAGCCTTCTCGCTGGGCAGGCGACCCGCCAACGAGCGGTATACCTACGGTTACGGCCGCGCCGAGGACCTCGCGGGCGTGGTGGTAGTGCTGATGATAGCCCTCAGCGCGGTGGTGGCGGCTTACGAGTCGGTGCAGAAGCTGATGAACCCCAGCGCGCCCAGCAACCTGATTTGGGTGGCGGTAGCTTCAATCGTCGGCTTCGTCGGCAACGAGGCGGTGGCTGCCTTCAGGATTCGGGTGGGCAACGAGATCGGCAGCGCGGCCCTGGTAGCCGACGGCCAGCACGCTCGCGTGGACGGGCTGACTTCGCTGGCTGTTATGCTTGGCGTCATAGGGGTCTGGCTCGGCTTCCCCATAGCTGACCCCATTGTGGGCCTGCTGATTACGGTGGCGATCCTCTTCATACTGAAGGACACAGCCGTGACCATGTGGCACCGGATGATGGACGCGGTGGACCCGCAATTGGTGCGGAGCATACGGGAAACGGCCCAGGTGGTGCCCGGTGTGGTGGAAGACAGCGTGCATGAGGTGCGAGTGCGCTGGCTGGGCCACAAGTTGTACGCGGACCTGCACATATCCGTTGACGAGGACCTGCCCACGCGCGAGAGCCACCGCATTGGTGAGGAAGTACGCCACGCCCTGCTCCACGCCCAGCCCAAACTATCGGTGGTCACGGTGCACATAGACCCCTGCGAGCACGGCGGCACCGAGGCGCACGATCTTGTAGGTCACCACTTCAAAGGCGCTCCCCGGAATGGCGCGGCTCGCTAGAGCGGCCCCGGCGGTACTCTGCCTGCTTCTATCTCGACGCGTTGCTGCTCGGCATATGGTGGTGCGAAGAGGCCGGGGTCGAAGTGGCGGGAGCGAAACAGGTCGCAGATGTAGTTCATCCGGTCCCGAACCTCGGCCCAGTTGGCGGCCCGGCTACCCACGTAGCTGTCGGGAGTACGGTCCCAACCTTGCGGGCCGCCGAGGAAGCTCACCAGGTGGGGGTTCTCCAGGTGTCGCAGGGTGGTGGGCGCGGCGGGGTCGTGCCAGGGCAGGATGTCCTCGTCCACGCGCAGGGTCTGCATACCCACCTGGTAGTTGAGGAGGCGGGAGGTTATCCATCCTCGCAGCGGCCCCGGCATAGCCCCGGCGATGTAGGGCTGCAAGCGTATGTGCTCGTGCAGGATTGCCTTCAGGTTGGCATACAGCATGTGCTCGTGCCTGGCGTTCAGGTCGCGCTCGTGCCACGCCAGGTAGTAGTGGGTGAAGGCCTCCCTGAGCAAGTCCTGCCCTCCTTCCTCCGTTGGGCCGGGCTTAAGTGTGGAGAGGAAAGCTTCCAGTCGCTCAGAGTCGGGGCCGGGCGAGCCGTAGAAGGCGCACACGAAACGGGCCGTCACGTCTCCAATGTCTTCCAGCACGGTGATGTTGCCGCCCAGTATGCTGCGCGTGGCAGCGTCGAGCGACCTGTCTGCCAGGGCGTACGAGGCCAAACCTCCCATTCCAGCCCCGAAAGCAGCCGTAATTAGTCGTGCAGACCGGCTTCTGCCCCTGCCCAGTAGCGCGGCTACGAGCGCACCCAGATTGCCACCCAACAGGAGCGCGAGTTGGCGCAGGGCCGGTATATCCTCCTGCCGGATCGTCTTGCCCGCTTTCTTTGAACCCCAAACCGCCCAGGTGTGGAAGTTGGCACCCGTATCCTCGCCCAGCAAGTCCCGCAGCGACATAGAGAGTTCGTGATGGGCCAGGGTGATGCGCAGGTTGCAGAGGACCGGGTCTTTGGTGGTGCTAGCGGAGCGAATCCGGTCCTCCCACCACTCAGCGTTGCACCAGTTGGCCCGGCGGTCTGCCACGGTCTATGCGGCTACCACTTATCGGTCGGGTGGGCTTCGAGGTACTGCTGCCAGAGCTGGCTCCAGCGGCGGGTCGCCTCCATCTTGGCCCGCGCAAGCTCCAATAGCTCCGGGTCGCGGTCCGCCTCGTCCTCCACGGTGCCTACGCCAAGCTCGGTGCGGCGCTGGTAAAAGCTCACCGCGTGCTCCATGTACTCCTCGGCGCTGTCTGCCATCTGCTGGACCAGTTCGTTGTCCTGCCCGAGCGCCCGTATCTGCGGGAATAGGAAGCGCATCCTCTCCTCGTAGGCCGGTACGTACATATTCGTGACGTACCCCGCCAACTCCTCAAGCAGGTCGTGTAGCATGTTGTCTGTGTCTGAGGGCACTTGCGTCTCCTATGCTCAACCTCTCGGCTGGCCGAATGTTTCGATGAACAATAGCATTCGACGCCAGGCATCAGCCGACGCCTCGGCGTAGTCGGTAGCCTTGCGGTCGAAAAAGCTGTGGGGCGCGTCAGGATAGATCACTATCTCATGCGGTGCCCTGCTCTGGTCGAGCCTCGCGTCGAGTTCCTCTACCTGCGCAACCGGGATGCCCGCGTCAGCCCCTCCAAACAGGCCGAGCACCGGGTATTTCACCTGGTCCGCGTGCTGAAGGGCCGTGCCATAGCCACCGAAGTCGCGCGTCATGCCCGCGTAAAAGGCTATGCCCCCGGCCAGGTTGAAGTCCTGGGTGGCGCTCAACAGGACCAGGCTGCCGCCCATGCAGAAGCCGACCACGAAGGTGGCCCGCCCGGCAGCATGCCCCTGCCCCAGGTAATCGAGAGCCGCCCGTACGTCCTGGAAGAAGGTCGGGACGGTCAGTTGCTGGACGTGGGGCATAAACTCGAACGAGTCGTCACGCGCGGTCAGCCCGGCGGTACGGCCAAAGTAGTCGATAGCCAGCGCCCTCACCCCTGTCTCAGCGAAGCGCAGGGCAAGGTCCTTGTAGAAGCCGTGCAGCCCACGAACGTCGGGGTAGATGACGATTTGCGCGCCGCTTGGATTGGAAGGTTCGGCTAGAAAGGCCGCGAAGCTGTTGCCGTCGGCGGCGGTGAGTACCAGGTCCTCGGTCCGCACTTGCCCTCCTGTCGTGGGCGGCATAGGTGGGCGGGCCTTATCGTCGTAACACATGCGTACATACCTCCGGGAATGGTCCGGCGCGAGGCAATCTCCCGGCACCGGGCGTCCTGCTATGCTAATGCATTTTGCGGTCCATGCTGTTCCGGCAGCCTATCAGGGCACTATCACGGTACGAACGTCGCTTCGGAAGTGCTCCAGGTTGTCCATCACCTGGTTGATGGCCCCTGCGGCCAGGGGCACGGTGCGCGTGACTGCCTCCGACAGGTCGAGCTTGCCGCGCCGCGCCAACTCCAGCAACAACGGCAACTCGCTCAGCAGGTGGTCGTTCGTGCCAATGATCTCGGCCTCCTTGCCAAGCAGATCGTTGTAAGTATCGACCTCCAGCGGCTCCTTGCTGATGCCCGCCACTACCGCCCGCCCCACGAACGCAAGGGACTGCACCGCCTGTTGCATCGTGCGTGGAAGGCCGATGAGTTCCAGGGCAACATCCACGCCCCTGCCCCCGGTTAGCTGTCGGATTTCAGCTACCGGGTCGGTTGAGGTCGCGTTCACGGGCGTTGCGCCGTACTTTCCCGCCAGAGTCAACTTGTCCTGGTTGATGTCTACAGCGTACACCTCCATGGCACCAAAGGCGAAAGCAAGTTGCACAGCAGAGATACCCAGTCCGCCCACGCCAAAGACGGCCACCATCTCCCCGGCGCGCAGCCTCGACTTGCGTAGGGCGTGGAACGAAGTGGCGGAGGAGCACATCAGGACCGCGCCGTGCTCGAATGGCACTTCATCGGGCAGGGGAACGGCGTTGCGCTCCGGCACCGCGATGTATTCGGCATAGCCGCCGTCGGCGTGGCGGCCCACCATCTTATAGCGCACGCAGAACTGCTCGTGCCCGGCGCTGCAATAGTGGCACTGGCCGCAACTCAGCACGTAGTGCACGCACACACGGTCGCCTACCTTGACGGTGGTAACTCGCTCGCCCACCTGCTCCACCACGCCCGCGACCTCGTGCCCCAGCGTCCTGGGCAACGGCTGCACGGGCGATGTCCCGGCGCGGTAATGCACGTCGGAGTGGCAGATGCCCGCCGCCCGAACCCTGATAAGCACCTCGCCGTCGGTAATGGTGGGCACAGGGATGTCTTGCGCCTGCAAAGGGCCGCGAACCTCGACCAGCCGGACGGCCCTCATGCTAGGAAGCTCCTTCCGAAGGTTGCGCCTGCTCCCGTGACACCTCCTGCGCTTTGCGACCGGCAGGCTTATAGGGATCGCCGTCGATGCCCCAGGCTGCTATAAAGGTGGGCGTCACGCGTATGTACTCAGGGTCGGCACCGGGCCGTATGAGGTCGCCCCCTGTGAGGATGGCCTCCGCTCGCCCGCGCACCTCGATGCCCCTCGGCTTTACGGGAGGCGGCGTGAGATCGTCCACCACCAGGGCGACGAGTGGATTGGCTAGCACGTCGCGGAACTTCTTGCTCTTGCCGAGGTTGCTCCCGCCAAGCTCTATAACGTCAAGTTCGGCATTGTACCTGAAGCGTACGGGCACCACGTGAGGCTGTCCGTTGCTACCTACGGTAGCCAGCCTGCATAGTCGCTGGCTGCCCAAGTACTCGATTTCAGCCGGGGTAAAGACGCTCAATACTGCCTCCTGGGCGTGTGGGGAGATGTATGGAGAGGCATTATATCATTTCACCTGCATGATTAGCTGCTACGCTAAATCACTTCTAGTCGGTCGGCGTCCGGCAGGGCGGGCATGGGAGAGGAAGTCTGCTGCTGGTACCAGAAGGCGGTGGAGGCGATATCGTCTTGCAACGGCAGGTAGCGTCCATCGGAGCGCCAGCCGAGCGCCTGGATTGTCACGCGGATGTCGGACTGGAAGCGGATGGGGTCCATGACGTGCCAGCGATACATGCCGAACCGCTGCTGGCTGCGGTAGAGGCCGTCTGGACGCAACACCTGGTTCAAGCCGAGGAAAGGCGTCGTGAACGGGGTATAGCCCTGCCCCGGCACCTCGAAGTTCCAGGCACCTCCGAAGTAGTCCTCCGTGCCGGTGCCGCAGATCGTGGGGTACTCGTCGTCGCGGTCCAGGTAGAACTTGATCTCCCCCTCGCCCCACCAACCGGAGTTGTTCACGCCCCAGGCCAGGTAAGTGCCGACGTAGTGGCCGCTGCCTTCGATGCCGTCGAGGATGGTGTGCACCTGCCCGTAGGGTAGCGGGTTGCTGCGCCGCCATTGGACGTGGAAGTACGCCAGGTCGTCCGGCACTTCGGTAAGCGTGTAGTCGATCTGGTAGTAGAGGGTTATTTCCTCGCCGGAGAGGCTTTCGACCGTTATTCTTGCGTTCTGGCGAAAGGGCATCTCCCAGTAGCTGTTGAAACCGCCGTGTGGGTTGACGGCAACGGGCAGCGAGCTAACGTGGCTGTACTCGCACCAGCCGTTGCAGAAGAAATCGCCCAGGGGCACCTCCACCGCGGGCCGCTCGTCGCCATCCCAGCAGCACCGCAGGACCAGCCGCCGCCAGTGGCTCTTGTGGGTGGTAATCCAGATGTGTTGGATAGCCCCGGAACCCTGTATATCAGCGAGGGTCGCCACCGATAGGGGCGCTATCTTGATGCTCGGTGAGACCTTCCAGCCCACGCCCAGGTCGCGAGCGGGCATGGCACCTGTGCCTTCGGTCGCTCTGCCGCCCTGGCCTTTTGCCCCAGTAAAGTTCTCGGCGCTGATGGAGCGTGTTTGCGCATTCGATAGCCTGGAGAGATTCCCCAGGTGCATGCCCAGGCCGTTGAAGGAGTTGTCCATGCAGAACCCCATGTGAGATGTCGTTTGCGCTTAAGCAACCCGCCTGCCATGCTGGAACACAGCGGCCACCAGCCGTAGCGCCGCCGGGTCGTCGAGAGGGTTGGCGTCGAACAGCACCATATCGGCCACCTGACCCACCGCTATGCTGCCCCGGTCCGACAGGCCAAGCAGGCGAGCGGCCACGCTTGTCCCGGACTGCAAAGCCTGGTACGGAGTGAGGCCACACTCTATCATTAGCTCCACTTCGCGTGCCACCCGCCCGTGCCGTACCGAGCCGCCTCCCGCGTCGGTGCCCAGCGCCACCGGCACCCCTGCTTTTGCCGCGCCTGATACCGCCGCCCGCGAACTCTCCCGCAACGCTTCGGCACGGATTTGCCGAGCCGGGGGCCAGCCTACCTCGCGGGTGTAGAACATCCAGGCGTCCCACACCGAGAGCGTAGGTACCAGCACCGTGCCGTTGCGCGACATGGCAGCCATGTCGTCGTCATCGAGCATCATGCCGTGCTCCAGCGAATCGACGCCGGACCTCGCAGCCAGCTTGCAACTTTCCGGGTCGTTGGCGTGGCAGGCTATGCTCAGCCCGGCAGCGTGGGCCGCCTCCACCGCGACAGCCAGCAGGTCGGCGTCGAAAGGCACGGCGGGCGCACCGTCAGGACGCTTCCCCTCGTTCCAGGGGGCCAGGGCCACCTTTATGAGATCGGCCCCCGCTTCGATTTCGGCGGCTATAGCTTCCCGTAGCTCGCCCGCGTTGCCGAAGTGGCGGGCAAAGGACACGTACGTTCCCTCGTGGGCTATCCAGGTACCCGCGGCGTGTATGTGTGGCGAAGGGAAAGCCCCGGTCGCGGCGGCACGCGCCAGCTTGACGTTCAGGTCGTCGGGCGCGCCAACGTCGCGGGCGGTGGTTACTCCGCTGCGCAGACTCGCCCCGACCAGGTCAATAGCTCGCATGGTGACTTCGGCGGGAGGGTCGGTGAAGCGCTCGATCCACTCGGGGCCGCCGGGGCTGGTGTAGTGGACGTGGCAGTCTATCAAGCCGGGCAGCAGGGTACGCGCGCGCCCATCTATGACCGAGACTGTGGAGCGGCGTCCCGGCCAATCAGACGCAGGCCCCACCCAGGTGATGTGACCGTCGCGCACTTCGACGGCTTGTCCGGCTTGCGTAGCCTCGCCTGTGCCATCCCATACCCGCACGTTATCTATAAGTAGATGTTGCATTTGATAGCTCCCACTGCTGTTGGTGCCGATTATGCAAAGGTAATATTGAGCGTGAGCAGAGGCAACAGTTTGCCTTCCGCGTCAATGACTGATTGCAGCACCCTGTGGTTGTTGGTGTCGGCCACGTACAACCTGCTCTCGCCCGCGCTCGCCCACACGCTGAGGCCGCCCGGCTCGTACAGGTCGGCCTTGTTCCCCGAACCGAGGCTGGTGTGGCACTCCTTCGTCGCCAGGTCGTAGGTCTTGACCTTGTTGTTGTAGGTGTCGGCGATGTAAATCTTGCCGTTGTGGTAGCTCACGCCGAGGTTGTGTTGCAGGCGGACGGATAGGCTTTTGCCGTCTTTGTCACCGAACTCGAACAGGCCCTCGCCCAGTAGCGTCTGAGTATGCCCGTTAGGGTCGAAGTCGGAGGCGCGCAGGGCGCTCGACTCGCTGTCGGCGAAGTAGAGGCGCTGGCCGTCGGTGGTGAGGCCGCTCGGCTGGGCCAGGGTGGCGCGAGGGTTCGGCCCGTCGTCTATGTTCTCGCGCCCGCTGCCCACGAAGGGGCGCACCTCGCCGCTTTGCAGGTCCATGCGCCATAGCTGGTGCGTGCCCGCCATGGCTACGTACAGCCAGTTGTCCCTTACCAGTAGGTCCCAGGGCGAGTTGAGCGCGGCGGACGTGCCCACGCCCCCACTGCGCGTGTAACCCTGCTCGCCCGTGCCGGCCACCGTCTGAAGGATGCCCGTATCGAGGTGCGCCGCCCGTATGGAGTGGTTTTCGGTGTCCGCAATGTAGAGGGTGTTGTCGTGGAGGGCCATGCCTTTGGGGGCGTAGAGCGCGGCCTCGGAGAAGGTGCCGTCCCGCATCCCCGCTTCGCCGCTGCCGATGGTCCGCACCACGGTAGCCTCGCCGTCGCCCGTTACCCGCGCCACCAGCACGCGATTGTTGCCCGTGTCCGCTATGAAGAGGCGATTGGCCTGGGGGTCCGCCAGCACCTTGCCGGGGAAGCGCAGGGGAGAGTTGGCATGAGGCTCCGGGTCGAGGGGGAACTTGAGGGGGCTGCGGTCGAGCATACCGGCCTGGTCGTACACCTGCTCCAGTGCGTAAATGACCCTGTCGAAGTCCTCGAAGCTGAACTCGCCCGCGTGCATGCCGATAATCTTGCCGTCGGGGCTGACCAGCACGACGGTGGGCCAGGCCGACACGTTATAGGCGCGCCAGGTGCGGAAATGCCGGTCGTTCACCACGGGGTGGTGGATGTGCAGCCTGCGTGTGGCGGCACGGATGTTGTCGGTGACGCGTTCCGCGATGAACTTGCCGGAATGCACGCCTATAGCCACCAGTACGTCCGAGTACTCTTCCTCTAGCCTGCGCACGGCAGACAGTATGTGCACGCAGTTGATTCACCCGTAGGTCATAAAGTCGAGCAGCACCAACTTGCCGCGCAGGTCCTCCAGCCGCAGCGCCTTGCCGCCCGTGTGTATCCAGTCAAGCCCCTCCGGGAAGGGCGGCGCGGGCAAGTCGCTCATAAGTTGCTGGGACATGGTGCATGCTCCTTGTTTGTCGAGGGCGGGGAACGCGGCGTGGCAGTCGCAGAGGGGAGAGTGCTCGCTCTTCCAATACCGGCATTATAGACTACATGGTACGAACCAGGCGACAACAGCATTCTACTACTGCTCTGTGCTCAGTTTAGAAGCTTGCGGTTACACCAGCCGCTGACGGCACAAAATCGTTTGACACCCCCATAAGCATCACGTATAATGGCGAAGTACATTTTATCATGGCGTATTGTGCCGTCTGGCGGCGGCAGTTCAAAAATAGGAGAAACAAGACAGGATGGTCAAGCGTACATACCAACCGAAGCGCATCCCCCGCAAGCGCGAACATGGCTTCCTTGCCCGCATGCGCACCAAGAGCGGCCGCCGCGTAATCGCGTCTCGTCGCGCCAAGGGCCGCTGGCGGCTGACAATCAGCGACCAGCCTAAAGGCGTAAAGTAGTTCTGAGTGCCGAGT
>JALZHI010000132.1 GCA_030913985.1 Chloroflexota bacterium | reverse complement strand
CCGTCGGACTTGTAGCCGTTGACCTTCAGCGGCAGGAGGATGAGCAGACCGAGCACGAACGACAGCCCCGTGGCGAACGGCAGCAAGCCCCACATGCCGTGAGGGTCGAACAGCATCCACAGGAAGAAGCAGCCACCCAGCAGCAAGTTGCCTGCCATGCCGCCCACCGTCATGACCAGCCACCGCACCCGCAAGTTGTGGAGTGTGGTCGGCACCATGAGGGCGCTGCCCGACTGGATGTCAGCTTCGTCTATGAGGCTCAGCCGCAGGCCCTTGTCTGTGGCACGCAGCTTCAGCCTACCCACCGTCATCATGACGAACCGGAAGCCGACTAGCCAGCCCGCGACCAGGTGTCCCACCTCGTGTACTATCGTCTCCAGCCAGATTAGCAGCACGACGGTGATGAAGAAGATGAACATGCCGCCGAAGACCTCTACCGTTGAGGCCCAGACCTGGTCGAGTATGGGGGGCAGTGTCACGGACATAGGTTCCCCGGTGCGCGCGGAGATAGCACTTGACGCGCCCACGGACATGGCAAGCAACACCAGCACTGCCACCACGGTTACAGAGACCAGCCTCACATAAAGCAGTGTCTGCCCGTGGTTGCGCCTATGCTGCTTTGCTTGTCCGCGCGCCTGTTGCGCTATCTCCATACCGGGTTCCTTTACGTCACGTGTGCCAGACTGGGGACGCCGGAAAACCGCGAGCAGACAATGGCGTCCTCCCCAGCCTAATAGTAAGAGCTACGCGGCGTGAGGGTAATAGGAAAGAAGTCCCCCGGCGGTTAGCACGATGGTAGGTATAGGAGTGACGATGGACGATGGACGATGGACGATGGATGCTAGGAGACGGAACCGCCAAGGACGCCAAGGACGCCAAGGACGCGCCAAGAGGATGATGGTTGGCTACTATACGTCAACTCAAAACTCAAAATTCAAAACTCAAAACTCGTCACTCCTCGCTCCTCACTCCCGTAGCTATCTACGTATTGAAGTCGTACCAAGCCTTGTGCTATGCTCATACTTATGAGCACATCCGCGTTGGACGAACCGAGGTCCGTGCCCGGCACCACTACAGGTGCTGAAAACGACGCGACTTCGGAGCGCGGAGTCGTGCCCGGTGAGGCCCGGTATGGCGCTCGTGTGTCGCTGTTGGAGCGCGTGGAGTCGCTGGCGACCTTCCGGCGCTGGTACTGGGCGCTGGTGCCGTTGCTCACCATTGCGGCGTACGTGACGGTCGTCCGGATCGGCTTCCTCTCCGAGGATATGGGGCTAAACCGGATCGTCCAGGGGGAGACCGGGTGGCAGGCCATCCTACCAAACGACGGCCTACGCTTCTATCGCCCCCTCGGCTTCCTGCTCACCTGGCGCATCAACTGGCCCCTGTTCGGCCTCAACCCCTTCCCGTACCACCTGGAGGGGCTGCTCGTACACGCCGCCGCCGCCACGTTGTTCGGCCTGTGGGTGGCCGACATCACCGGCAAACGCTGGCTCGGCTGGTTGGCTGGCGTGCTGTTCGGGGTGTTCCCGCTCAACATGGAGGCGGTCGGCTGGCTGGCTACCCAGTGGGACCTATGGGCCGCGGTGTTCGGCACTATGTCGGTGTGGCTGTTCAGCAAGTGGTGGCGCGGCGACGGCAAGGGCAAGCGCGGCCTGTACATAGGTTCCGTGCTCTTCTACTTCTTCGGCATCTTCACCAAAGAAAGCGTCTTCGCCTTTATCCCCATCATTGCTTTATCTGCCTGGTACGTGCTGCCTCCGAAGTCGGGCCGGGAATGGACGCGCATGGGGCTGGCGCTCGTACCCCACGCGGCGGTGTTGGGGCTGAACCTGCTGCTACGGCAGCTAGCGTGGGGGGAGCAGCGCAATTACGCGGGCGTGGACATCAACTACCTAAACTTCCTGTACGACTGGCCGGCGGACCGCTTGCGGTTCCTGCTCGCGCCAATCGAGAGCATCATCTTCGGTGAGCCTGCGGTGCAGGTCGTGGCTACGCTCTCGGCGGTTGGGCTGCTCGTGGGGCTGGTGCTGTACGGGCGCGAATTGGCGCGGCTGCTGCTCGTAGCCGCCGCCTGGATGGTGCTCACCCTGGCACCCGTGCTCAACATCGGCATCTTCCGCCACGACTTCCAGAACAGCCGCTTGCTCTACCTTGTGAGCGCGGGGTACTGCCTTGTCGTGGCCGCCCTGCTGTGGAGCGCCATCAGGCACGCGAGGCGGGCGAGGTGGCCCTTGATTTCGGGCACCGGCATGCTGGTAGCAGCCTGCGTGGTGGTTACCTGGATACAGCTTCACCCCTGGCATACCGCCTCGGTGCAGGCCGCCGAGGTGGAAAGCGAGCTTGAGCGGCTCATCCCGATGCAGGCGCGGCCCCAGGAGATGATCTGGTACATCAGTAACGTGCCTGACCGCTACAAAGGGGCCTGGGTGCTGAATTCCGCGATCGCACGCACGCGCTACATGCCGGGTGGCGGGGCCGACATACCCCACGTGGTGAGGACGGACAATATTGAGCTGGCACCTCTGGGCGCGGACCCCCGGGACTCGTTCGCCCTACGCTGGGAGTACAACCCCGACGAACTGCGCTGGCACATCCACTATGGCCTCGGCATCACGAGCGACAACGGTCCGCCTACAGCCGAGGGCAACACCGGCTCGAACCTCCGGGTATGGGATTTCAGGGGCTGCGAACCGGCGGTCATCGAGCAGTGGGAGGTAAGTAACGCTTCCGCAAAGTGCGAACCAGGCAAAGGGCTTGCGCTCAACCCGACCAACGAGGACCCCCAGGTTGCCAACCAGCGCCTCAACATAACGCCCTCCGCGAGCGGCGACCGTTACGTGCGCGTGCGGGCGTCATTCCGCATCGATGCACGTGCCATTGCGACACCAGTGGGCACTCAGCTATTCTGGTCGCCGCCCGGCGAATACTTCAATGGCTTCAAACAGCGACGCGCTCCGGTGCGAACGGATGGCAGTTCGCGCGTGCTGTGGGCCTTCCTCGCCCCGCATGAGGTGGGGCCTACCGTGGCAGGCTTACGCTTCGACCCGGTGGACGCCATGCTGCCGGTGGAGTTGCGCTGGATCGCCGTTGACACGGTACGCTAGTTGTTGCAAGCGGAGGACGCCACTTCTTTGTCAAAATCGCCCCCTTTATCCAGACCCAGGTACGGCGCACTGTTCGTGTGCCTCCTGGCCGTGACGCTTGCCACGCTCTTTGCCTTGTGGCCGCGCCACTCACTCGCGCAACCTTACTCTCTCCTGCGGTTGGCGCGTTCCTCCCACGTCTACGACAAGCTCAGCCCGTTGCTCGCGCCTCTGTTCGGCCCCAACGTGCGAGCCAACTCGGACGACATGTCCAACGGGCAGCACGAGCCGAGCCTGGCCGCCAGCAGGGTAGACACCAATACGGTAGTAATCGCCGCCAAGGACTTCCGCGCGGACAACGCCAAGCAGGTGTGGATATATTCCTCTACCGATGGCGGCAGTACGTGGCCCGCCTCGCGCCAGCTACGGATGCCGGGCCTGCCGGGGGACGTGCCGAACCAGAGCGACCCCGTGGCCGTGGCGCGTGACGATGGGCGCATCTACGTTTCGTCGCTGGCGACCAACGAGCCGGACCGCACCCGCAACGGCATCTTCATCACCTGGACCGACGACGGCGGCCTCACCTGGCGGCCCTCGGTGGCGGTCTACTATCCCGATACGGTGCTGGACGACAAGGACTGGTTCGCGATTGACAACAACCCTGACAGCCCCTACTACCACAACATGTACATGACCTACGCGCCCAACGGTGAGAACGTCGTCGTGCAACGGTCCACCGACGGGGGCCTCACATGGTCGTCCCGGCAGCAGGTGGGCTTCAACAGCACCGAATACCCTTACCCGGTGGTGGGGCCGGACGGCGCGGTGTACCTATTCATGATGCAGAACTGGGGACCGGGCCGCACTGGCAACGTGCAAATGACCCGGTCGACCGACGCCGGTGCCACCTGGGACGCGCCCGCGACGATTGCCCAGGCGGTGCAGCCGGGCAGCCCCATCCGTCCCACTGACGAGTTCCGGTTCTTCGCCACCATTAGCGCCGCCGCCGACCCCAACACGGGTGCGCTTTATGTCGCCTGGACCGACCGCCGCAACAGCAGCACCGACGGCATAGAGGTGCTGTACGTGAAGGGTAGTCCCGGCGGCAAGTCGTGGAGCGCGCCCGCCCGCCTCAGCCACGACTCGCCCGGCGTGGTGCGCGACCACATAACCCCGGTGCTCCACGCCGACAAGAGCAGCCGCCTGCACGCCTTCTGGCTCGACCGCCGCCTCGACCCCAGTAATCGCCTGTTCGATAGCTGGTATAGCTCCAGCACCGACGCGGGGGCCACCTGGGACGCCGACACCCGCGTGAGCACCGCCTCGCAGGACTTGAACGTCGGCCTCCCGCCCGGCAGCGGCAACGCGGCTGGCGATTACTGGGGCCTGGATGCCGTCTCGGACACGGTGTACGTCGCCTGGAATGACTCGCGTTCGGGGCAGCAGGACATCCTCGTTTCGCGGGGCTTGTTGCGCGGCGACACCAGCCCAACCGCCACGCCCACCGTGGGCGAGTGTTCCACCGAGTTCGCGGACGTGGCCCCCGGCAGCACCTTCTACCCGTTCGTCAGGTGCCTGGCGTGCCGCAACGTGCTGGGAGGGTACCCCTGCGGAGGGGTGGGAGAACCGTGCGGCTCGGACAACAAGCCATACTTCAGGCCGGGGCGGAACATCAGCCGGGGGCAGATAAGCAAGATAGTTTCTATCGCGGCGGGATTCGATGAGGAGTTCGGCGGTCAGGTCTTCGAGGACGTGCCCCCTGGCGCCACCTTCTATCCCTGGATACAGAGATTGGCGTTGCGCGGTATCATGAGCGGCTACGCTTGCGGAGGCGCGGGCGAGCCTTGTACCACGCCAAATAACCGGCCTTACTTCCGCCCATCGCACCCGGCTTCACGCGGCCAGCTTGCCAAGATTGTGGCAAACGCCGCAGGCGCGAACGAGACGGTGCCCGCTGGCAGGCAGACCTACGCTGATGTGCCTCCCAACAGCCCCTTCTGGCTTTACATCGAGCGGCTGTCGTCACGTAGCGTCATGGGCGGCTATCCTTGCGGTGGGGCTTCGCAGCCCTGCGACGGCGAGGCGCGGCCCTACTTCCGGCCCGAGGCTGATGTCACGCGCGCCCAGGCCGCCAAGATAGTAGCCAACACCTTCTTCCTCGGTTGCGATACCGCCGCTCGATAGACATAACACGCGTCCGCTAATGCGTTTTGCGTATCTTGCGGGGCGCTCCAAAAATGGTAGCGAGCGGCAGCCAATACTGCCGCTCCATCCCCTTGCATCCTGATTTCGATAGTTATATAATCATCCCCGGCATGTTCTTAATGACGTGCGTTCGGCCTGTTCACTGGTGAGGGGCTGAAGACCGATTATAACACCGACTTTAGATGCCGCTGTTATTATGAAGGAGGAGGGAATTTTGGCTAGTCCTAAACGGATTTTGACTGCTACCGCTTTGATGGCGCTGGCGTTGCCCGTGGTGTCCGCGTACCAGTCGGCCCCCGCAACGGCGCAGGCGGCTTTTGCAGACCCGGCGTTCCAGGCCACCTGGAACCGCACCGATAAGCTCGTGGCGGATGGCACCGTCAAGCGCTCGTTCTACTGGGGTCCCACTCCGGGCGAGACCAAGACCGAGGCATACGCCCAGGGCCAGGGCGGCACTCGCAAGGTACAGTACTTTGACAAGAGCCGCATGGAGATCAACGACCCGAACGCCGACAAGAACAGCCCCTTCTACGTCACCAACGGCCTCCTGACCGTGGAACTCATCTCCGGCAAGATGCAGGTTGGCAACACCCAGTACCAGACCCGCTACCCGGCGAACATTCCCTTGGCCTCGGACATTGACGACCCGAACGCGCCTACATATGCAACCTTCTTCCTGATCGCCAACTCCCCTCTGGGCGATCACCCGGCGGACGACCGCACCGGCCAGACCGTGGTCGAGCAGGTGAACAGGGCCGGTATCGTTTCCAAGAACAACAACTTCGAGAAGTACGGCGTCAAGTACGGCTTCTACAACACCGAGACCAAGCACAACATCGCGTCCCAGATCTGGGACTTCCTCAATGCGCAGGGGCCAACCCTCAACGCGCAGGGCCAGACCACGAATGCCAGGCTCTCGGACCCGTGGTTCTACACCAGCGGCTATGCGATCTCCGAGCCTTACTGGGCCAACGTGAAGATCGCGGGCAAGCAGACCGACGTGCTGATCCAGCTCTTCGAGCGCCGCGTGGTTACCTACGTGCCTGACGCCCCCGAAGGCTTCAAGGTGCAGATGGGCAACATCGGCGCGCACTACTACGACTGGCGCTACAAGAACGCGGGCCAGCAGGCTTACGCCAACCCGGACGTGAAGCCCGTGACCCCAGCCCCCGGTTCGCTCGGCTCCCCCGAGAACCCGATCAAGCTGGCGTTCGCGCCCTCCTCCAACAGCACCGCCATCCTGGCGAGCGGCGAGCCTCTGGGCAGGCTGCTGGGCCAGGTTACCGGCTATACCTACAAGGTAAGCGTGCCGACCTCCTACGCCGCGGTAATCGAGGCGATGGGCTCGAACAATGTTGACGTGGGCTTCCTGGCTCCGTTCCAGTACGCCATCGCCAACCAGAAGTACGGTGCCCAGGTCATGCTCGTTACCGTGCGCAAGGGTGCGCTGACCTACCCGTCGGTGTTCATCACCGCCGATCCCAACATCAAGAGCCTGGCCGACCTGAAGGGTAAGAAGTTCGCCTTCGGTGACCCGGCCTCGGCCTCCAACTACCTCTATCCGTTCGCCGCCCTCAAGGCTGCCGGCTACATCAAGGGCACCAACGCTGAAGAATACTTTGGCGCGGGCAATGTGCTGTTCGCGGGCGGTCACGACCGCGTAGTGACCGCCGTCTACAACGGCCAGGTGGCGGCAGGCGCAGTCTTCGGCGGCCCGCTTGACCCTGCAACCGGCGCTCCCACCGATGCTCGCTCGCTGCCTGGTGTGGTGCGGCAGTTCCCGGACGTGTTCCAGAAGGTGCGTATATTTGCTGAGACCCAGCAGATCCCCAACGACACTGTTGCGGCACGCAAGGGCCTGGACGATGCCATGCTCAAGCAGATCCAGGGTGGTTTGCTCGAGATCACCAACAACGTGGAAGGCCGCAAGCTACTGTACGCCCTGTACACGATTGACGACCTGGCCCCGGTGACCGACTCGTTCTTCGACCCGCTGCGCCAGGTAGCTCGCGACGCAGGTATCGAGAACTTCGAGCAGCTTAACGCTCCTCGCCCCACCGCTACTCCCGCCCCGCGCTAGTAGCTAAGGATAGAGGAACAAACTAATAGCCCCGGCGACTTAGCCGGGGCTATTAGTTTGTTTCGGAAAGCTACACAGCCAGGGCGTCGAGCACCAGTTGCAGGCTGCTCTCCATCTGCGCCGTCCAGTCGAAGGTGGTGGGGTCCATCAGCCACAGCAAGGTGAGGCCCTCGTGGCTGCCCGCGAGCAGGATGGCGGTCTGCCTGGGGTCGGTCTGTTTTAGCTCGCCTCGGTCGATGCCTTGGCATATCATTTCGTCCAGCAGATCGAGGTACTGGCCGAAGTAGCGTTTGAAGAAGGCGGCTACTTCCTGCTCCCGCAACGCGGCGGCGTAGAACTCGTAGCAGAGGGGCAGGATGGTGCGCATGCTCTCCAACTCCCCAGCTTCGTGCCTGATGTACGCGAGCAGACGGTCTCGCACGGTGCCCTCCCGGCGTACCAAGCTCTGCATGAAGTGGAGCGAGCGGTCGAGGTGGCTCTCCAGCAGCGTCGTAATGAGGGCTGCCTTGCCGGGGAAGTAGAGGTAAAGCGCGCCCTTGCTGAGGCCCGACGCCTCGGCTATGTCGTCCATGCGGGCCTCGTGGTAGCCGGAGCGCGAGAAGACCGCCGCCGCCGCGTCGAGTATCTGGCGCTTGCGCTCGTCAGGCATGGCCGTGCGGGTCGCCACGCTACGCCACCTTTCCATGAGCAAGCGGGTGGAGCACCATACGCATACCATAGCGCGCCCGCAGTGTTATCAATGGCTCGACCACCACGGGGTGGCCGGGCACGAGGTCGAGGCGGTACCGCTGCGCTATGGTGGCTAGGATCAACTGTCCCTCCATGAGCGCGAAGTTGTTGCCTATGCACAGGCGCGGCCCGCCTCCGAAGGGGAAGTAGGCGTAGGGCGGGCGCTGGGCCGAACGCTCAGGGGTAAAGCGTTCCGGGTCGAAGCCCTCCGGGTTGTCCCAGTGGCGGGGGTTGTGGTGCATGGCATAGGGACTTACCGTGATGATGGCGCCCGCCGGGATGCGGTAGCCCGCAAGCTCGTCCTCCTCAATCGCTTTGCGACTGATGGCCCAGGCAGGAGGATAGAGCCGCATCGTCTCGTCCAGCACCATTTTCGTGTAGGTAAGCTTTGGCAGATCGGCCACGGTTGGAGTCCGCCCGCCAAGCACTTCCTGCAACTCCTCACGCATACGCCGGGCAGCCATGGGGTTCTGCGACAGCAGGTACCAGGCCCAGGTGAGGGCGTTGGCCGTCGTCTCATGCCCCGCCAGGAGCAGGGTAATCACTTCATCTCTTAGCTGCTGGTCGTTCATGCCCTCGCCTGTGTCGGCGTCTCTTGCCAGCATCAGCATGGAGAGCAGATCGCCCCGGTCCTCGTTGTTGCGCCGTCTCTCTCCGATGATCTTGAACACCACCTCGTCTATAGCCCTGACAGCCTTGCGGAACTCGACGTGGTTGGGTGTGGGCACTCGCATAGGGATGAACGGGAAGAAGAACTGGTCGATTATGCGGCGCTGAGCGATGGTGAGGGCCTTGCCTACGGCCTGGGATTCCCTGGTGAGGTCCAAACTGAAGAGCGCCTCACCCACGATACGAAGCGCCAGGTCGTGCATCTCGGAGGCTACGTCGATCTCGCGTCCCTGGGCTGCAACCCTGTTCCACTTCTCGTCCAGCATCTGCGTGGTGCTGTCGGTCATGAGGGTGCCGAAGGCGGCCAGGCGCTGGCGGTGGAAGGCGGGCTGCATGAGGCGGCGCTGGCTCAGCCAGGACTCTCCCTCGTTCGTCAGCAGGCCGTAACCCAGCGCTTCCTTGAGGATGTTGTAATCGAAGACATCTTTGCTGTAGTTACGGTTGTTTTCCTGCAACACCCGCTTCACGCCCGCCGGGTGGTTTATGAGGTACTCGGTGAGGCTGACGAAGGTGTACTGGGCTACGTCACCGTAGCGGCGCGACACGTTAAGCAGGAATCGCAGTGGGTCTTTGCGCATCGCCCGGATGCTGCCTATGATCGGCTCTCCCTTGGGTCCGAGGGGTGTCTTTAGTGTAGAGGGTTGTAATGTGGTATCTGCCTTGCCGGCGGTAATGGTTGCCATATGTGTGCTCCAGGTTGGGATAGGTTGTTTGCTGCCTGCTTTTCTGACTGACCGGTCAGTCAGTTTGAGGATAGCACCATTTTAGGCTGGTGTCAATAGGTTTGGTAGCATATGGCGTGGTCGTGGGAAGCCGCCATAGTCGCGGGGAGACGCCCGTCGAATAAATTCGACGGCTACAGTTTGCATAGTCCCCGCAGGGGACTAATGCATCGTGTTTAGAAGCTATTCCAGAAGTCACAGAATGGAATATGAGCACATCAGCCCCTCCTTGTCATTTCGAACGTAGTGAGAAATCTCGTCCTCTATGCATGTGTGTCTCTTTTCTTTTGAGACTCTACGATACAGAAAGGTGGTACTATGTGCTGTGGGACGAGATTTCTCACTACGTTCGAAATGACAAGGCTGAGGCCATGTGCTCATATTCGACAATGTTGCGCCCGAGATGGCTTCTAGGCCCTGCCAGGTTCTTCTCAAAGAACCAGTCTGCCGAAGGGCAGACTTTGCAAGGTGTAGCCCTCGAATTTATTCGACGGGCGTCTTCCTACGCATGCTAGTGAATTAGAGGATGCGTCTCTAAACGTCGATACCACCGAGGTATTGCTAATTACTCCTGTCCACCGCATCGATCCACTTGCCGTGCGTGCGAATGAGGTCTATCAGCCTGTCGACGGCCTGCTCCGTAGGCACGCCTTTCTCGACGCATTCCTTGCCCACGAACAGGTTCACCTTGCCGGGCGCGCCGCCCATGTAGCCGAAGTCGGCGTCGGCAAGCTCACCCAGGCCGTTGACGATGCAGCCCATGACGGCTATCTTCACCCCGCGCAGGTGCCCGGTGGACTTCTTGATGCGCTCGGTGGTCTCTTGCAGGTCGAATAGGGTGCGCCCGCACGACGGGCAAGCCACGAACTCGGCCTTGACGGAGCGCGCGCCCGCCGCCTGGAGGATGTTGAAGGCCAGCGCCACACGCTCATCCGCCGTGCCGCTGCCGCCAATCTCGATGCTCTGTCCAATGCCGTCACACAGGAGCGAGCCTACCTTGATGGACGCGCCTATCAGCCAGGCATCCTGCGAGTCGTCATGCGCCAACGGCTGCCCGAAATCGCCTGCTTCCGTCACCAGATGGATTGGATACTTGCGGCCCATTTCACCGAGACGAGAGGATAAGTAGCGATAAGCACGGACCATATAGGATGGTGTGGAGTCGTTGTGCCGGAGGGAAAGTACCAGCCCACGGTGCCCCAGCGCGTGCGCGCGTTTTGCCATCTCCAACACCAGGTCCGCGCCCTCGAACGTGGCCGTGCCGTCCATCACCTCAAGCCAGTTGACGAAAGCCAGCAGGCCGGAATGCGCCTGGAGCCAAAGCGGCACATGCGCCTCTATCGCCGCTTTCACACACGCCTCGTAAGCTTCCCAATCCACATCCTCGCCGGGCGTCGGTTCCAGCCCAATGCCGCCTATGCCCGCAAGCCTGGATGCCATTTGCTTGGCCCCTTTGAAATCACCCCCGGCGTCCACGATGAGGGCCAGGGCCGACTTACCCGCCGCAGGGTCTTCTTCCTCGCTACGGCGCTTCAACTCCTCGGCTAGGGGGGCGATTTCCTGGAGGCCGGACAGGGGCACCCGGATGATGTCGGGGCGGATGGCGTTCTGGCCCTTGCGCCTGGCAAGGTCGGCTACGGCCGCAAACAGGTCTTGCCCAGGCCGTACGTCCACGCTGGCGACCACCGCCGTTTGCTGCATGCCGCCGACCTTGACCGCCCCGGTCGCCACTTCGTAGGTGGTCCGCGGTACGAAATGGTAGGGGTCGCGCGAGTCCGGCAGGGCCTGTACGTGGATGATTTCGCGGCCCTGGTCGTCTGTGGCCTTGGCTCGCAGCATCTGGTTGTACGGCTTGACCAGCGCGAAGGCCACCGGCACCTCGTACTCCGGGTCTTCGGTGAGGGACACGCGTATGGTGTCGCCCAGCCCGTCGTCCAGCAGCGAGCCGATACCCGTGGCCGACTTGATGCGCCCGTCCTCCGCGTTGCCCGCCTCGGTCACACCCAGGTGCAGCGGGTAGTCCCAACCGAGCGCGTCCAGCCGAGCCACCAGCAGGCGGTACGCTTCGATCATCACCTTGGGATTGCTCGACTTCATGGAGAAGATCAGGTCGTGGTAGTCGTACTTGCGGGCGATGGCCGCAAACTCTATCGCGGACTCCACCATGCCCTCCGGGGTATCGCCAAAGCGGTTCATTATGCGGTCGGATAGGGAGCCATGATTGGTGCCGATGCGCATGGAGATGCCCCGCTCTTTGCAGCGCAACAGCACCGGCTTGAACTTCTCCTCGATGCGCCCAAGCTCGGCCTCGTACTGGTCGTTGCTGTACTCCTTGACCGCGAACACCTTCGTGTCGGCGAAGTTGCCGGGGTTGATGCGCACCTTGTCGGCGTAGAGGGCGGCTTCCATGGCGGCAGCCGGGTTGAAGTGAATGTCGGCCACCAGGGGCACGTCAATGCCCATCTCAACCAGCCGCCGCTTCACCTCACCGAGCGCGCGAGCGTCCTTCGAGGTGGGTGTGGTGATGCGCACAATCTCGCAACCCGCCTCCACAAGCCGTAGCGTCTGTGCAAGCGTGGCCTCCACGTCGTCGGTCTGCGTCGTGGTCATCGACTGCACGCGAATAGGGTTGTCGCCACCCACGCCGACGCTGCCCACCATCACCTCGCGGGTCTTGCGCCGGGTGTAAGCGTAGGTATTGGGCACGTAAGGGTGCCTGGGCGTCTCAGCCGCCGATTTCAATATGACAGGCTCTCCGCCCGGAAATGTTATGCTCACTTTGTGTTACCTCGGTTCTGAAACGGGGTTCTGAAACGTGAAACGTGAAACGTGATGCGGCTTGGTGAATGTGTTGCGTGAAATATGATTGCTCGCTTTGAGGGACCAGACTTCCCCTGTCATCCTGAGCGCAGCGAAGGATCTCAAATGCTTCTTTTGCCTTTATGCTGAACCGCCGAGCTTCTGGCCCGTAATGTTCAACAGCCTCCCTACTCACCTTCTTGAGATCCTTCGCTACGCTCAGGATGACAGGGGGAAGTCTGGTCCTGCTATATCAATCAAATCACATTCACGCAACTTATTTTTCAAGCCTCCTCATGTTTCACCCTTTAGCATTGCCTACTATATATACGTACAAAATCCCTCAAAAGTACAGCACTCAAGACCCTTCGTAGCCTTAGCACACTCGAAAGCCCCGCGTTTCTGTTTGGCGAAACGTATGACACTTACCGCATCACGTTTCACGTTTCACGTTTCAGCCTCAGGCCTCCTCCGCTTTGCAGGCGGGGCAGACGCCGAAGAGGGCGAAGTGGGCCAGGTTGGTGCTGAAGCCGTACTCTTTCCATAGGCTGTCGCGCAGCGGCTCGAAGAAGCTATCTTCTACCTCGATGCGGGTGTCGCACCTCTCGCAGATGAGGTGATGGTGGGGGTTGCCCGGCAACTCGTACTCCATCCTGCCGCTACCCATGTCGGTGACCACCACCAGGCCCAGGCTGCTGAGCAGTTCCAGCGTGCGGTAGACGGTCGTCTTGTCGGTGGAAGGGTGCCTGTGCCGCACGCGGGCCAGGATTTCCTCTCCCGTCAGGTGCCCCTCATGCTCGCTGAGCACCTCGACCACACTCAGCCTGCGGGGCGTGAACCTATGACCACGTGCGCGCAGTTCGCGGTCTATCTCCTCCACCCTGGAGTCGATTTTAGGGTCTCTTTTATGATCCGTCTTAATCGCCATATCCTGTTAATTATACCAGAGCGCGCTCCAAAGCATCGTACATTGCCGCCTCGACAGCCCGATGCCTCAACTAGCAGCACCCAAAGTAAGTATTGTCATTCTGAGCGCAGCGAAGAATCAGGTGGGAAGGGAAGAAGGGGAATTGTAGCATCTGCGCGGCCCTGCCGTCTCTGTCACCCTGTTGCAGCATCATCCCTACCCACCTGATTCTTCGCTGCGCTCAGAATGACAAAGGGGTGATTGTGATTGCCTGTTGAAGGGCAAGTCCTGCGCTTTCAGCTTGCCTAATATCGTGCAGTCCCTAGCCGCCACGTGCCAGCAATGCCCGCACCTCTTCCAGCGTAGGCAAGGCGGGTATCGCCCCGCGCCGGGTGGTGGTCAGAGCACCGGCGGCGTTGGCGAACCGTACCGCCTGTATTAGCTCCGTCTCGTCCAGGTTGCCGCGCATCAAGTGGTCCAGGTTGGGAAAGAGGCTGAACAGCAGCCCCGCCAGGAACGCATCGCCCGCGCCTGTAGTGTCTACCGCCCGCACCGGGAAGCCGGGCACGTAGATGCTCATGCTGGGGGTGAATACCGTGGACCCCTCGCTCCCCTGCGTGACTGCCAGCAGCCGCAAATTGTCGTGCCAGAGGTCTCGCGCGGCCTGCTCGAGGTCGTCCGTGCCGGTAAGGAACGTGGCCTCCTCCTCGCTGATCTTGATGAGGTTGGCGTGCTCCCAGCCGCGCATCATGCCCTCGCGTGCGGCCTCCGCCGAAGGCCACAGGTTGAGGCGCAGGTTGGGGTCGTATGAGACGAAGAGGCCGTTCTCGCGAGCGACGATTGCCGCATGCAGAGTGGCCGACGCGCTGGGTTCCGCGCCCAACGTAATCGAGCCGTAGTGAAACACCCGCGCTCGGGCGATATAGGGCACGTGTACCTCGTGCGGGGCGAAGAGCATGTCCGCGCTGGGGTGGCGGTAGAACATGAACTCGCGCTCCCCGTCCTCACGGAGCGACACGAAGGCAAGGGCTGTGCGGGCCTCTTCGGTGAAGAGCAGGCGGCTGGTGTCTACCCCGTTGCCGTCGAGCACCGATTGCAGGAAACGCCCGAACTCGTCCTCGCCCAGCTTGCCGATGAACCCCGTAGAGACGCCTAGCCTGGCAAGCCCCACAGCCACGTTCGCGGGTGCTCCGCCGGGTGCCTTCTCGAAGGCGGGCGCTTCCATCAGAGTCACCCCCGAAACGGTGGACACGAAGTCTATCAACATCTCGCCACAGGCGATTACGTCAGGCATCTGCATCTCCGGCACTTGGGACTGGAGCTATTATAAGGCACGTCAACGCCGCTAAGGTCCACTGCATCTTACCGGGCACAGGGCTTGCTCTCCTGTTTGGTAACGAGAGCATAGCCAAGGCCGGTGATAGTGCGGCCTAACATTACAAGAAGCAAGCCAGGCGACACAAGTAGACGCATAGTAGGGGAGGGACCAAGAAATGCCAAGAATAGAAGCCGAAGGTTTTGAGCCTATAGAGGTGCCACACGGCACCCGCCTGGTGCGGGCGCTGGAAGACAACGGAGTGGATATACTGCATCGCTGCGGCGGCAACGCCAGGTGCACCACCTGCCGGGTTGAGTTCATACAGGGGGAGCCTACCAGGATGACGGTGGCCGAGCGTAACAAGCTGGAAGAAAAGGAGTTGCTGGGGCAGGTGCGGTTGTCCTGCCAGATAGAGTGCACCCACGACATGAAGCTGCGACCGGTCAATCTCTTCAGCCAGAGCGGCCTATCCGACCCCGGCCCGCAGCCTGAGGCCCATATCACCCCCGACCCGGAGTGGGTAGAAGCCCCACGTCACCAGCCCGACATGCTATGGGACCAGGCACAGCCGCCCCTGGTTCCATAGCGGCAGTTTGACAATACCTTCTAGATAAACAAGCAGCGGAAGCCAATAAGCGTTCGCTGCTTGTTTATATCATCAAGCCTACGTTTTGCAGACTGCCAGTCATACTGCACCCAATGCTGGACCTTGTCATTCTGAGCGCAGCGAAGAATCAGGTGGGTAGGGATGGTGTTGAACTACAGTAACCAACTATCCCTTTGTCATTCTGAGAGGGTGTCTAAAAACAGTAGGCAGCGACGTGGCGGGAGGTACGAGGAGGCTTGGACTTACGAGTGAGACGATGCAGCATAGTACGAATAG
>JALZHI010000131.1 GCA_030913985.1 Chloroflexota bacterium | reverse complement strand
GGGCGTCGGCCTATGAATGCTCCTCTCCTTCCTGACACATCGCCCTGAGTAGACGCCCGTCGACTGAAGTCGAGGGCTACACCCTGCAAAGTCTGCCCTGCGGCAGACTCGTTCATCTTATAGAACCTCAGAAGGTCTTCGAAGATGTATCAGTCCCCGAAGGGGGACTTCGCAAGGTGTAGCCCTCGACTTTAGTCGACGGGCGTCCATTGGCAACTGTGCCCCAACCCTGTGCAACGTGCAAACGCTGGTAAGCAGGCGCGAATTCACCGTATAATGTCGCTGGTATCGCACGCGCGTTCCGTCTCCTGCGATCCCCCAAGCACCCATTACCGGCAGCTAACAACTCACCTTGGATACACTCGTAGGCCGCAGATTAGGTAAGTACCATCTGGAGTCCCTCCTTGGCAGGGGCGGTATGGCTACGGTCTACAGGGCGCACGACACGGTGCTCAACCGCGCGGTGGCTATCAAGGTGCTCGACCCCGCCCTCGCCATCGACCCAAAGGCGGTGGAGCGTTTCAAGCGTGAGGCTGTCACGGCGGCCAACCTGGAGCACCCCAACATCGTACGCGTGTACGACGTGCAGCAGGACGGCAGCCTCCACTACATCTCCATGCGCTACGTGCAGGGCACTACCCTGCGCGACATCTTACAGGACAACGGCCCCCTCCCTCTCGAAACCGCGATTAACGTCATCGTGCCCGTGGCGCAGGCTCTACATTACGCCCACAAGAACGGCGTCATCCACCGTGATGTAAAGCCGGGCAACATCCTCGTGGAACCGGACGGCTCGGTGGTGCTCTCGGACTTCGGCATAGCGCGGGCGGCAGGGGCGGGGCAGGCGGGGCTGACGGCCACGGGTCTGGTGATGGGCACCGCCGACTATCTAGCGCCGGAGCAGATAAGCGGCCGCCCGGCGGAACAGCGCTCCGACATCTATTCGCTTGGCGTGGTACTGTACGAGATGCTGACGGGAGTGACGCCGTTCGCCGGGGAGAACACGGCCAGCGTGCTTTACCGGCAGGTCCACGACGCGCCCCCGCCCCTCCGCTCGATGAACCCGCGCCTGCCCCAGGAGCTACAGCCGATCATCGACCGCGCCCTCGCCAAGAACCCCACCCTGCGCTACTCCGACGCGCTGGACTTCGCCCGCGACCTGCAAGAGGTGGCACGCTGGCTCCCGCAGGGCGGACCCTGGCCCACGGGCAAGCCGGGCACCAACGGGGCGGGGAACGCCACTCGCTACGTGCCCCAACCTGCCGGTGGTTACGACAACAACGCGCAGCACTGGGACGGCGGCCAGCAGACGATCAACCCCTACGTCAACGAGATGGACCCACCTTATGAGGTTTACGAGCAGTTTGACCCCCACGTCACCTACACGCGCACGCCCCGGCAGCAGGGGCGCGGACGCCGGACGATGCTGCTCTTCTTCGCGCTGTTCCTCGTTGCGCTGGGAGCAGTCGTCATGGCGGCGGGGGCGGGCGTCCTCCCACTCAGGTTAGGGCAGAGCGGCCAGGGTGGTAACGGCGGCGCGGACCGCTTCCAGGCCCCTGGCCCCACCACCTACAGCGGCCCCGTGCGCACCGGCAACGGCCCCGACATCCGAGTGCCCAAGGCGCTTCAGCACATTACGATTGACGGTGACATGTCCGACTGGGTGGGCGCGGAGCAGTGGGCGGTGCCCGCTGCCGATATAACCTATATAAATGAGAAGGTGCGCGACCTGCGATGGGAAGGCCCGCACGACCTGAGCGCCACCTTCAATTTCGCCTGGGACGACGCCAACTTCTACATCGCGGCGGTAGTGACCGACGACGTGCACGTGCAGACCGCCAATACGCGTAGCTACAGCCTGTACAACGGCGACGATATCGAAATCTGGTTCGACCTCGACCTGGCTGGCGACTTCAACGCGGCCGCAGGCAACGGTGACGACTTCCAGCTAGGTCTCTCCCCCGGCGACTTCGCCAGCCACGGCCCCGAAGCCGTATTCTGGAACCCCGACAGGGATCCGAACCGCAACAAGCTTGTGACGGTACGCGCCCAACGCAGGCCCGCCAATAACGGCTACGTCATCGAAGCAGCACTACCCTGGGCCGCCTTTGGGGGCTTTCGCCCGCAGCCCGGTATGGGTATCGGCTTCGTGGCTTCGGCGGGCGATAACGACAACCCCAACCCGGCCCGGCAGGAGCTAATGACCTCCACCGGCAACCGCCTACAGTACAAGCAACCCCTCACCTTCGGCATGCTTTACTTGTAAGCCACACATGTTTTATGTCAAGCATTTCCGACCAGGACTATCTACTTTCCAGCCAGTACAAGACAGCCGCAAACCTCAGCGCGCGCATACGCCTGCACGAGCTATACAGCACAAACAGGCTTCTTAATAGCTCCACCCGTGCCACAGTGGAGTAACAGGACCATACTCCCCCTGTGCTGAACCACAGCACCAAGGGCCTTCGCCTTCAGCACCATTCCCTCTCCACCTTCTTGAGATTCTTCACTGCGTTCAGAGGGTGTCTAATAATGGTAAGGGGTAGATTTAGGCACAAAAACAAGATTATACAGGTTGGAAGGAGCACAGGAGAGAGCACCCTATGTGTCCATAGAGCCTACTCTACAGGCCCCTCACTCATGATGGCCCTTGTCCTCACTCTTCCCTTCCACTCTCTACCCCTTTATTAGACACCCTCTCAGAATGACAGAGTGGGACTTTGGTCGCCGCAACTACGCGATCAAGAACGGGCTGCTGATCCTTCGCTACGCTCAGGATGACAGAGGGAAGGTTCGTCCTGGTGTCCTACGTTGGCACAGCCGCTATGATGACGATGGGCAGAGGGTTTGGTTCCCTCAGCCCATCGTCCATCGTCCATCGTCCCTAGACTACCTTCCCTTCCGGTAGCTCTTCCATGTACTCGGAGCCGAGTCGGGCCGCGTCGTACAGCTTGCCTACCGCGTGGTGGTAGGGCACGCCGGAGAAGAAGTGGTGGCTCTTCGTGGGGTAGTCGCCGCCCTCCACGAACTCCTTGCGCTGGAGATTGATGTAGCCCTGCTCCTGCGTCTCGGACATCTCCTGCAATAGATTGCTCAGACCGTAGCCGGTGGCGTGCTGCCCGCCCAGGGTGATGAACAGGAACTTGAAGCCCATGTCGCCTAGTTCGGCAAAGGTGGTCGGGTTGGGGTCGTTGAACCACTTGAACGAGGACGACCAGTTGAAGGCGAACCGCGCATCAGGGAAACGCTTCTTGATTTCGCTGGCAAACGTCTCAACCGGTTCGCGGTCCGATGTGGGGAACTCGCACCAGAGCAGGTCGGGGATGCCGGTGTCGAGGTAGCGCAGGCCGCGCTCGATAGCCAACTCCATCCCGCGCTGCGACTCCGGTGCGTCCACCGCGCTCAGTCCGTCCGTGCGGGCGATGATGACAAAATCCTCGTTGCCCAGGTCGTCGGCCACCGCGCGGGCCATGCGCAGCTTGCCGACCATCTCGTTCACCCCGATGAGGGCCTTGCCGCCGATGTGACCGCACCTCTTGGGCAGCACCTGGTCCTCGATGTGGGCGGCCGCCACGCCTGCGCCCACGTATAGCTCAGTCGTGCGCTGCACGTTGAAGATGTTGCCGTAGCCGCCGTCCATGTCCACGATTAGGGGCGGTATCTCCAGGTGCTTGGGCGGTATGCCCTTCTCCGGCTCGCCAACAGCCATCGTAAGCTGGAACTTGCGCATCGCGCTCACGGTGCGGCGGGCGGCGTCGGCGATCTCGACGCTGGAGTAGAGGTCCATATCGGTGGTGCCGAGGTGGCCTATGGCGAACGAGTAGCCGCTGAAGTAGACCGCCTTGAAGCCGTAGTACATCACAAGCTGCGCACCGAAGGGATCGTACACGCCGGGGCCGAACAGGTACGGCTCGGTCTCCAATAACTGCCGCATGCGAGTGCTGGGGTGCGTCCAACGCGACTTGGGCACCATGTACCCATCAGGCAGCAGAGGCGTGGGCGCAAGCTCTACCTGCGGCTGTGCAGACGTTGGGCTATGACCGTTGCCATGCCCGTTGCTATGTCCATCCTGCGTGACGTTCTGAGTTACTTCGTGTGCCATAGTGCTGTTAACCTCCTTGTTAACCTATCTCATACCAACTACAACATTGCCGATGTGGGAACACCTTTGTTCCCTTTTCGCTAGTGACTATCGCATTTGCATTGCGGGTGTCACACGAGACCGAAGCCCCTGTATGTCATTTCGAACGGAGTGAGAAATCTCGTCCCTCACCTACCAAGTAACCCCTTCCTGTCTGTATCCCGAGAGGATTATGTAAGAAAAGTCAACAGTACGGTGAAGGACGAGATTTCTCACTCCGTTCGAAATGACAAGGACGGGGCGTGATCCTGCCCGGCCAACTATCTCACATTAGCGAACCATTGCTATACCGGGTCGAACTCGCCCCTGGTAATCATCCTTTCGCTTATCTCGCGGGCCATCTTGAACTTCTCGGCAGCGTCCGGGGGGGCATTCTCCGGCAGCTCCCCAAGCAGCCTGTCAAGCTCCTCGTCAAACAGGTGGCTCACCAATTCGGGCGTGTGCTCTACCATCTGCCCTTCTTCGCCGGTAATGGTCACGGAGTCGCTGTGCTTCACGCGCTGGGCGATCATCAGGCGGTAGATGCGGTCGGTCGCCAGATCCTCCATGTAACCATCCAGCAGGCTCGCACCCTTGCCGTTCAGCACGCCGTTGCGATAGCGTATGACCGTTCTCACGGCGGCGCGGGTGCCTGCCAGGGTCCGTTTGCCCACACCCTCGGGCGACGGGCGCAGGTCCGGGTATCTATCTATGCCTTGGGGCCGGGCCTCTAGCTGGTTGGGATAGGGGAACTGGCTCACCGCGATCTCGTTCTGGTCGGGGTGACCGGTCCACGCGCCGTCCATCAGGCTGTTTGCCTCGTTCTTCTTATCCTCGGCCAGCACCTTGAGCGCCCGCTCGTTCAATTCAGGGTCAACGCGGCTCGGGAAGAGGGCCGTCATGCCGCCAATCGCCAGTATGCCGCGCTTATGACAGATTTCCGGTATCAGCTCGCGCAGGTTCTGGAAAAACGGCACGTTATGGGGAATCGTGTTGCGGTCGGGCAGCACCCACCTGGGGTCGTTGAAGTTGAAGTGGATGAGGCTCGCCATGTAGTCCCATCGCCCCAGGTTGAGGCCCAGGATGTGCTCGCGCAGGTTGTAAACGAACTCCTCCATCTGGAACGCCAGCGGGTGCGACTCGACCAGCGCCATGCACTTGATGTAGTCGCGGGGCAGGCCCCTTGCCGCCGAAATAGCCTGGAACAGGTCGCGCCACCACAGAGCTTCTTCCGCCGACTCGGTCTTTGGGATGTAGATGCACAGCGGGTGCTTGAGCCTGGCCGGGTCCACCTGGTAGGCCAGCATGGCTACGTCGAACAGCGAGGCCGAAGTGAGTCCCTCCCCCGGCACCACCCCTGCCTGCGAGATGTGCAGACCGCGCGGCCTGGTCCAGATGACGGTGGGGCTGTCTTTGATGCCCACCTCCCCGCCACGCTTCTGGTCCGCATAGGTTAGCTCTCCCACTAACGCGGAGAGGACGTTGCTGATACCTTTCAGCGTGTTGGGCCAGGAGTTCGCCATCGAATCTTCAAGGTCGAGCATCACTCCGGGCGCGCCGGAGTTGAGCATCTTGACCACAAGCTCTGCGTCGTCGGCGGGGCCGGTCATCTGGTTGCGCTGGTCCTGGCACCATTCGGGTAAGGTTATGAGCCAATCGCCCGTGTTGGCCTCGGAGGGTGGCAGGTGGTCGGGCAGGTTGCCCCTGTGCGCCTCGGCAAGCACTTCCGCGCGCTTGCGAGCGAGCGCCTGCTGGCGAGGGGTGAACTCCCGGTGTAGGGGCAGGAAGAAATCGAGGAAGCCCGAAGGCAGGTCGGCTTCCGCATCGAAGCCGGGCGGAGCGGTATTTATTCTCTCGTCTATCATTCCTCTCCTCATTGAGATAGAATAACGAAGTTGTAGCAGAAAGGGTATGAATCAGCGGATGCTGTGGATATCCAAGTTCAGTAATTCGAACATCTTAGTTCGAAACATCTTGTTCTAATCTTCGGCGGCCCCTGCCCCGACTCACTGATTTCAATCAATAACTCCCCGCCGTCACTGTTAGCAAATGCTGCAATAGTTTGCGTCAGCTTACTAGGAGAGATGTCAGTTGATTTAGCATCAGCGAACTGGCCTTCCTCGGTGTGGAGTACCTTTTCTGCTTGCGGTTGCGTGATACGTTCGACACTTGGCATAAGATCAATCGCCCCTATATTCCAACGCAGCCGTATCATAGATTCGAACTACCACCTACCACAGAAAATAGCAACCGACGTGCATATTATCGCACAAACAACAAGACAGCACACCCACAGTCACCTGCCTAACCTCTCGGCTGCCTGTATGGCCCGAAAGCTGCTACAAGATCTATAAGACTGAAGGAGGGTGGGGCAGATGGATACAGAAGGTGCAAGCAGCCGGGCACAGGAGCTTTACCTACAGTTAATCGGCTTGGTATCGGTGAAGACTATAAATGGTGCGCAGATAGAGCGTGACCTGAGGGCCGAGCGGGACAAGTGGACCGGAGCCCTTGTTACATCGAGGTCCGGTCCTGGTTACGTACTGCGCTTCCTTGTAAGCCGGGAAGATGGCGACAGCAGGTACACTGCGGACACCCTCTACGTGCGCTTACCACTTGATAACGTGGGGTGGCTTGAAAACAAGGCCCGCGAGTGGGGTGCTACTGAAGTCAAGGTATACCGGCACAGGGAGCTAGGGGAGTGGATTGGCACGCACTCGCCGGAGCTTCGGACTACGGGCACGCATGAGGGTGATGTAATCTGCGGGTTGTGGTGGTGGTAAGTGGTAGTATCGGTGAGAGGCTAACAATGATACCGGAAGGACCGCTTCAGTGTCACTGCCACGCGAGGCACGCCTAGAGAGCAGGAGGTGGCTCGCTGACTGCGGGATGAGGAGCATGGACGGTGGCGCTTCGGCGCGCTTCGCCTCGTCGCAAGGGTGCCACAGGTCTGGTAAACTCCCACACCAGCAACTAGACCGAACCGGAGGTCCAACAGGCTGCATCCTCTAACCACAGAGCAAAAGTACTACCCAAACATCCGCAACTACTTCATCCTGTCCGCGTTGAGGGGCGCGGCGACGGGAACGCCCATCGTGCTTTGGGTGGTCTTTCTACAGCAGCACTATGGCTACAGCCTGACCGAAGTCACGCTTCTCGACTTGCCCTTCTGGCTGGGCATCTTCCTGTTCGAGATACCGACGGGCATAGTGGCCGACAAGTACGGACGCAAGCTCTCGCTGTCTCTCAGCGCCATCATTGGCTGCGCGATATGGCTGGTGTTCGCACTCTCCGGCGACTTCCTGGTCATGGCCTCTGCGCAGTTCATCGGGGGCCTGGCCGTTACCTTTAGTTCAGGCGCGGACGAAGCCCTGCTCTTCGAGACGATGAAGGTGTTGGGCCGGGAAGATGAGTACGCGAAGGTCGCCGGGCGGGCCAGGGCGACAAGAACGGTCAGCGCCATGCTCGCGGGCCTGGCGGTGGGGGCAATCGCCTCCGTAGACCTGGTGCTACCCGCCTTCATCACAAGCGCCCTCATCGGCGCGACGCTAATCCCCATACTGTCCTTCAGGGAAACGCGTGGGGCGTCTCAAGCCTCAGAGGGGAAGCGGCAAGAAGGCAAGAGCCTGCCGTACACACAGATAGTGGCACAGGCCGTAGCTGCCCTGCGCGAGCACGCTACTCTACGTTGGGCGATTGCGTACCTGGTCGTATTGGGTTGCGTCGGTTTCTATGTTGAAGTCTTCCTGCAACCATATACGCTTGCGGTAGGGCTGCCGGTGGTGGCGCTTGGCGTAGTCATGGTGGGAGTGCAAGGTATGAGCATCGCCGGCTCGCTTGCCGTGCCGCGAGCGCAGAAGAGGATCGGCACGGACAGACTGCTCCTGGGCGTGCCCCTGCTCCTGGTAGTATGCCTGCTGCTCCTGGGAGTGGCCCCGGTGGTGCCAATCCTCATAATGGCCGCCATTGCCGCCTTTCTGTTCGCGCTCACCCAGCCGGTGCTGCTCGCCGTCATCCAGGGCCGCGTGCCGGACGATGCAAGGGCCACGGTCCTCTCGATACAGTCCCTGTTCGCGACTGTCTTTCTGACGCTAACGGAGCCTGCGCTGGGGCTGCTAGCTGACGGATACGGAGTCCACACGGCGTACCTTGCCATGTCAGTGCTGGTGGCGTTGTTGTGCGGCGCACTCCTACTGAAGGGGCGTAGTTGGCTGTCCAGCCACGCGGTTAGGACGGAAGCCTCACAGCTTGGCGCTGGTACTGCCGCCGGAGAGCGACCGATGCGCTCCTAATGAAGGAGTGCAATCAACTCCTTCAAGCTAGGGCAGAGCAGCACAAGAATGATGAGGCAGAGCAACACAGCAAGTGCCCCAATGAAGTGCCCTACAGCGTGGCTGAAAACTGTCCGGCCAAAATCATGCAAATCATTCCGGTTCATGTTACACTCCATATGCAACTAGGTCCGGCCCGGTGATCTACCGAGTCGGTCGATAAGCGCCTGGGGGCGGGCTGACGGGTGGTACTGTACGGCTCGCCCTTTGGTTTCTCTTTTCATAGCATGAATATATCCGCAGATACCCTGAGAACCACTGGTTATCACAAACCTTCTTCATTTGTGTATACCAGTGGTTGTTCTTTCACACCTTCTATAGCTTATACCCCTTATCTCCGCATCGCTTCAGGTTATCCCAACACCAAAACAAAAACCCCACCGCCTGCCAGCGTCTACAATATCAGCACAGCGTGGCAGGAAGCTTTGGCTTGCAGTAAGTAGGGACTTACTGGATGTTGCTTCGCTTGCCGGTTCGTTGCCGATACCGTATAGCGTGGAACAGACGATGGGGTAACCCATCGAAGGCATCTATCTAGTATGCGTCACCCCGAATCCACAGCCAAACCTCGCTGTGTCGTGGTGTGTTCAGTTCACCACTACGCACACTATTTTGGAAGGCACCGACGTCGGTATTTGTTTTCATAAATCGTCGGTGGTTTGTCCTTGTTACAACTATTTTACATCCTGCTTAGGGCATTTGCAAGTGGTGGATAGCTCAAGTTCTACACGGTGACTTCATCCTAGGAATAGATGAAGTCTTAACAAAGCCCATTTTCTACGCTGGAACATAGGTCCAGTTAAGAACTTAGAACCTAGCAGCTGGATACCGATGCGTTTGCGTTCGACTACGAGAAGTGTTGGCAGCGTAACCGTGTAGCGGTTCGCTAGGACTATGTGAGCAGCGCACCCCTACGACTGCTTCACGAGACGGAGGTGGCGTTGACCACCCAAACCCAAGAGTCCGGGCTGCGGTATGCGCACGACACCCTCCCGAAGAACGAACCGGGCGGCATCAAACGGAATTAACTGGCTGCGGGGGAGGCACAATCCTAGACATAGAAGCACTCACTTTACGCTTGACAGCACGCCCAAACACGGATATAATTAGAGGCTGTGACCCAAATAGTAGCGGAGGAAATTAGGTGTACGCAATTATAAAGGCCGGAGGCCACCAGTTCAGAGTAGCCCCCGGTGATACGATAGAGGTAGAACTGCTTGATGCCCAGAAGGGCAGCCAGGTAGAACTGGGCGAGGTGCTCATGGTGGGCGGGGGCGATAACGGCGTGCAAGTGGGCACACCCACGGTCGCAGGCGCTCGCGTGATAGCCACCGTCATCGGACAGGCCAAAGGCCCCAAGCTGGTAATCTTCAAGTACAAGCCGAAGAAGCGCATCCGCCGCAAGACGGGTCACCGCCAGGGCCTTACCAGGCTCTCGATCAAGGAAATCGCTCTATAATAGTTATGAGTTGTGAGTGTTGAGTTTTGAGTTAGGTAATTCAACTCAAAACTCAACACTCACAACTCATAACTCAGAAAGCCCCGAAGGGAGAAAGCAATGGCTCACAAAAAAGGTGTAGGTTCGTCCCGCAACGGTCGCGACAGCAATCCGAAGATGCTCGGCCTCAAGTGCGGCGATGGGCAGGCAGTCCGCTCCGGCAGCATCATCGTGCGCCAGCGCGGCACCAAGATTCACCCCGGCAACAACGTCGGCCTCGGCCGCGACCACACCCTCTTCTCGCTGGTGGACGGCTACGTCAAGTTCGAGAACGCCACCAAGGACAGGAAGCGGGTCAGCGTGTACGCCGAGCGCCCCAACGGACAGACCGCCGAGACGGCTACCGCTACGCAGTAGCGGAATTACGAATTACGAATTACTAATTACGAATTACGATAGGTACTTCGGAAATGGTAATTAGTGGTTCGTGACGGACAATTGGTAATTCGTAATTAGTAATTCGTAATTAAACAAGCGAGGTAAAACAACAATGAAGGCAGGAATCCACCCCAAGTACGTACTTGCAACGGTTCACTGCGCTTGCGGCAACACCTGGCAGACGATGTCTACCAAGGAAGTGCTCAAGACGGACCTTTGCAGCAATTGTCACCCTTTCTACACCGGCGAGCAGCGCATCGTTGACACGGCGGGCCAGGTAGAGCGCTTCATGCGCCGCATGGGGAACCGCACCGTAACCAACACCGAAGTCAGGGTCGCCCGGCGCGGCTCCGGCAACCGGGCCAACGTGCCGCCTCCTCCCCAGGAGCGCCGCCCCGCCCCCCAGGCCGAGGCCACCGAGACCGAAGAGGTCGCGACCGAAGCCTAACTCGACAGTGTTAGCGAAAAAGAGACTGGGCCTCACCTCCTGGTCTCTTTTGCTTTAACGGACCCTGATAAGAGGCGAAAACGCAAAGACGCGAAGAACGCAAAGGACGCGCAAAGAGGATGAAGGGTTTGGATGCCATCCGTCAACTCACAACTCATAACTCACAACTCATAACTTCTCCATCGTCCATCGTCCTTCCTGACATGTCTCAGCTTGTGCAAAACAATACCTTGCAGCGCTGCGCAAACAGGGAGCGTGCCACCTTTTCCACCGTATGATTGCAGCTATCCCCGGCGAAAGGTGGCAAGATGGGAGATTACGTGCAACGCTACATGCAGGACCAGGGGCCGCTCGGCCCGCACCCCAAGCACTACGCGGGCGGGTGGCTGGAAGTGGTCTGCGGCAGTATGTTCTCCGGCAAGACGGAGGAGTTGATCCGCCGCGTCAAGAGGGCGCAGATCGCCCGGCAGAAGGTGCAGGTCTTCAAGCCCCGCATCGACACGCGCTACTCGGCCGTGCAGGTCGCCTCACACAACGGCGTGCTCCATACGGCGGTCCCCGTGGGCGGCTCCGCCGAGCTAGAGGGGCTTGTAGAGCCTGACACGACTGTGGTAGCCATTGACGAGGCGCAGTTCTTTGACGAAGGTGTGGTTGACCTGTGCAAGCGGCTGACCCACAACGGCGTAAGGGTAATCGCGGCGGGGCTTGACCTCGACTTCAGGGGCGAACCGTTCGGCCCCATGCCCCTGCTCATGGCCGAGGCCGAGATGGTGGACAAGCTACAGGCGATCTGCGTGGTATGTGGGGCACCAGCCAGCCGCACCCAGCGCCTCATCGACGGGCAACCGGCCAACTACGACGACCCCATAATCCTGGTCGGGGCCAAGGAGAACTACGAGGCGCGCTGCCGCCATTGCCACGAGGTACCCCGCGCAGAACAGGGCATAATCGAAGTGCCGATAGAAGACCCTGCCGGCAACCCCGAAGAACCACCTTCCCACCTGCGCGTGGTCTCCGGCGGCAAGCCCTCGGACCTCGCCAGCGCGTGAGGAGTTGAAACGCCAAGACGCGGAGACGCAGAGGACGCGCCAAGATAATAAAGGTTTGAGAGTACAAGAGGACCAGAGTACGCATCATGTACTCTGGTCCTCTCGTTAGAACACCTTCTTTATCTCGGCGTACCTTTGCGCTCTTCGCGCCCCTTCGGCTTTGCTCAGGGCATGCTTTGCGGTTTCGTATCTACACTCTGCTCCTATTGCCCCTCCGCTACGATATTGGACTATAATTGCTTATGACCACAACCACCCCTCCCCAGTTACAACTCAACTCGTTCACGTACGACCCGCTACAGTTCTCTCTTGACGACACGCTCGCTTCCGGTCAGGCTTTCCGGTGGAAGCGCAACACGGACGGCTGGTGGACGGGCGTGGTGCGGGCCACCGTCGTAGGCATTAGGCAGGACGGCGACCGCTTCACATGGTGGGCCTACCCGCAGGCTCCCAACGATGCCCTCATCCGCGACTACTTCCAGCTTGACGTGGACATGGGAGAAATCGTGCGGCTCATCGAGGCGGCAGACCCGGCTGCCGGGGAGGCGGCGCGGCGTTGGTCGGGGCTGCGGGTGGCGCGGCAAGAGCCGGAGGAATGCATACTCTCCTTCGTCTGCTCCACAGCTAACAGCGTGCCCCGCATCGCCTATTCCATCAGTGTTTTCAGCCGCGAGTATGGAGAGTTGGTCGCGGAACTCGACGGCACGCGCTACTACTCCTTCCCCAGCGCGGAGACCCTGGCCCACTGCGACGTGGACCACCTGACGCGCATATCGTCCCTGGGCTTCCGCGCGGCCAACCTCGTGAAGGTCGCCCGGCAGATCGTGGAGAGAGGACCAGGCTGGGCCGACTCGTTGCGAGAGATGACTTACGAACAGGCTCACCGCGAGCTAGTGGCGCTGAACGGTATCGGGGCCAAGATAGCCGACTGCGTGTGCCTCTTCTCGCTGGACAAGCCAGAGGCGGTGCCCGTAGACACCCACGTGTGGCAGCTTGCCAAAGACCTCTACTTCCCCGACTGGGCCGACCGCAAGACAATTACTACCTCTGCCTACAACGCCGTCGTAGGGGCTTTCCGTGACCGCTTTGGCAAGTATGCAGGCTACGCGCAGAACTTCCTCTTCTACGACCACTTCTCCAACCACTGGGGAGGGAAGAGTCCGCTGCTGAAGTAGCACAAGGGACGATAGAGGAAAGGGAGGCAAGAGCTTGAGCAAGCAGTCTAAAACAGTAGCGTCCACGACGGGACTTCCGATGCCCGTCGATTTCAATGTAACTGCATACAATGCCGTGCATCGGAGAGTCGAACCGCAGAGTGCAAAGTATCCTGCCTTGTATGAGCACTTTGGCGGCGGCTGGAATGCCGTTGCTTACCGCTTCCACGCTGTAGCTGATGCCGATGTGACCTTCACCAACTCCGTTAGGGCGTATGGTGATGGACCAGCACAACCCCACCGTTATCGACAGGAACGTGCGCTGTTTACCTTCTTCGTTAATGGGCTATCGTGCATTGAGAGTTTATGCTATTCACTCTTTGCAATTGGGTCTATGTTGGACCCGCACCACTTCGCAATGGCGACTGAGGATGACCTGAGAGCGGTCAGCCCGCAGTCCACTCTAAAAAGTTACGAGGCCGCATTCAAACAAGAGTCGCTGACAGGCGAACTGAGAAAGTTGGTAAGTTCTTCCGATTCAAAGGAATGGGTCTATGTCAGGAACAAACTGGCACACCGTGTCGCGCCCGGCAGAATTATCAATATGGCGACACATGCAGGACCCGTTGCACCCGCAGAATGGAAAATTACGCCAAACACTATCTTTATTGACGCAACCACGACTAGGAGCCGCCGCAGGTGGTTAGCTGAGGCCCTATCCGAAACTTTCTTGTCTCTCAATGACTTTGTTGACCGGATGTTACCAAAGTGACCTCTATCAAAACGCGAAGGTGCTAACAGCATGCCCGGTTGACCAGGCGTAGCGGACGGTGGACGATAGGAGTGATGAGGACACAGGAGCAAGTAGCAGGTATCCTAACAATCCTAAACCTTGGCGGGTGCTTGGTGTCCTTGGCGTCTTGGCGGTTCCGTCTCCTACTCTCCAACGTCCACCGCCCACCCTCCTCTTGTTGCCTTCACGCGCCCTATGTTATAGTTTCGCAATCCTCCCCTCAGAAAGGGCAGCATGAGCAGCAAGCGAAAACCCACCAAACTCCGGGGGCCGAGCAGGCCGATAGACCCCCGTAACGCGCCGGGCTACAAGCCCGTGAAGTCCGGCCCCGACAGCTTTAGCATGGTACTACTTGGGGTCAGCGCCGCCTTTGTGGTGCTGGTGATCCTCTTTGTTGTGTTGCAGAACAACAGCGGCACGACGACCAACACCGCGAGCACCGGCCAGGACACCTCCGGCAACACCGCTCCGCAGAACCTCGATCCCGGCGCGGCTGCGACGGCGACCATAGTCGCCTTCCTCGGTGTCGTGGCTGACGTGCCGCGCCTCTCGATACAGGAGGTGCGAGCCTTGCAAGAGGCGAACAACGTCACGATCATCGACGTGATGACGCCCGATCACTTCGCAAAGAGCCACGTGGCCGGGGCGATCAATATTCCCCAGGCGGACATCATCACCCGCGCGGCTGAGATACCCAAGACCGGGAACGTAGCCATCTATTGCGAGTGCCCCAACGACGAAGAAAGCCTGGGTTCGACCAAGAGCCTGATGCGGGGGCTTGGCTACACGAACCTGAAGGTGATGCAGGGGCCGCGCGCCCTCACCCTCTGGAAGCAGGCGGGCTACCCGGTCGAAGGCTCGGCCCCTTAGTGAACGTCCGCTCGCTTACCACCGGGACGGCGCTTCCCACCGAGGACGCGGCTCGGCTTGAGCTTGCTACGCGGCTAGGGTCGTTCGCCATGTCGGGCAAGCAGGCGCTGGAGGCCCAGGGCTTCACCGTGCAGACTACCCGCCTTGCGGCGCAGCCCCTGGAAGAGTGGCTCCTGCCTGACGAAGCAGCGCCGGGCAAAGTGGCGGACCTGGGGAGCGCGTGCGCCGAGGCCGGTATCGACTACTTCTCGGTGGGTACGCTCCAGGCTAGCACGCCACAAGATGGGTTAGAGACGTTCTTCGAGTTGGTCCCGGAACTGCTGTTAGCGGCGGGTAACGCCTTCGCCAGCATACAGGTGGGGGTGCGCACGGGGAGCGGCGGCGCAGTCAACCTTGAGGCGGTGAGGGCCTCCGCCCGCATCATGCAGTCGCTGGCCGAGCGCACGCCTGAGGGCTTCGGCAACCTGCGCTTCGCGGCGGCCTGCAACTGCCCTCCCCACGTGCCGTTCTTCCCCGCCGCTTACTACAAGGAGAACGACCGTAACGGGGGACGGCCCGAGTTCGGCTTGGCCCTCGAAGCGGCCGACCTGGCGGTGCGGGCATTTGAAGGGGCAGGCTCGCTGGAAGAGGCAAGATTGAGGCTGCTCGGCCTGCTGGAAGAGGAAGCGGGCAAAGCCGCCGACGTGTGCGTGGGCCTGGCGGCCGAGCATGGCTACACCTTCACCGGCCTCGACATCTCGATGGCTCCCTTCCCGGAGCAGAGCAGGAGCATCGGCTACGCGCTGGAGCTGCTGAGTGGCGCGCCGCTGGGTAGTCCCGGCACCCTGACCGCCGCTGCCTTCTTCACAAGCGTCCTCAAGCAGGCCCGCGAGCAGCTACCCACCGTCGGCTACTCCGGCCTCATGCTCCCCGCTCTCGAAGACCAGACGCTGGCCGACCGCGCCGCTCAGGGCTTGGTAACCCTCGACACCCTGCTGCTCATGTCCGCCGTATGCGGCCTCGGCTGGATACGATACCATTGCCTGGAGATATCTCTTCGCGCCAGTTGGAGCGGATAATCCTGGACATGGCCTCCTTAGCCATCCGGCTCGACAAGCCCCTGACGGCCCGCCTCCTGCCGGTGCCAGGCCGTGTCGCAGGTGACTCTGCCGAGTGGCCCGACTTCCCATATTTTGCTAGGGGCCGCGTGATGAGTGTGCCTG
>JALZHI010000130.1 GCA_030913985.1 Chloroflexota bacterium | reverse complement strand
GGTGCACAGACCCGAAGCTTACGGAGTAGCCGAGCTTGAGGACGGCAAGGTAAAGCGCCTGGTGGAGAAGCCGCGCGAGTTCGTGAGCGACCTCGCCCTCGTCGGCATCTACATGTTCAACCACCACATTTTCGAGGCCGTCCACAACATCAAGCCCTCCTGGCGTAACGAATTAGAGATCACCGACGCCATACAGTACCTGCTCGACCACGACTACCACGTCCACCCCCGCGTGCTCGAAGGCTGGTGGATCGACACCGGCAAGCTGGAGGACATGCTAGAGGTGAACCACCTGGTGCTGGACAAGCTCGCCCCCGCTATAGACGGCTTCGTGGACTCGGAGAGCCAGATCAAGGGCAAGGTCATAGTCGAGCAAGGGGCGGAGATTATCAACTCGAACATACGCGGCCCGGTCATCATCGGCAAGGGCACCCGCATCGTCAACTCCTACATCGGCCCCTACACCGCTATCAACTACGGCTGCACCATCACCAACAGCGAGATAGAGCACTCCATCATCCTCGAAAACAGCCAGATAATCGACATCCCAGGCCGCCTGGAAGACAGCCTCATAGGCCGCAACGTCGAAATCAGCCGCTCCCCCATCAAGCCCAAAGCCTACAAGATGCTCCTGGGCGACAACAGCAAGGTAGGAGTTCTTTGATTTTGGATTTTAGGTTTTGGATTTTGGATTTTGGATTAGCTTCGAGTTCTACTAAATCCAAAATCCAAAATCCAAAATCCAAAACCTAAAATCGCTGGAGGAAACGTGGACCAAACTGCCTCAAGCATTATCGAGCGTGAGACCGCGCTGGCTGATTTTGATCATGCGCGGGACGATTTTGTGGACGCGATGAGCCAGGTGCCGAACGAGGCGCTGGGTTACAAGCCGGAAGGTGCCGATTACCCCATCGGCGGGACTATCGTGCAGGTGACAAACTCCCTGCGGCGGTATGCGTATCTACTTGAGATGTTGCGCGAAGCCGAGTTCCAGGAAGTGCGCCTGGCCGCCGACCCCGGCCGCCCTTCCACCGTCGAGGGCGACCCAGCCGACGATTGGGTGCAGGGGCTTCCCTCCCTGCCGCCCGAAGAGGCCACGCGCAACCGCCAGGTGGCCCTGGACGCCTTGGAAGCCGCACACGACAGGCTGGCCGCCCACTTGCGCGAGCTCGTCAAAGAGGACTTTAGCCGCCAGGCCGCCGTTTACCACCCAGGGGCCACAGAGACCTCTCCCACTTCCGGCGCTGACATCCTACGATGGCAAACCGACCATTACAGGGACCATATCCTACAGGTGCAACAAATGCTCCAACAGTGGCAGAGCGAAAGGGCCTAGCCTGCAACGCCCCTTCGCCATATTCGTCATAACTAGCGTGTATGCGACTTCACCCCGGCCTATAGGACCAAAGCCCCACCCTGTCATCCTGAGCGCAGCGAAGGATCCCAAGAAGGTGAGTAGGGATGCTGTCGAACGCCAGGGAACAGGGTGCCAAAGGTTCAACATAGCGGCAGGACCAACATTTGAGATCCTTCGCTACGCTCAGGATGACAAGGGGAGCAGGGTTCCCGAGTAAGAGACAGCGCCATATTCACGAACCAACCACATGAGCCGCATCACGTTTCACGTTTCAGAACCGAACCAGGAGGTAAACCACATTGCAGAGAATCATGGTCACAGGGGGCGCGGGCTTCATCGGCAGCAACTTCGCCAGGATGATGCTTGAGAAGCACCCCGACTACCACGTGCTCGTCTACGACAAGATGACCTACGCGGGCAACCCCGACAACCTGGCCGATTTGCAGGGCAACCCACGCTTCAACTTCGTCCGGGGCGACATCGCGGACCAGGACCGGGTGGACGAGACGGTGCGGCAGTTCGGCATCGACGCGATAGTGAACTTCGCCGCCGAGTCGCACGTGGACCGCTCCATCGAGGAGCCGGGCGGCTTCATCCAAACCGACGTGTTCGGCGTGTACGTACTATTGGAGGCCACGCGTAAGTTCCGCCTGGAGCGCCTGTTGCAGGTGTCCACCGACGAGGTGTACGGCACGGTGCTGGAAGGCTCGTCGGTCGAAAACGACCGCTTGGAGCCGCGCTCGCCCTATTCCGCGTCCAAGGCGGGCGGCGAGCTACAGTGCTACGCCTACTTCATCACCTACAACGCGCCCGTGGTAATCACCCGCGGCTCCAACACCTACGGCCCGTACCAGTACCCGGAGAAGATGCTGCCCCTCTTCATCACCAACATGCTTGAGGACAAGCCAGTGCCCATGTACGGCGACGGCAAGTACGTGCGCGACTGGATGCACGTGCTCGACCACTGCGCGGGCATAGACGCGGCCCTGCACAACGGCAAACCGGGCGAGGCGTACAACATCGGCGGCGGCAACGAGCGCGAGAACATAGATGTGACTTACAGGCTGCTGGACCTGCTCGGCAAGCCCCGCACCCTCATCCACTACGTGCAGGACCGCTCCGGGCACGACCGCCGCTACTCCATCGACACCACCAAGGCGCGAGAAGAACTTGGCTGGACCCCGCAGGTGGACTTCGATGAGGGCCTGCAACAAACGGTCGAATGGTATGTAAACAACCGCGACTGGTGGGAGAAGATCAAGTCCGGCGACTTCGCTGAGTATTATGCCCGCATGTACGGCCAACGCGAGGTGCTGTCGAAGCATGAGTAGACGGACGATGCAGAAGTTGTGAGTTATGAGTTATGAGTTTTGAGTTAGTGGATTGGAGACGGAACCGCCAAGACGCCAAGTACGCGAAGAGGATGATGGTTGGCTACTATCTGTCAACTCAAAACTCATAACTCAAAACTCATAACTTGTACATCGTCCATCGTCCCACAAAGAGGTATGAAACGTGCTATACACACGTATTTCGTGCCTCTTGTTTGTGTGTGCTGTAGCTCAAACACGAACTAAATTCGCAATTCGAAATTCCAAATTCCAAATCCGTCCCGGGGGTATCGATGGCCCTTTTTGACTTTTTCAAGAGCGACGACGAGAACTATTACCAGCTATTCGAGGACGCGGCGAACAACATGCTTGAGGCGGCGCGAGCCTTCAGAGAGCTTTGCTACCACTACGAGAACGTGCACGAGTCGGTGGAGCGCATCCACGAGTACGAGCATCTGGGCGACTCTATCGGGCACCGCATGTACAACCTGCTCAACCGCACCTTCATGACCCCGCTCGACCGCGAGGACATCATCAACCTCTACAGCGCCATTGACGACGTAACCGACCTGGTGCACTCGGCGGCCGACCTGATGGTTATCTACAAGGTGGACAGGGTGACGCCGGTGGCCCAGCAGTTGTCCGACTGCATCGTGGCCTGCGCCGAGGAAGTGGCGCGGGCGCTGCCCCGCCTGCGCAAGCGTAGCGAGCTAAAGGGCATGCAGGAGTCGATCATCCAGGTACACAGCCTGGAGAACAAAGCCGACGACCTGCACCGGCAGGGGCTGACGGAGCTTTTCTCCAACCCCAGCGACGTGCTCCAGATTATCAAGTGGCGCGACATTTACCAGGAGATGGAGCAGGCGACCGACCGGGCGGAAGACATAGCCGACGTGCTGCGGGGCCTCGCGATCAAACATGCCTGACCTGAGCCTTTACCACTGGATACTCGTATCGCTGGTGGTGCTGCTGGCGGTAGCCTTCGACTTCATCAACGGGTTCCACGACACCGCCAACGCCATAGCCACGGTAGTATCCACCCGCGTGCTACCCACCGGCACGGCCATCCTCATGGCGGCGGTGCTCAACTTCATCGGCGCGCTCACCGGGCAGGCGGTCGCCAAGACGATCACGGGCGGACTTGTGGAGCCGAGTGCGGTCAAGGCCCTCGACTTTTCGGCGGCCCAGGTGCTCATCATGGCGGCGCTGGTTGGGGCTATCACCTGGAACCTCATCACCTGGTACTTCGGAATCCCCTCGTCGTCCAGCCACGCTCTCATAGGCGGGGTGGTGGGCGCGGGTGTGGCAGCCGTGGGCGTGGGCAACGTCATCTGGATGGGATTGCTCAACAAGGTGCTGCTGCCGTTGGTGCTCTCCCCCATCACCGGGTTCATCGTGTCGCTCTTGCTGATGAGGTTCCTCTACTTCCTCGTAGCCAAAGCCTCACCCAGCGGGGTGGGTGGCATATTCAGGCGTATGCAACTGGTCTCCTCGGCCTTCATGGCCTTCTCGCACGGCTCCAACGACGCTCAAAAGACGATGGGCGTAATCACCCTGGCCCTCTACTCGGCGGGCTTCCCGCTGGCCGTGGACGCTAACGGCACGCCCAACATCCCGTGGGAGGTTGTGCTGATAGCGGCTACGGCGATGGGCCTCGGCACGGCGGCGGGCGGGCGGCGCATCATCCACACGATGGGCCAGCGGCTCGCCCACCTGGAGCCGATACACGGCTTCGCCGCCGAGACCACCGCCGCCACCATAATCGAGACGGCTTCCCGCCTCGGCTTCCCCCTCAGCACCACGCACGTCATCTCGTCCTGCATCCTGGGCGTGGGGGCTGCCCGCCGCAAATCGGGCGTGCGCTGGGGCGTGGCGCTCAACATGATCCGCGCCTGGATTTATACAATTCCAGTCTGCGCCACAATCGCTTTCCTGACATACCTATTGCTCCACCTCCTCTTCAACGAAGGCTAGCATCTGAAACGTGAAACGTGAAACGTGAGCAGCAAACAAATTCGCAATTCGAATTTCCCAATTCCAAATCCGTCCAAGCTCAGTCGCGTGGCCGAAACGGACTCTACCTTTACGCGGCAGGGGCGGCTGTGGGTCGGTAAGTGCCTCATCTGCAACGGGCCTATCGCCTTCGATGCGGCCACGGGAGAAGGGGCCACGCTGGAGCACATACTGGCGCGCTCGCGTGGGGGCACCGACGACCCGCACAACCTGGGCATAGCCCACGGCTCGTGCAACAGTGAGAAAGGCCGCCGCTGGGACAAGAAGCGCCGCCGCACGCCGGAGGAATACGAGGCCCTGGTGCAGCGTTTCCGTGAGCGCAGGCTACAACGCTGGCGGGACGCGCAGTAACGCTATAGTTGAGCGGGAGCCAAGAATGACAGGTGCCGGAGCCAGTACCTTGCGCCGTTGGGCCGCAAGAGCACAGATTTTCCTGGCGTATTTCCTTACTATGGCTTCTAGTGCTCTCGTGTTTCAGTGGGGAGTAGATTTGTTCTCCCTGTTCCAGCCTATGTCAAAGGCCGAGCAATTTGAGGTGCCAGGGGTAGCGCGCTCGGAAGTCTACGAGATGGAACCCTGGCTCAAGGTGCTCGGCCATCTTTTCCTGGGCGGTATGTTGCTCGCGTTCGCTTTGTACGCTGCCTGGGGCACCAGGGAATTTGTTCGAGCCTGGAGTGGTCGCAGGAGCTTGGACGATTATCTTTGGTCCGCCGGTCCCGCCTTGTTCGGATTTTGGGTATTGTCTCTGCTCGCGTTCATCGCTGCAATGTCCATAGGCTTCGGTATCCTCGGCGGGATAAGCTACGGCATGGATTGACATGCTGCGTGCCTGGATAGCCTACTTACTCTGGTTTTGATAAAGTCGAATGTAGAGGTCAACGTTGGCCTTTGTCATTCTGAGCGCAGCGAAGAATCTCATCCCTCCCCACCCAAATACCACCTTTCTTCAGGTCCGTGGGTGCATAAGGAAAGGTGAAGCATCCCGGTGAAGGACGAGATTCTGAGCGCAGCGAAGAATGACAAGGGCCATCATTGTACTGCTCTCCTACTCGGACATAGTCCTGCCTTGCTGCATCCCTGATTTGCCCCCGCTCCCTTTTCCATATATCATGTAAGCGCGACCCTACTCCAATCCAGCAAGACGGGGTGCCATGTTCACCGTCCAGATAGCCGTAGCCAAGACAAACAAATACGCCACCAAGGAGAGCGGCGACACCGTTGAGGTGGTGGAGAGGCCGACGGGTGGCTTCTCGGTGGTGCTGGCGGACGGCCAGGGGAGTGGCCCTGCCGCCAAAATCCTCTCGCACATGCTCACCACCAAGGCGGTCAGCATGATCAAGGACGGGGCGCGAGACGGCGCGGTGGCGCGGGCGGTGCACGACTACCTTTACACCTACCGGGGCGGCAAGGTGTCGGCCACTCTCGTGATCCTGAGCGTGGACCTGGCGACCCGCACGCTTGTGATGTCGCGCAACAGCCACTGCCCCATCCTCGTTTACAGGCTCTACAGCCAGAGCCTCACCAGCCTGGACGCGCCCTCAGAGGCAATCGGTCTCTACCCGAAAACCAAGCCGGTAATAGAGCAGCTACCGTTGGAGCCGGGCACCTACGTGGTTACCTACTCGGACGGCCTGATGGAAGCGGGCAACCGCATCTCGCAGAAGATCGACATACCCGCCCTGGTCGCCTCCTGCCTCCAACAGCGACCCACCGCCCGCGACCTGGCCGATTTCCTCATGTCCGAAGCCCTGCGCCTGGACCTCAACCGCCCCCTCGACGACATGACCGCCCTGGTGGTCTCCATCCTTCCCGGCCCCGAAATAGAACCAGGCAATATAGTGCCCCTCGTGCGCACAATGGACCTGACCATCCAGGTTGAGGGCCTGCGGATGTCGGACTTCGGCCCTTCAGTTTGCTGAACTCCCACGAAATCCTTGATTCGAAATTCCGAATCAAGGATCAGCCTTCCACCAGCGCAATTGCCTCCGTGGGTGACGAGCCACCGTAGATGACGGCCATGATGCCGGGCAGGTACTTGTCCATGATGGACACGTTGGGGTAGACCACGCCCTTAATGAGGGGGCTGGTGAGTTCGGCGTTCTCCACGTCGATGCTGGTCTTGTAGCGGATCTCGCCGTCGTTGTAGTCCATCTCGAAGTTGCCAATGTATAGGCCATAGTTGGCCCTGGTGAGGAAGTCGGCCATGATGGGGCGCTTGTCCTCCGGGGTCTTCACGGGCGCGTAGGAGTGGAACATGAATATCTGCTTCTCCTCCTCCTCGCGTGCGTAACAGGTCCAGCGCCCGTTGCGCCCCGCGAAGTCCATCCAGAGCACCGGCTTGCCCTCAATCTGCGAAAAAGCCCACTCGTCCTCTTTGAAAAACGCCGTCAGCGCGTCAAGAATAGCTCCCATTAGGTTCTCCTATCTAAGTGCCGAGTTCCGAGTTCCGAGTTCCGAGTGCGCTTAGAACTACTCGGCACTCAGAACTCGGTACTCGGCACTAATCTGTGCTTGCAATCGGGGTCCAGCCCCAGGTAGTGCGGCGTGCCCGCGATTACCTCTTGCAGGGCGGCTACGCGGTGGAGGTCGCACTGCGGGCAGGGGGTGTAAACCAGCAGCGGGTCCAGGGGGAGGAGGGGTTCGCGCTGCTTTTGCTGGTCTGGACGCCTGGTGTAGTCGGGTTCCTCGCCGGGCGAGTAGAGCAGTAGCGTGGCGGCTTCGGCGGCCTCGGCAGGGGCCTGCATGGGAGGAATCGGCGTGGCCGGCTTTGGCCCCATGAGCAGTTGCCGCTGTTGGGGAGCGTACAGGGCGTACTCAGCCAGGAACGCAGCGCCATCTATCGCAGCGTGCAGGCCGGGCAGCAGTGTGTCAGTCACCTTGCGGTCGAAGTCGGGCGGTAGGGCGCCGGCTGGGGTCTTGCCGCGCCTGATGCGGTACTGGTCCACAAGCTCCAGCAGCGTGCGGGGCGAAACGGTGTCCTGCGGGCCGTAGTCGCCGTTATAGGCCAGGTGCTCCCTCATCAGGCCCAGCAAGCCCCCGTAGGCGCTCGCTACATCCCCACTCTGCTTGTCCGCGTACCACCCCGCCAGGCCCGCCACAGGACCATGAGGAGCGGCCGCAAGCCCCCTCGCCGCCCAACCGAGCCACTGGCCCAGCAACACGCGTCTGAGGCTTCTCAGGCTGCGGCTGAGCGTGGGGTCAGGCTCTACCTGGCCGGTGAGCAGCGCCTGGGTGTACTGCGCCACCGCCATGCTCCCCACGTAGTAGGCCAGCGTGTCGGCCAGCCGCATCACCGCCGCGTGGCAGACCGCCTCGTCATCGCCCCCACACGCCCTCTCCGCCGCCTCCAGGGCACGCGCAACCGGCAGCGGGTATAAGGGAGCCTTTGGCTTGCTGAAGTCCATGTTGCATTGTAGCACAAGGCGAGGTTGGGCGGCAGGGGCGGGACCCTGGCGGGTTAAAGGCGTGGTGTGGGTGGGGCTTCCCTGCCGTCATCGGTCTGTAGGGCTTTGACTACGCGCTCGAACTGCTCCTCGAACTTGGCGTTGTCGTGCTCCCAACCTTTGAAGTCGGCTGCTAGACGAGCCTTTACCTGTTGAGCCTTACCATCATTCCAGCCCGTGAATAGATAACCATCCAGGTCTAGAGGGATTAATGCTAATGCCTTCCTGCCGCGTTCCTTCTGAAGGTGTTGCTCTTTGGCGAAGGCAGTGTTGATCTCGTTATCTACCCACCAGCTTGTTAGCGAATGTTGGGAGCAGCAGAGTAGCACCTTATCCCATAGCCGGATGCCTCTGTCTACCTCATCGTAGATATTGTGACCTGGAAGTAATTGCTTTTCGTCCAGCCAGCAACGGATGCCGCGTCCTTGTAGTCCATCATGTAGACGACGGGCGAAGGCTTTGTCATTGTGACTGTAGCTGATGAAGCAGGAGTAGAATTGGAGCGGCTGTCCGCTCAGCGAAGGTAAATACTCGATGAGGTTTTCAGGGACGCCAATACCGCGTAGGAAGGCTTCTGGTATTTTGCCTCGAGATTGGTAGAGAGTGTTGATGTCCATGACCGATGGCCCTACGTGATTTACAGTCTGAAGACCTTGAGCTGCGCCTAGATCAACATCAACAAAGATAGCGTGACTTAAGAGTACCTGGGTGAAAATAGCGTGGTAACAGGTTGCCTGTGTGAAGTCAGCATTAAGCAACGTAGCGTATGTCAGGTTGGCACCCGACAGGTTAGCACCTGACAGGTCGGCTCCGAGTAGTAATGCTGCGGTAAGATTGGCTTCTGTAAGATCGGCTGCAACAAGGTTTGTTCCCCTTAGATCGGCTTGTGCAAGATCGGCTTCTTTTAGGAAGGCTCCGAAAAGTTTAGCTTCACTTAGATCGGCTCCTCTTAGATCGGCTCTAAATAGGTTGACTGCTGTAAGATTGGCTCCTGTTAACTTGGCGTTTCTGAAATCAATTTCCTCTAAGTTCGCTGTTGTTAAGTGACCGCTGTATCCAACGTGTGCCAAAACAGCTTCAGTAAGATCGATCCACTCTTCTGGATGCTGATTCCTCCACTCGTTCCACGCGGCAGGACCTCTCATGAGAATCTCAAGCTGTTCTGGATTCGCCATGCTAACTCCATTCTTTCCGGCTTGCAGCACGCGTTTGTTGACTTGCTTGAAACAGAAGCAACTCTTATTCGTGTAATCTTACCACAGTAACCTAGTAACCTAACATCCCACTTAGGAATGAGCTATGGGAGGTTAGGTTCTGTGCCACCTCCCCCATCCTCGCTTGACATCCACCAACCCCGCACGCTACTATGAATGCATAGCAATCGCGTGCGTGGAGGCGGCGTTATGGGGGACAATCTTCGACATGAATCGGGGGACTCGGACCTTAATTTCGTGCCGCCCTCGCCCCCCAGCAACACCGACTACCGCCACGCCCGCTGGTCACGGCCTACTCGCTTCCAGCGCCCTCACAGTACCGAGCAGGCAGTTGCCTCCCACCCCAAGCACTCCGTTAGCCCCACCCCCGCACCCAGGCAGACCGAACAAGCCACGGACCCTCGCCACATAACGGTGGTGGGCGTCTGCTCGGCGGGCAAGTCTACCCTGTCGAAGACGCTGCGGGAGCGGGGCTACAAGGTGCGTACCGTGGCCCAGGAGCACTCGCACGTGCCCTACCTGTGGCAGATAGCCAAGCCCGACGTGCTCATCTATCTCGACGCTTCCCTGGCGACCATACGCCGCCGACGCAACCCGCGCTGGCACCGCCCCTTGCTCGATGAGGAGCACCGCCGCCTCTCCCACGCCCGCGAGCACGCCAACCTCTACATTCACACCGACGGCCTCTCCCCCAAGGATGTCGCGTCCAGGGCGCTCACGTTCCTGAACAATACGAGAAGAGTGACGAGTGAGGAGTGATGAATAACACGTAACACGTAACACGTAACACGTAACACGTAAAGCGGCTTAAGAAACGCTGTACGCTATCCGGGGTTTTGTTGCCTATCGCACCCTTACGTGTTACGCGTTACGTGTTACGTATCACTCCTCACTCTAGTACAAAGAGGTACTGATGCAAACGGATCACCAGCGGCCATCAGAAGCGCGAACGTTATACTCGTTCGTGTCTGATGGCACCAACCTGACCCCCAGCGACGTAGCCAGGATTGCCAGGTCGCCGCGCCACCCCTCTAGGCCGGGGGCTGCGTTCGCCGTGGGCATGTCGGCGGACGCGCAGGAACGTGTGGCTCGCTCGCGGGGCATCGTGGACGACATCGTGCGGCGCGGCGAAGTCGTTTACGGCATCACCACGGGCTTCGGGGCGTTCAAGGACCGGGTAGTCTCGCACGAAGACCTGGCGCAGTTGCAGGTGAACCTCATCCTTAGCCAGTGCGTGGGCGTGGGCAACCCCCTGCCCGCCGAGGTGGTGCGCGCCCTGATGCTGTGCCGCGCCCACACGCTCTCCCTCGGCTATTCGGGCATCCGGCTTGAGACGCTCGGCCTCATCTACGATATGCTCAATGCGGGCGTGCACCCCCTCATCCCCGAACAAGGCTCCGTGGGCGCTAGCGGCGACCTGGCACCCCTGTCGCATATGGCGCTTGGCATGCTGGGCCTGGGGCAGGCCGAGTATGGCGGGCGCTTCATGCCTGCCGGGGAAGCCCTCGCCGCGGCAGGGCTGCAACACGCGCGCCTGGCACCGAAAGAGGGCCTGGCGCTCTCCAACGGTACCTCGCTCATGTCGGCCCTGCTCTCCCTCGCGCTGGTGGACGCCGCCCTGCTGTGCGACACCGCCGACGTGGTGGGCGCGATGAGCCTGGAGGCGATGCAGGGCGTGCCTTACGCTTTCGACCCGCGCATCCACGCCGTGCGAGGGCACAGCGGCCAGATGGCCTCAGCCGCCAACATACGCCGCCTGACCGAGGCCAGCACCCTGATGTGGCGCGACATCCCCGGCGACGGCCTCCAGAAAGCGGCGGCGGGCAAGGTGCAGGACGCCTACTCGCTACGCTGCATGCCCCAGGTGCATGGCCCGGCCAGGGACGCGGTAGGCTACGTCAATGGTGTGCTCGCGGTGGAACTGAACGGCGCTAACGACAACCCGCTCGTGTTCGGTGCCGACACCTTCAGCGAGGAGCACGCTGCCGAGGTGCAGCATACCGGCTTCAGCCACCGGCACCAGATACTCTCCGGGGGCAACTTCCACGGCGCGCCCCTCTCGGTGGCCTCCGACTTCCTGGCGATAGCTGTGTGCCAGCTTGCCACGATCAGCGAGCGCCGGCAGGCCCGGCTAGTGGACCCTGCCGCGCATGGTGGGCTGTTCCCGGCCTTCCTGATAGAGAACGGCGGCCTGAACAGCGGCTTTATGATGGTGCAGTACACCTCCGCCGCCCTTGCCTCAGAGAACAAGAGCCTGGCCCACCCCGCCAGCGTGGATACCATCCCCACCTCGGCCAACGTGGAGGACCATGTCAGCATGGGGCCAATCGCCGCCCGCCACGCCCGCGCCATCGTTGCCAACACTGCCCGCGTGCTCGCCCTCGAAGCGATGATGGCCGCCCAGGCCCTCGACTTCCGCATGCGCAACGAAGGCACGCTGTCGAAGATGGGCCGGGGCACCGCGCAGGCCTATACGTTAGTCCGCGAGCGGGTGCCGTTCCTATCGAGGGACGAGGACTTCCAGCCGTACATCGCGGCGGTGGAGGACCTTGTACTGAGCGGCAAGCTGGCATCGGTGCTGGCTGACGTGAGCAGCGAACCGGCTGTAGGCATTTAGCAGCCTCCCGCGCGTTGTTCACTCAAGATTAATATACTACAATACAAAGTATTAATAGGAGACAGAGGAAGGTAGCTATGCCAAAGATAACATCAATAAGACTCGAGGACGAGACTGCCGCCCAATTGGATGCTCTCACTAAGTCAATGGACCGGCCTAGGGCATGGCTGATTGACCAAGCCATAAAGAGCTATATCGCGGAGCAATCGTGGCAGATTACAGCCATCAAAGAAGCCCTGGAAGATTATAGGTCGGGGCAGGCGGAATTAGTGCCTCACGAAGCTGTGATGGATGAAATGGCTGCGCTTGAAGCGGAAATAAGGGCTGAGCTACGCTGATGAGGATCGTCTGGCGAGCGCAGGCCCGGAATGATCTTAGAGAAGCTATTCAGTATTTGAGGGAATTCAGTCCACAAGCTGCCTTAAGAACCTCTGAAACTATCCGTCGTAACGTGACTTTGCTCAGTGAGCACCCACATATAGGTCGGCCCGGTAGAGTAGCAAATACCCGTGAGTTGGTCATAGCAGGGACTGCTTACATCGTCGCTTACACTGTCGATGTCACAATCGATAGTGTCATCATCTTACGCGTCCTGCATGGCCGTAGATTGTGGCCCGAGGATCTTGATGCACAAGCCAGCGATTAAGGTACTCCTAACAACCAAATGACCGAGCTGTCCGACAAGTACATCCAGTGGGAACCGAGCTACGAAACCGCCCTCCAGCGCGTGCGTGCTGAGAAGAAGGAGCTGTTCGTCTACTTCACCAAGCCGAACTGAACGGGCTGCGTCAGACTGGATACCGTGACGTATTCCGACCCGCAAGTCTCCCGCTACATAGCCGACCACTTTGTCGCCTACAAAGCCGACATGTCCCAGCGCGAGGCCTGGCCGCTCTTTCGCGCCAACCACGTCATCTGGACCCCCAGTGTCGGCTTCTCGGACCGCAACGGCAGCATGCACCATGTCAGCGTCGGCTACTCCCCACCGCCGGAGTTCCTTACCACCCTTAAGATCGGCGGGGCGCGGTGCCTCATGGCCTGGACCCGCAACGCCGAGGCCGCCCAACTGCTTGAGGAGGCCGCCTCCGAGGATAACGCCATGACCCCCGAAGCCCTCTTCTGGCTCTCCACCGCCTACTACTTCGAGCGCCGCGACAGCACCCGTATGTACACGGTCTGGGAAGAGCTAGTCCGCCGCTACCCCGACAGCTCCTGGGCCAAGCGCACGTACCCGAAGCCGGAGTAGGGCGGTGGATGATGGACCAGTTATGAGTTTTGAGTTTTGAGGTTTGAGTTGACGGATAGTACCTAACCATCATCCTCTTGGCGGGTTCTTGGCGTACTTGGCGTCTTGGCGGTTCCGTCTCCTATCGTCTATCGTCCATCGTCCACTTGACACTTTCCGCTTACAGTGCTTTAATCCTTGTGCACCCTGCTACAGGTTCTCACACTACCGCTTTGTCGACCCCGCCTGCCAATGCGAGCGGGCTTCTTTGTTTCCTCCACGCTTTATCACGTGCGGGTGCTGGACCGGGCCACGCGATGTGACGGCGGCACAAGACGTTGCATCTTGCCTGGTTCCGGGTGGGATATTCAATGCACAAGGAGGCAATTATGTACGGCACAGTGGCACGGTTCCAGGTGAAGCCCGGCAGTGATGAGGAGCTTATGAAGCTGTCGCGCAACCCTGAGTATCAACAGGTACCGGGCTGGGTGGCCCAGGTTGTCTACAGGTCGGACGCGAACCCAAACGAGTACTACCTCGCCGTCGTCTTCGAGAGCAAGGAGGCATATCGGGCCAATGCGCAGAGTCCCGAGCAGGACGCTCGCTTTCGGGAGTTACGCGAGCTCATGTCTGCGGACCCGGAGTGGCACGATGGCGAGGTAGTTGAGTACAACGTAGCGGGTAGCTGAGGCACGTCTAACAAGCCAGACAGCAAGTAGAGCCGGACGGGTAAAAGCTCGTCCGGCCTTTTTGTCGCACTTTGCCCGTTCATTCGGAAAGAATCATGAGAAATGCCCCGCACCTATTGACAACCTACAGCCCCGGTGCTTTAATACGATACTCTGTGCCACTGCCGGGTTACTACAGCCATGTTCGTTCCATTCTCTTGCGCCTGGCGTGGTTATGTGCGGGGCAGACTCGGTGCCTGTTGGCTGTTAGTAGCCGCTCTATGCGGCGGTGGGGTCACTATGTTCGCTCGGCTCCTGTCGCTTGCTTTGCTCGTCCTCTCCGTCCTGCTGCTGGTCCAGGCTCCCCCTTCCGCGGCCTCGCCTCCCGCACTACCTCCGAGCACGCCCGCCTGGGACGTATGCTATCGCACTAACGAGCAGATAACGAGCTACTTGCAGTCGGTAGCCGCCGCGCACCCCCAGATCGCTACGCTGAGTGACGCCGGGCTGTCCTGGGAAGGCACCAGGCACCTCTGGTTGATGCGCCTGGGTAGCGGCGGCGGGCCTGATATAGAGCCTCGCCCTACCATCTTCCTGCTGGCGGGCCAGCATCCACGTGACATCGCCACAATAGAGGTGCTGGTGCGGTTCATAGGCCACCTGGCCGCCAACTACGGCACCGACCCAAACGTCACCTGGCTGCTGGACAACCGCTGGATCTATGTTCTCCCGGTCCCGAACCCGGATGGTTTCGCTCAGGTATATTCCAATCGCCCTACGTGGTTCAAGAACACCAACAACACCAATGGGTGCGGCGACCCCCTCAAGTGGGGCACCGACCTCAACCGCAACTACCCTTATAAGTGGAACAACGGCGGCACCAGTAACATGCCGTGCGATAGCTCCTATCGTGGCCCCTCTGCCCTGTCCGAGCCCGAGAGCCGGCACGTGCTCGCGGCTTTCCAGGCAAGCGGCAGGCCCGCCGACCTCGTCATCTCCCTGCAAGCGCCCGGACCCTCGGTGCTCTACCCCTGGGGCTGGACCTCCACGCCGCCCGCCGATGCCGCCGAGCTAGACGCCTTCGGCTGGAACTTGGGCAGGCTGAACGGCACCCCCCGCGCCAGCATTCACCGCCACAACCCCGGCAACTCGCCCATTAGCGGCATCCTCGACGACACGGCCTACGGCCAGTTCGGGGTGCCCGCCTTTACTCTCAACATCGGCAATGTATCGGCACCCGTGTGTACCGACCTGGAACAGGTATGGACCTCCCAGCGGCCCGCCCTGCTGCATGCCGTAGGCGCTGCGGGCACCGGCAAGGACGACACGCTTTCGCACGCGCTCGGGCCGCAAGTTACCCACGTCTCCACCGCGCAGGGTGACTCGCCGTGGGTGGTAGAGGTGAGCGCCGTGCTCTCGGCCAACTATGGCACGGTGGCCGGAGCGGTATATACGGTGGATGGCAGTCCGGAGAGCGGACCCACGTTCGCCCTGAGTGGAGATTTCGGGGCGGCGACTGCCGACGTTTCGGCGCAGTTGGATATCAGCGGCCTAGCTCCGGGGCGGCACTTGCTTACTGTGCGGGGCAAGAACGACTCGGACCGTTGGGGCTTGTCAGCGTCCGTCTTCTTCACGACCACGGCTGCGCCGCCCACGGCAACTCCCACAGACCCTGGTGCAGCTACAATCACCGCCACCACTATCGCTCCAGCGACCGCCAGCGACACTCCGTCCGCATCCAATACTGCCACCTCCACCCCTACACACCCGCCAACGGCCACACAGACTGCCACCGAGCCACCGACCGCCACTCCCACCGGCACCAGCACCGCTACGCCTACCACCACCGCGCTATCGGGCACCAGGACGGCTACTCCCACCCGCACGGCCACAATCGCGGCCACCCTCACACCTACGCTCACCGGCACGCGCACTCACACGCCGACGCGGTCAGCCACCCCGACGAGGACGCTCACACCCACAAGAACACCGACCGACACGCGCACCGTGACTCCCACGCACACGCCCAGGCCACCCGCACCACCCACC
>JALZHI010000129.1 GCA_030913985.1 Chloroflexota bacterium | reverse complement strand
GTGTTACCCTTGGCGCATCGCGTTTCACGTTTCTCGTTTCAGAGTGTGCGGTCTGAAACTAATACGTATCCCGTTGCGTTAATTAGGTATAAGGGCCGATGGAGCGGGCACAAGGTTTGCTTTATACAAGTACAACAAAGCAAAAGCTCACAGTAAATCCAGGAAATACAGGAGAGCGGCCGGGGACTTATCAATTATTGTGCAAAACACATCAATGCGGCTGAATTTCGTATAATTGTAGTGAGGGACACGAAGCACGCTATAGCGTATGTCGAGCGAGTGACCTCAACTAGAAAGGGGCAAACAAAATGGCCGAGATTACCAGCAATAAGAAGGCGAAAAAAGGTAAGGCCGCAAAGGATACCGTCAAGGTCGAGGCTGGTCCGGTTGTGGTGGAAGAGCTTGAAGGCTTCACCCCCGGAGAAGTCGCTCGCATGTCCGAGATACGCGATAAGATACGGGCCGGGCAGTACAGCGACCTCACCAAAGAGTACCGCAAGCTGCTCTTCGTCCAGTGGCTCATCGAGCACGACAAGCTGAGAAGCTGAGAATAACATGTCAAAGGCAAGCAAAGAAGGCTACCCTCACCGGGTAGCCTTCTTCACTAAGAACTCATTTCAAAATCTTACCGATAGAGATTGTAGGGGCAGGCCCCTGTGTCTGCCCTTGTTGGAGAATAGCACCAGGGCAGGCCCCTGTGCCTGCCCCTACAATAGTTTTGAAATCACTCCTTAGTGCGGGCCATCTCCAATGAGAGACCTGCCTGTTTTCTACTCCTCCAGTGCCCAGCGCAACTCGTCGCCGCCGAGGATCGGATCGAAGTGCAACACCAGGTCGGTGGCATCTTCCGGTATCTCGTAAGCGATCTCGCCGGTCAACTCGTCACCCGCGGGTATGGTGCCGTCGAAGGACGTTTCGACGCCCGCCGTGAAGGACTGGTTGAAGTCCGTACCATTGCCGCCATCGTCCTTCACAGAGAAGTTGAGCAAGCTACTGACGACCTTCTCTTCGTCCGTGGTGTTGACAGCCGTCATGTTGATAATCAGGTACTCGTTGCCCGCGTCAGGCGACAGCAGGCCGGAGCTGGTGCGGCGGAACGAATTCACGGTTATCTCCAGGCCATCGCTCTCGCCGGTATCCCCTACCGCCAAAAGCTCGCCCGTGCCGGTGTCGCCCGAGTCGTCACCTTCCGGAGTGGGTTCGTCGCCCGCGTCATCATCGCTGGGAGGGCTGTAGCTTTCCAGGATGCGCGAGAAGGTCTCCCCGTAGGTATCGGTGGCGTCAGGCTCGCTGATGAACATCAGGATGTAGAGGCCGGTGCCGCGCTGCTCGATGAAAGCCGATCCATCAAACGCGGTGCCATCCTGCTCGAAGGTAAAGTCGAGGCGCGTGCTGCCATCGGGTTGCTCCTCTCGGCCCGTCTCCTCATAGCCGGGGAAGCTATTTCCAAGCTGCGTGCTGGCGATCTCCACAAGCTGCTCGGGGTCAAGCTCGGCCCCGACATCGGCATAGGTCACCTGCACGAAGGCATCGTTCGTGGGTGCGAAGAACTGCACGTTGGGCGCGAGGTCCTCGTTCACGGTCCAATCCGAAGGATAATCTATGCTCCAGTTACCCTCCTCGGCGACGTAGGTCTCCCAATCGCCGTCAGCTTCACGTTCAGGCGTGCTGGTAGCCCTCGCGGTCCGGGTGTTGGTAGCGCGGGCCGCGCGGGTGTTGGTAGGCTCGGCGCCGCCTCCCCTCGGAGTGCGGGTGGCGCGAGGCGTGCGCGTGGGGTTGGCGTCGTCGCCGCCGCGGGCTGTGTTGGTTGGTGCCTGGGTATTGGCCGGTGCGGGGGTATCGCCACCGCAGGCAGCAAGTGTGAATAGCGTGATGATCGCCACCAACACCAGCCCCAAATACTTGGCCGGTCGATTCATTAGAACTTCCTCCTTAACGTTATGACGGTTCAATACGTGAAATCTAGCAACTTCGCAAAACCGCTGTGAGAGCGCCAACGGTCCAGACATTATAGCATGAAAACCGCGCTTGACACCCTCCAATCTGATGCGAACGAGACGGAAACGCCAAGACGCGGAGACGCCAAGTACCACGCCAAGAGGATTAGAGTTTAGGGAGTAGAAAGAGGAGCAGGGTACGACATTACGTACCCTGCTCCTCTTTCTTGAACAACAATCCTTAACCTTGGCGCGTTCTTGGCGTCCTTAGCGTCTTGGCGTTTCCGTCTCCCTAACCTACGGGTTGTAGGCTGGCGGGCCGATGCCGGGGATAGGGGTCGGCGGGGCGCTTGGCCGGCGCTGCTGGTTCTGGTTGTTCCGGGTGTTGTTTGAGGGGGCCGAGCGCAGTTGCTTGTTGTTGTCCTTGTAGGTGGTGCAGCCCTTGGGCGGGGCGTCCTTCAAGAAGAGGTCGCGCACGGTGCCCTTGTTTGAGCAGGCGGAGGCGGTGATAAGCCCCTCGGGCTGCACGAACTCGCGTTGCACCTTGCCGTCAACTTTCACCAGCTCCAGGAAATCGGGCTCCGAGTAGAACTTCTCCATCACGTTGTGCCACACCACGGCGGCACCTATCGCGCCCGTCACCTTGAGCATCTCCGAGTTGTCGCTGTTGCCTACCCACACGCCCACTGTAAGGTTCGGGGTGTAGCCCATCGTCCAGCTATCGCGGTTGTCGTCGGTCGTGCCGGTCTTGGCTGCCGACTGGAAGCTGGTCTTGAGCGGGCTGTTGGCACCGAAGGCGGGTGTGCGCGCCTTATTATCCGACAGGATCGAGGTGATCATGTAGGCGTGGCGGGGGTCGAGCGCCTGGGTGCCGGGTACGTTCGGGTCCATCTGGTAGATCGTGCGCTCTTGGGCGTCCTCGATCCTGAGTATCGGATTGGCAGGCACAGCCAGCCCGCCGTTGGCAAAGGTCGAGTACGCAGTAGTCATGTCAAGCAGGGTCACTTCGCCACCACCCAGCGTGAGCGACAGACCGTACCAGCTTGTGCCCCGGTTGAGGCCCTGGATGCCCATCGCGTGGGCCGTGTCTATCGTCTCTTGCACGCCCGCGAATTGTAGCGCCTTTACGGCAGGCACGTTGTACGAGTTGGCGAGCGACTCGCGCACGGTTACCCAGCCGTGGTCGCGACCGTCGTAGTTCTTGGGCGCGTACGGCTTCTGGCCCGGATTGGGGAACTCTGTCAGCGTATCGAGCAGCACGGTGCCCGGCGTCCAGCCCTTCTTGAAGGCGGCGGCGAAGGTGATAGGCTTGAACGACGAGCCGGGTTGCCGCTCGCGGGTCGCCACGTTCACCTGGCCGTCTATGGCCGTGTCGTTGTAGTCCACCGAGCCGACCATGCCCAGGATTTCGCCGGTGCGCGGCTTCATCAGCACGATGGCCGCGTTGGTCGCCTTCTGCCTGCGCAACTCGTCAATGCGGTCGCGGGCCACCTGCTCGGCGGCTGCTTGCACGCGTAGGTCGAGCGTGGTGTATACCTTCAGGCCCAGGTCGAGCGCCTGCGGGCCGTACTTCTTCTCCAGGTACTCTTTCACATAATAGACGAAGTGCGGGGCCTTGATGTCCACCTGGTACTGCTTGAGCGAAGGATAGTCCACGTAGGCTACGTTGTAGTCTTCCTCGCTGATCATGTTGTGCTTGAGCATCTGGTCGAGCACATATTTCCGGCGGATGTCGGCGTCACCAGGATTTATGAACGGGTCGTACTGGCTGGGGGCCTGCACGAGACCGGCCAGCAGCGCCGATTCCGAAAGGGTAAGCTCGGAAGCGTTCTTGTTGAAGTAAGTTAGAGCGGCGGCCTGGATGCCATAGGCCCTGTGCCCGTAGTAGTTCTGGTTCAGGTACATCTCAAGGATCTCGTCCTTGGAGTACGTCTGCGTCAATTGTATCGCCAGCGCCGCCTCTTTGACCTTGCGGCTCCACGAGCGTTCCTGGGCTTCGTCCGGGTCGAGCACTATCTGCCGCACTACTTGCTGCGTAATAGTGGAGGCACCGGAGGAGCCATCGCCGCTCAGGTTGATCGACACGGCGCGTAATATGCCCACCGGGTCGATGCCCACGTTCGAGTAGAAGCTCGCATCCTCAGCCGCGATGGTCGCGCTGATCACCAGGGGCGACATCTCACTCAGTTCCAACTCTTCGCGGCGGCCCGTCTCTTCGTCTACAAGGTCGTAGAGCAGTATGCCGTTGCGGTCGTAGAACTTGGTGGTCTGCACCGTGAGGGCGTAGCTGCTCTGCGACAGGCTCTCCGGGTCAACCGGGGGCAATTGGCTGATGTAGAGGCTCGCGCCCGCCACGCCCGCGCCCATGCCACCCGTGAACAGTACCGTAAAGAGCAGCATCATCACCAGGGAGATGCGAAGGAAAGCTATCGCCGCGCCACCCTTGCCATGACGCTGGGCGGCCGCCTGGCTGCGGGTGTAGCCCACGCGCGAGGTGGAGCGCAACGTGCGGTGTCGCATGAGGAAGGGAGGCAGGTCGCGCCTGTGCACCGAGCGGCGGCGAGATGGAGTGGGCAACAGCATGGGAGCATCCTGCCCCAGGCGGTAGCGTATCCGTAGCAGGTCGGTCTCGCGCAGGTGGGAAGTCGTGGGCCGCTGGGCGACAGAAGCCGCCAGGAGGCCGGTATCGCGCATCAAGCGGGCCTTGTGGCCGTTGCCGTTCCCGTTGCCGTTCCCGTTGCCATTGCCGTTAGCATGACCGTTCCCGTTGCTGTGGTGGCCGTTACCATTATGGCCGTTGCTGTGGCCGTTGCCGTTCTCATGCCTGTCGTAATCCAGGTCCAGTAGGCCGGTCTGCCCCACGCGCACCTTCACGGGGCGCACCTGGGTGAGGCGAGCGGTGCCGATAGAGATTCCATTGGCAGTAGAATGACCATTGGAGTCGTTGGCAGCATGCTTGCCGTTGCCGTTGGAGTGGCCGTTGCCGTTGCCGTTGCCGTTATGGCCGTTGCTGACTACGGGCAACTCCTGGGTGTCCCTGGCGACATCCACATGCTGAAAGCCGACGCGCGCCTTTATTGCCGGGACCGGCATAGCGCCCTCCCCGCCGTCATGAGAACCGTTGGTGGTGTGCGTCTTTATCTTGTTTTCTCTCACTGTTTTATTGGACATAACTTGTCTACCGATATTATAGCGTACTATGTAAACACCAGGGCAAGGTGCAAAACTTACTTAAGCAGGATATATACCCAAATAGAAAAAGCCTCCTACGACGTCGGAGGCTTGCACTTATACGATACCATCTTGAGGGGCCAGGCGTCAAGGTATGTGTGCCTGACGAACGCAGGCCTGCCGGTATAGGCGATGCAGCAATCACCGCGAACAAAGCCCCCTCTGTCATTCTGAACGCAGTGAAGAATCAGGTGGGTAGCCAGGCCGTTGAATTTTAGGATCAGGTCTCCCTTTGTCATTCTGAGCGTAGCGAAGAATCTCGTCCTCCAGCACCCAAATACCACCTTTCCTACAGTACATGCCCAGGAACCGGCACGCTCCGTAAGAAAGGGGCAACATCTTCATGGAGGACGAGATTCTTCACTGCGTTCAGAATGACAAAGGCGGGCTTGGTCACCGTAGTTCAATAGCATCCCTACCCACCTGATTCTTCGCTACGCTCAGAATGACAGAGGGGGGCGTGGTCCTGATCTCTAGCTTTGGTGCAGACGTGGCCGGTAATGGGAAGGGGGCAGGCGAGGTAAGGCGTCCCGTTTGTCAACAATGGAGCTATCCGGTAAAATAGCTTACAGTGCTTACATTTAATAGTAGTGGGGAGGCACCCTCTTGGCAGCAAACGATATTACACCGACCGCCCGCGACATGGAGCGCCTGATAGACTGGATGCGCCGCTCAGGCCGCCCGCAGACCATCAATTCGCTGGTCCGCCGCTACCTGGAAATGGTACGCGAGGAGCGCGGCATCAGGGACGCAGGGAAGTAACACGTAACACGTAACACGTAACTCGTAATCAGCTAAGCTGAGCGGATACGAGACAGGAGTTACATGTTACTTCAGCAATTACGTGTTACGTGTTACGTGTTACGTGTTACGTGTCATGAGTGACGAGCTATGAGTCGAGGAGCAGCAGGCAGCATGGAAACAGAGACGCAGCTAGCGTTCGAGGGGACAAAAGAAGAGCAGGAGATAGCGGCCCGCGCTTTCGAGGTGATGAAGCGCAAGGGCATGCTCTTCGGTGCCAACGCGCCTATCAAGATGAACGCGGAAGCCATCGTAAAGGCGCTCACCAAGGAAGGCGGAGCGATGTCGGGAGGCAGCGCCGCCGATTTGACGCCCAGGCTGATCTCCGCGCTTGAGAAGAACCCCGGAGTATTTGGTCGCGAGGCCGGCGGCGACTTCGTCACCACAAAGTCGGGCCGCGCACCACACAGCCAGAACGGCGGGCAGAACACCCACACCTTCAAGCAACGGCTCAACACCGAGGCGACCACGCTCGATGCCGGGGCTTCCCGCGAGTACGTCGAGACCCTGCTGAACAAGGCCGCCGAGCGCGAGGCCTTCATCGACACCCTGGCCGATATGCCCGCACCCCCTGCGCCCCGCAATACGCCCCACCTGCCACCTCAGCCGCACAAGCCCGTGGAGTTCCAGACGCTTATCCCATCGCACCTGATACCGAAGCCGCCCGTGGTGGAGGAGCCGGACGAGGAACCTGAAGAGACGCCGGAACAGCCCGCGCCAGCACGTGCCGCCGAAACGGCAGCGCCCGCGGCGACCGCGCCAACTACACCAGCCACGCCCAGCGTTCCCGCACCCGCTACACCTGCCGCCGCGCAGACCCCGGCTACCTCCGCACCCACCGCTGCTCCCGCAGGTACCCCGTCGGTGCCAGCGCCCACGCAGCCGCAAACCGCCACACCCGCTACTCAAACGGCGGCCACAGCCGGGACAACCCCACCGGCAACCGACGCCGCCGCGAGGCGGCCCGAAGAGACAGCCGCGCCCAGGCCCGCTGCCCCCACACCGGCTGCCGGGGCTGCTCCTGCCGCTTCTACCGCGCCACCCACGGCTGCACCGGCCACCGCGTCGGCGCAACCCGTTGCCCAGCCTCGTCCACAGGTCCCGTCCGCCCAGCCGCAACCTACGGAGGCGAGGCCCGCTGCCGCGCAACCTGCTGTTGACACAACCCCGGCAAGGCCCAAGCCCGCACCTGTTGCCCCGGCTGCTCCGGCTGCCCCCGTAATTACCGGCCCCATAGAAGTTACGGTGCAAACGGCAGACGGGCCGGTCACCATCGACCTCACCAGGTCCGTGGACGAGCTTCTAGAGAACGAGGCCGTCATGTCCGCCCTCGAAGGGACTATCGGCTCGATGCTGGAGAGCGACACGCGCATCGTGCGGTTCGGCTCGGAGATATTCGTGGAGGAGGCTACCGAACGCTTCAGCAAGGGCGATTTCCGCCGCATCCGCGAGTACCTGGAGGAGCCTGAGACCGGCGGTGTGGCCTCCGACCGCGACATCATGACCGACGTGCTTGGCCGCCGGGCCGAGCACCCCGACTACGACCGCGCCCGCTTCTCCCTGAACACCAAGCTGCTCAGGGAGAAGAAGGACTTCGAGTTCGTGGGCATCGACAGCGACCGGCTCTGGATCATCGCCAACTCATCGCCTGTCACCCACCCGGTGCGCAAGCCTGCCGAGATCGGACAGGACTACCGCTACCTGGAAGACCCCGCCATCCAGCCGGTGGAAGACGAGGATGCAGCCGAGATACCCGCATACGAGCACTCGCTGACCTACTACGAGTACGAGAACGGCGTGCTGCCCTACGACCGCCGCTTCAAGCGGATCTTCCCCGGCGCTGTCTTCGAAGACCAGCGTTCTTCCCTCATCAGGTTCGAGATACCGCAGTTGTACGGCGCGCTCATCGCGGAGCTTCGCTACCCGACCGGCAACCGTGGTGGCTTCATCATGGGCCTGAACGAGCTTTTCACCGGCCACCTCGTGCCGGGCGCGAGGTTCCAGATAGTGCCCACCGACCGGGGCGAGGACGTGTTTGAGGTCCGCTACACCTCGGTCAAGGAGCGCGAGGAGAACCTGCTGCAGCTCGATGAGAGGCGAGGCCGCTACGTATTCCGGCCTGTGTCGTACTCTGTGGAGACCGACCCGGCCATGCTGCTGACCGAGACCAAGTTCGGCAAGCTGCACAACCAGAAGAAGCTGGAAGAAGGCGAGCGCAAGAAGCCCGACCTGATTATCATCAACGCCTTCGAGGCCGTCGGTGAGGACCTGGACGGTAAGCGCTGGGCGTTATTCGATGACATCTTCCCGGTAGTGAATATCGAGCGCCCCATCTCCCCAAGCTGGCTCAGAACGCTGCTCTCCGGGGCCTACCCCTATTTCTACGCCGACGAGACCAACGAAGGCGCGTACTTCTACGACGCATCCAAGAAACCATCGTAAGAACTGAAACGTGAAACGTGATGCGGTTGGTGGTATAGGTTCTGATAAGTAAGCAGTGTCGCACTAGCACCAGAGGCGACCATGTTTCATTAGCAGAACTAAGCCACCAACACCGCATCACGTTTCACGTTTCACGTTTCAGCACCACCCTAGAAGAACAGGAACCGAAAATGGCAACATTCAACGAAAAACTGGACGCGGTGGGCAAGGACAAACGGCCCACACATGCGGCGCTTACTTTCCTTAGCGACCTGGGGAGCGCGGAGCGGTCGGACTTCCGCGAGAACTGGCCCGCGCTACCCACCGAGCGTCGTAGGTTCATAGTGCACGAACTGGTGCAAATGGCGGAAGACAATATAGACCTCGACTTCCGGCACGTCTTCCTGGTAGCCCTGGAAGATGCGAACCCCGAAGTGCGCACCACGGCCATCGAGGGGCTGTACGAGGACGAAAGCAGGCTGCTGCTCGGCAGGCTGCTCGATATGTTGCGGAGTGACCCCGATGAAGGCGTGCGGGAGGCGGCGGCCAAGGCGCTGGGCCGCTTCACCTATATCGCCCACTGCACCGACAAGCTCGGCGCGAACGGCGAAAGACTGCGCCAGGCACTGCTCGATTCGGCCAACGACGAGAACGAAGATAGCGACGTGCGCCGCCGGGCTATCGAGTCGCTCGGCTACTTCCACGGCGACAAGGAAGTGGAGGGGCTGATTTCCGGCGCTTATGAAAGTGGTGGGTTGCAGGCCGAGAGCGCCCTGTTCGCTATGGGCCGCAGCCTGGACGAGCGCTGGGAGCAGGTAGTGCTGTACGAGCTGGAAAGCGTCCTGCCCGCTATGCGCTTCGAGGCAGCCCGTGCCGCCGGGGAGATGTCCCTCGCCGACGCCCTGCCCTTCCTCACCCGCATGATAGACGACAGGGACACAGAGGTGCGGCTGGCAGCCATCCTATCGCTGGGGCAGATTGGTGGCAAACCGGCCAGGGAAGCCTTGAACAAAGCCCTGAAGAGTTCCGAGCCTGCCATCCGCGAAGCCGCCCAGGAAGCGATAGATGAAATGGAGTTCAGCGCTGACCCGCTCGCGGTGAGAGGGTAACGCGTAACACGTAATGCGTAACACGTAAGGGTGCAATGAGCAACAAAGCGGCTCATATGGTACAGAGTCCCTTTAGCCGCTTTACGTGTTACGTGTTACGCGTTACGTGTTACGCGTTACGTGTTACTCACCACTCCTCACAGCCAATTTGCCGCTTGATTGATACAATTAGCAACGTTTTAAGTTATAATCAGGGCATATACCAGTTTGCATCATTGAAACCGGCCATACAACATCAACGGAGATTAAAGAATGTCACACAATGTAGGCGTATTCGTGGACGTGTCGAACCTCTTTTACTCGGCCAAGTCCGCGGGAGTAGAAGTAAATTATTGTAGGCTATTGGAGCACGCCGTCGCGGGCCGCGACCTCATCAGGGCCTCCGCTTACACGGGTGTCGATCCCGAAAACCCCAACCAGCGCAAGTTCATAGATTTCCTCCGGGCCAACGGCTACAAGGTCATATGCAAGGACATCCACAAGTACGAGGGTGGCCGCATCAAGGCTAACCTCGATATAGAGATGGCCGTTGACATCATGCTCCTGTCCGAGAACCTGGACGTGGTCGTCCTGGTGAGCGGCGACGGCGACTTCGTACGCCTGATAGACGCGGTGCAGACGAAGGGCGTGCGCTGCGAGGTGATAGGCTTCGGCATCAGCACCTCCAACGAGTTGATCGACGTAGCCGACCAGTTCACCGAAATCGGCAGCCTCCCCGGCATCTTCCGCAACGCCCCCTCCGGCCCAGGCGTGCACATCAAGAGCGTGCAGGGAGCGGGCGCCGACTCGCGCAGTGTGTACGCATACAGCGCCTACAGCATCAGCACCAGCAGCGGCTACGGCGTGCAGCCCGAAAGGGTGTCGGGCGATAGAGAGCGCGAGCGCCTCCGCCCCGGCGAGCGGCCACAGCAGCCATACTGGGACCAGCGCGAAGGTCGCCAGCAGCAGCTAGAGGGACACGGCGGTTACGACTACGCCACCCACGACGAGTTTTCGCTGCCCGACTCCGACGCCTGCGCCGACGTGCACTCCATCCCCCTGCCGCGCCCGCACCAGGGACAGTTGGGCAACGGCTCCGGCAGGCGTGAGTAGCAGCGGCACCGAGACGGCGTCCGCACAGAACGTGGGCCACACACCCCAGGCACCCAGCAAAGAGTTCTCCCTGATTTCGCTTACGCGCGCCTCCGGCTGGGACGAAGATATGCGCCGGGCCGGGGCTAGCCTTCTCCAATCGTGGAACTGGGGCGAGTTCAAGAAGCAAGCTGGGTGGTCACCCTTGAGGCTGGGGGCTGCGCGCAGAATTCACCCCGAAAGTACAATCTCGCTTGCCACTCTCTCGGCCCAGGTCTTGTTCAGGTCGGTCCCGCGTATGCCATTGCCCATATCGGTCGCGTATATACCACGCGGCCCTGTCGCTATGCCCGGCGCAGAGATAGACCAACGGGCCGAGCGTGCTTTCTGGGCAGGCGTGCACAAGACCGCCAGGAAGCGCGGGGCTATCTTCCTCAAGGTAGAGCCAAACATCGAGCTTGGCAAAGAGGTTACCAAAGCGCACGTGGACCGCAAGATGCAGGCGCTCGGCTTCCAACCAACGGGGCGGTTGCAGCCCGCGCGCACCATCGTGCTGGACCTCGACAAGAGCGAGGACGACCTGCTCAAGGCGATGAAACCGAAGACCCGCTACAACCTGCGGCTCGCAGGGCGGCGGGGCGTGGTCGTGCGCCGGGCCGGAACCCTGGACGACCTCCGAGCGTTTTACAATTTGCTGGAGGTAACGGGCGAGCGCGACGAGTTCGGCATCCACACCTTCCCCTATTACGAGCAGATGTGGAAGGTGTTCGGGCCGCATGCTGACAACAGCGCGCTGGTGTTGCTGGCCGAGCACCCGGACGAGCAAGAGCGAGCAGAGGGGCCTATAGCGGGCCTCCTGGCGCTCAAGTTCGGACGAGAGGCTATCTACATGTACGGGGCCTCGGCCAATCGCGGGCGCGAGCACATGCCCACCTACCTGCTGCAATGGGAGGCGATACGCTGGGCGCGGGAGCAAGGTTGCACCCTATACGACTTCTGGGGCATCCCCGACGCGCCCACTGAGGACGACGCTGATGCCATCGGGACCGGCGACTCCGTTTCCCCAGTCAATACACGTTCCGGCCTGCGTGGTGTATACTGGTTCAAGAAAGGCTTTGGTGGCAGAGAAATAGAGTACCCCGGCGCGTATGATTACGTGTACAATCGTGTAGGGTACGCGCTCTGGATGCGCTGGCGCGGAGCCAACCTCGGCTAGGTCCCAATTGTGCGCGCCATATCAGCGCGAACTCCCGGCAAACTTTTTACGGACAAGGGCTTGATGAGAAAAATCATTGTAATACTGGCCCTGGCACTCTTGGGCGCGACATTGTTGGGCAGTATGCCCTCCAACAGCCGCGTGGGTAGCGTCACCGGGGCAGCCGAGGACGTGGGCGGCAAAATCGCCTACACCAGGGGTGGTGCCATCTGGATATATACCGGCGGCAGGGAGGTCCAGCTTACCAACGGGCCAGCCGACGAGCTGGACAAGCGCGACGCCATGCCCGCCTTCTCTCCCGACGGCACCGAGCTAGCCTACATCCGCTTCGACGAAGGCTTCTCCGACCTCTACACGCTCGACGTGGACGACCCCGACGATCCCACCGCGCTGACCGACTACAGGCCGAGGGGCGTCGAGACGGGCGACCTGGGCACGGGCGGACAGCCAGGTTACGCCGCGCAGGCGTTATGGGCGCTCTACCCGGCGTGGTCCCCCGACGGCAGGTCGATAGCCTGGACGCACGACAGGGGCATCGAGTACCCTGGCCTCTTCCTGATTGACCCCGACGGCGACAACCCGCGCAGGGTTAGCTTCCTGGACCACAGCACGCAGGCGATAGAGCGGGTTAGCTGGTCGCCCGACGGCACGCAGATAGCCGCCAGCAACTACGTGGGCACGCCGGGCGGCACCGGGCAGATATGGGTGCTCACGCTGGACACGGGCAGGTGGGTGGACTACACCAGCGGCAAAGACGGCGCGTACGACCCCGCATGGTCCCCCGACGGCGAGTGGATAGCCTTCGTGCAGCGAGAGGGCACCAATCACAACATCTACGTCATGCGCGCCGACCCGGAGGACTGGGAGGGCGAAGGCACCGCGCCAACCCTCTACAAGCTTACCACCGACGGCGCTTCTCGCTCTCCCGCCTGGTCGCCCGACGGTACGAAGCTGGCCTACATCGGCCTGGAAGACGCTACTTTCGATCTCTACGCCGCCGACTTCAGCGTGACCGGCACTTTCCCCTCGTTAGACAATATCCAGCGCCTGACCGACAACGCCAACGTGGAAGCGCAATGGGGACTTAGCTGGGGGCCGTAGCTGAAACGTGAAACGTGAAACATGATGCGGTTAAGGTCACGTAGTACTGTGAGAGATTGAAGGGCGGTTCATGTTGTATGAGCCGCTTTTTATTGGGTCTGGACCTGTTATAGTTGGAAGCTATAGCCTGAATAAGGCGGAGGATATTAGCACCAAAACCCCACACTGTCATTTCGAACGAAGTGAGAAATCTCGTCCTATACCGTGGTGTTTCCTCTTTCCTGAAGGACTGTGTGGGTAAGAGAATGGTGATACTTGGGTGCTGAAGGACGAGATTTCTCACTTCGTTCGAAATGACAAAGTCGCTACTTTGGTGCTGATGTTCGACAATGTTGTTTTTGAGATAGCGTGTAGACAGGATACTTGAGGGAGGAATGCAACGTTGGATAACATGCCCCAGGGCGGTGTCTCGGTGGAAGATGCGCCTGCCATTCCAGGTCTGACTTTCCGCCGCTTCCGCGATGAAGAAGATTACCAGGCGATCCTGGATGTCAACACCCGTAGCAAGATAGTCGATGGTATGGGCCACGACCTGCACACCATAGATACTCTCAAGCATGCCTACGGCCCCAGCCCCACCCACGACCCGCTGAAGGACGTGTTACTCTCGGAGATCGATGGCAAGCTGGTAGGCTTTACCCGCGTCTACTGGGAGCGCATGCAGGAGGACGGCTCGCGAGTTTACTGGCACTTCGGGTTTGTGGTGCCGGAATGGCGCGGCAAAGGCATTGGCACCGCACAGTTGCATTGGGCCGAAGCCCGCGCCCGCGAGATCGAAGCCGCCCGTGAAGCCGGCCATGACGAGGGTGCCGCGCAGCTTAGTTCGGAAGCCGAAGCGGGCATGCAAGCCGCCGAAGACCTACTCACCTCTCACGGCTACGAGCCGGTGCGTTTCAGTTTCCGCATGGAGACCGACGACCTGGACCACATCCCTGATGTGCCCATGCCGGAGGGCCTGGAGATTCGCCCCGCCGCGCCTGAGCACTACCGCGCCATATGGGATGCCAGCACGGAGGCATTCCGCGACCATTGGGGGTCCACTGAGGTAGATGAGAGCGATTACGACCGCTTCCTTGCCGACCCTTTCACCGAGCCACGCCTGTGGGTAGTCGCGTGGGACGGCGATCAGGTAGCGGGGTCGATCCTCAACTTTGTGGATTACGGCTATAACGAGCGCGAGGGCCGGAAGCTGGGCTACACCGAGTACATCAGCGTGCGCCGGCCCTGGCGCAGACGCGGCCTCGCCAAAGCAATGCTGGCCCGTAGCATGCAGGTGCACAGGGAAAACGGCATGACCCAGACGGCCCTGGGAGTTGACACCGAGAACCCCAGCGGTGCCCTAGCGCTGTACGAGAGCATGGGCTACAAGGTAGTCTCGCAGTCCACGACCTATCGCAAGCCTCTATAGGCACCACCGGCTGTGTCAAGAGTCGCAAGTAGAGGCAAACGGTAGCCTCTGTCATTCTGAGCGTAGCGAAGAATCAGGTGGGCAGGCGAGAGCCTTCAACGTCCAGTATGCTATCGGCATTAGCTACCATGAGCCATAATTGGAACGGCCATGAGCGGGCTACTGATTCTTCGCTACGCTCAGAATGACAAAGGCCACCCCTGTGCTGCTCTCCCACATTATCACAGCCCACTATGGGCACCACACCGGAGCTATAAAAATAGAAGAAGGGCATCACAACTCTAAGTGTGATGCCCTTCTTCTATGCGGTCCTTGGTAACCCTTACCGCATCACGTTTCACGTTTCACGTTTCAGTCGCGCGTCGGCTCCGAAATGTCCTGCAACACCTCGCCTGTCTCGGTGTCCTGGCTGCTGTCCTTCGTAGCGATGTCGCCTATTGACACCACGCCTACCAGTTTGCCGTCCTCTTTGCCGTCCTCGGTGACCATGAGGCGGCGAATCTGGTGGTCGGACATGAGGCGGCGGGCCTCGTCAACGTCGGCGTCAGGCGAGATGGTGACCACGTTGGGGGAGAGGAAGTCCTGCACGGAAGCCTCGTAGGGGCCAAGCCCTGCTGCCGTCACGCGGATGGTGATGTCCCTATCGGTGATGACGCCTCGGAGTTCGCCGTCGCGCACCACCGGGATGATGCCAACGTCCAGGTCGCGCATCATGCCTGCCACGTCGCCAATGCTGGTGCCAAAGTTCACCGAATCGGGGTCTTTGGTCATTATTTCGCTGATTTTCATAATAGCTCCTTTGAGTGTAGGGCGAGCCGGGCACGCCCAGGATTACTCTTGCATATAGCGCGGACTACCCACGCAAGTACAGTAAGGTGCACGACCCGTGCCAGCGACCGTACAATGAACTGACATACCTGCTCTGTAGGGGCAGGCCCACGTGCCTGCCCTTGTTGGAGATTGACACCAGGTATGCACGGGGGCCGCCCCTACAGATCTAGCACGCGCCTGGTACTAGGCACCCAGGAAGAAGTTAACCGCGAGCGTGCCCAACAACAGCACGAACATCACAACCGAGCTTAGCAGGGCCTGCTGCCTGTAACCGCCACTCGCCACCGCCGCAGCCGACCCCGCCTTGGCATCTGCCCTCTCGGCTCGCACGGCGCTTCTCATGGCGGCGTGGTAGTACATGTATGCCCCAGCCAGCACCAGGCACAACTCGACAAACGCGCTCAACCACGGCACCATCCACAGCCCCAGGCCCAGGAGAGGCAGATCGCCTGCGTTGCCCGGCAGTATGGGCATGTCGGGCCGGTGCACCAGCAGGTCAAGCAGCCAGTGCGAAAAGACCACGAAGCCAATAACCAGGCCGTTGCGCCTGCCCCAGGCAATTCCCGCCACAATCAAAGCCACCAGGCTGATAGCCAGCGCTCCTATAAGCGAGTGAGAATAGGGTGCGTCTATGTGCAGCTCGCCGTAGCCGAGGCCGCCGCCCGTAGCCGAGCTAAAGCCCTCCAGGCCCGCGGCGTACGTGCCCAGGAACACGATATCGAGTAGGCTGGTCGCCAGCATGAGCGACCAGAGAGGCACCTGAGGCTCCCGCGCCTTCACCATCGCCGCCAGCCCGAAATGTCCCGCTAACATCTATCCCCCTTCGGAAGTGCCGAGTACCGAGTACCGAGTTC
>JALZHI010000012.1 GCA_030913985.1 Chloroflexota bacterium | reverse complement strand
GATACCTACTAAATCAGAAATCCGAAATCCCAATTCCCAAATCAAGTGACCGCGTCAGCAGTGGCCGTCCTGGGGGTGTTGGCGCGGCCGCGCATGAGGTCGAGGAGCACGCGGCGCAGGCGCTCTTCGGTGAGGTTGCTTACCAGGCGGCCGTTGGCGGCCACGGAGATGACGCCTCGCTCTTCGCTGACTACTACGGCTACGGCGTCCGAGTACTCGGATATGCCCAGGGCGGCGCGGTGGCGGGTGCCGAATTGGGTGGCGTTCAGCACGTTCTCGCTGAGGGGCAGGACGGCGTGACCGGCGACGATGCGGTTGTTGCGGATGATGATGGCACCGTCGTGCAGGGGGGTGTTGGGGTAGAAGATGGTGGTCAATAGCTGGCGGGTGACTTCGGCGTCGAGGGGCACGGCCTTGTCAACGTAGTCCTGGAGGCCGGTCTGCCGCTCTATCACGATTAGCGCGCCGTGCTTCTGCCGGGCGAGCACCGCACAGGCCGCCGCCACCTCGTTCGCCGTGGCCTCAACTGCCTTGTGGTTGGCGAATATGCCCCTGTTGAACCATGTGCCGGTGCGTCCAAGCTGTTCGAGAGCGCGGCGTAGCTCCGGCTGGAAGATGATAGGGATGGCGACGAGGAGGGCGAGGCCGGAGTTGCGGATGAGCCAGGTGAGCGTGGTGAGGGGCAGGAGGCTGGAGAGGAGGGCGGCGGCCAGCCACAGGATGATGATGCCGCGCACCAACTGCACCGCCCGCGTGCCCTGCACCACCGACAGCAGCCAGAAAAATATAAGCGCGACGGCCAATACATCCAGTATGGTCGCCCAGTTTATCCGCGACAGCACCCACGACACCTGCTCCACGGCCTTCCCCTTTGCCAGCTATGCTGTTATTCTATCCGGCTAAGGTGCATTGGGCAAGTTGTGACATATATGAAACCGCAAAGGCGCAAAGAGCGCAAAGGACAGCTAAGTAGGTGATGGTTTAAAGAGTACAAAAAGGGACCTGGGTGCAATAACATGCACTCTGGTCCCTTTTGCATAGAACACCCACTTAATCACTGGTGTCCTTTGCGCTCTTTGCGCCTTTGCGGTTTCTCCGTCTCCGTTCCCTTTATCCCCGTTTGCTGGAGGCAGAGGCCATTTGCTTTTGCTTGGAACCCTTGGCACCTTTTTCGGTGGGTTCGGGTTGCGAGTCGCCCGCCGCTTCTTTCGCCATGCGGAGCATCTCGCTCTGCATGATGGCGTTGCGGCTGTTCTCCGGCTCCAGGCGCACCAGGCGGCCGTAGAGGCGGGCTGCTTCGCCATAGCGGCCGAGCGCCATGAGTTGCTGGGCCAGCTTGTGGTGGGCGGGTACGTCCTCCGGCGAGAGGGCCAGCAGTTGGTGCAGGGCCGAGATCGCTTCCTCGGTGTAGCCGTCCTGGATGAAGAGGTCGGCCAGGGCGCGCTCGCCCGCGACAGCTTCCTGTAGCTTGCCCGACTGCACGAACATGTTGATTAGCTGCTGGCGGGCCTCGATGTCGCGTGGGGCGATGCGCACCACCCGTCCGTAGATCTCCAGAGCCTCTTCGTGCCTGCCGAGGGTGTACTGCATGTCGCCCGCCCGCTGGTAGGTCGACATGGCGTCCTTCAGGTGCCCCGCCTTCAGTTGCAGCTCGGCCAGGGTGTTAAGCTCTTGCAGGCCGTAATCGGTCATGCCGAGCTTGATGTACATGTCGGCCAGCTTCTTGCGCACCGGCACGTTGTTGGGGGCGAGCCGCGCCATGTGGCCCAGCGTCTCCAGCGTCTTCTCGTGGTCGTTGCGCCTCTGGTACGACACCAGCAGGTCGTTCAACTCGGCCAGTGCCTGGGACAGGTTACCCTGCCGGAAGTAGATGTCGGCCAGGCGGGTGTACACCGATACGTCGTTGGGCATCAGCGTCTTGAGGGCGTTCAGCGCCTCGGCGGCCCTGTCCCAGTTGTTCTGCGAAGCCTGCGCCTCGGCCAGCCCGTAGTAAAGCTGGCTCGGCTCGGCCACTCGCACGAAGCTGTACTGCGGGCGGGGCGACTCTATCCGGGCGTTGCCTTCCTCGTCTATGCCCGCCGACTTGATGAGTTGCAGCGCCCGGTCGTAATGCTGCGCGGCCACCCCCCAGTCCTTGGCGTTGAGGGCCTGGTCGGCGCGGCTCTGCGACATCAGCACTTCCAGTAGCAGCCACGACTCCCGTATCTGCCCCGTTTCGGCGAGCGACATCTGCATGAGGCCCTCGTCCAGGGCGTCGGCTGCTATATCGGTCAGGCCCACGCGCTCGGCGAGCACCGACAGGCCGTAGAAGACGCTCGGCACGGTGCCCCACTTGATGGCCGCGTGCAACTCCTCCATAAAGAGGCGGTTGGTAGCCATATCACGGCCAGCGCGCTCCGCCAGGCTTTGCAGCGCGTCCCACTCGGTCTCCTCACCCATAGTGGCGAGGGCCACGTACACGCGAGACAGGGCGTAATTGTTGCCGGGGTCTAGGGTGAGGGCGCGGCTCAGTTCGGCCAGGGCTTCGTGGGTGCGGCCCAACGTCATCAAGTAGGTGCCTACGGCGAGAGTCACCTTGGAAGAATCGGGCAACAGCGTCTTGAGGGCCAGGGCTTCTTCCAGGGCGCGCTCGTACTGTCCGGCCTTGTAGAGGGCCTCGGGTACGCTCAGGAGTGCGTCGGCGGCGTCGTCCACCCGGCCCGACTCCATTAGCAGCACGCCCAGGCGGTTCTTGAGTGCGGGGTTGTCGGGTTGTAGCTCCAGCAGGCGCATACACACGTCCGCCGCGCTGCTTGCATCCCCCCGCGAGGTGTAGACATCCATCACGATCTGGAGCTTGTCAACGGCCTCTTCGGTCTTACCTTGTGCCAGGTACACGTCGCTCATGATGAGGTGGACCGGCAGGTACTCAGGCTCCCACTCGATCACGGACATAGCGGAGTCGAGGGCCGAGTCGAACTGGCCCTGGTGCATGGCGAACTCGGCCTCGGCGATGGCGCGCTGCACCACTATGCTCTGGGCTTCCATGCCCAACAGCGCCTGCGTCGAGAGAGTGGTGAAGGTATGGGCCTCCGGGTTGGTCGTGGGCAGGGACGGGTCGCCCATCACGGCAGTGGCATCGGACGAGTGCTGCCCGAACGGGCTATCGCCACCCAGGTTGTCGCCGGTGGACACGTTCAGGTCGGCGGCGCGCAGGTACTCGGTAATCGTGCGCAGGCTGCTGCCCGGCTGGCGCATCATCGTAGTCTCGATGTCGCTGCTGTACTTCTTTACCTGGTTGCCCTCCGCGTCCATGACAGGCATGGGCATGGTGCCGGGCAGCGCGCTTGACTGCATCGCCTGGGTGGACATCGAGGCGGTTGCCCCAGCCCCCGCGCTCAGCCGGTTGGTGGCGTCAGCAGGCTCCGACACCTGCTCGTCCACCATCATGGCGGTGGCCTCTAGCGAGTTGGCGACAGGCATTACCGGGAGCGGGGCCAGTTCGGCGGAACCCAGCGCGACCGAAGTCGCCACGTCGAGCATGCCGCTGCCCTTGCTGATGCCGTCCAGCTTGCTCATGATCGAGCGGCTGTAAAGCTCCTCGGCCTTCTGCTCAAGCTCTGCCATCTGCGGCAACGCCCACTTCTTCTCCTTGAGGATTTTCACAAGGTTGTTGAGCAGGGACGACGCGCGGCCGGGGTTGTTGTCGGCCAGGTTAGCCTCGGCGGCGGCCGTGTAAAGCTCCACCAGCTCGTCGGCCTCGTTGCGCGTGAGGCTCGCGACCCCGATCATGCCGAGGGCCTTCTCGAAGGCTGCCACCGCGTGGGGGTGGTCCCGCATGGCCGAGTACGCCAGCCCCAGCCCGTAATTGGCCGAGATGCCGAACTCCGCGTCCCTCGCCGCACGCTCCAGCAGGGGGATAGCCATCGAGGGGCGGCCCATCTGCTGGTTGAGCAGACCGGCGCTGTAAAATACCGAGGCTCGACTGGCCCCGATCCTTATGGCCTGGTCGTAAAACTCCATCGCGGCCTGGAAGTCGCCCGCGTTCTGGGCCTCGGTGGCCCGCTTTATCAGCTCAAGAGCCTCTTCCGGCTCCTGGTCCGCCTGGGGCATGAGGCCGGTGCCCATCGAGGTGGTCATGTGGCCGGTGGCGTCGGCGTCGGCGGCGAAGTTGCCGGTGGCGTTCATTTCGGCCATGCGGCGGCGCACCGTATAGTTCCAGCGACGCACCTCCGGGCTTTCGGAGTCTAGGCTAGAAGCGATCTCGGATTCGCGCTGGGCGGTGGCTACGTCCCCCGCCTCCAGGGCTATGCGGGACAGGGCTATGTGCTCGCTCACCTCGGCGGCGCGGTCCCCCACCTCGCGTACGAGGGCCAGCAGGCGCACGTGCACCTCCCGGCTGTGGGGCATGGCGCGGGCCAGGTCTCGCAGGGCGCGGATGGCCTCGTGGAACTGGTTCTGGGCCGAGTACTTGTCCGCCAGGGCGAAATAAGTGGCGGATGCCTCTTCAGACTGCCCCAGCGCCAGGTGTATCTCGGCCAGCCGGTTGACGGCGAAGAGATCGGCCTGGTCTTTCTGCACAAGGCTGCTATAGGCGGCGAGGGCTTCGGGCCACTGGCGCAAGCGGAATAGGCACTGCGCGCGGTTGCGGCAGGCAGCCAGGTCGTCGGGGAACTCGGTAAGCGCCCTGTCGTATTCCTTAATCGCGCGGTCCCACTGGTTGGCCCATGCATGGTCGTGGGCGCGCTTCATCGCGGTATCGTAAATTGCCTTGTTGCCCGCCATACTGTCCTCGATTTTGGATTTTAGAGTTTGGATTTTCGATTCTGGATTCGTGATTTCGTCCGGACCTCAAAATCCGAAATCCAAAATCTAAAATCCAAAATGCAAAAGGGGCAAGATGCTCCCACGGTCCGAGTATAGCAAATAAAAATGGGGTTAGGACCAAAAATGGGAGAAAGAGACGGGGGTGGGGGGAAGGAAGTACTGCCCTGTGCTTCTCTAGCCTTCGTTCTTACCCGCAACCTGCGCCTACAATAGTTTGTTTCAGTGAGTACCACGCAATGAAATGCAATAGAAACATTTAATGGGGGCAGTCAGACGCTTAGGAACGCTTGTGAAACCAGCGGACAAATACCGGGCAAAGACGGTGGCAGATGCGTTATCTACTGCGAGGTGATTGCGATTTGGGTATATGATTCGCCCGGTAAATGCCGCATTTCACCCACATCATGTGGAGTTCCCACTCATAACCATCCCGTGCAACCTACTAGCGTAGCTTATATAGGAATCATATGCGCCCAATTTAGGCGATCCAGCACGTCCAGGAGAGCGAACGCAAAAGAGCGGCTCGTAATCGAGGGCACTACTTCTGTGAAAGGGGCAAGAGGACATGGCGACAGTAAGCAAAACGAGGAGGCAGCCCCAAGACGAGGCCGCTCCACCCTCCCTGCCGTTCAACACGCCGGAGAAGAGCGAACAGCCTGAGAGCGATGTGGAACATGAGAAGCGCCCGCCATTGCCCCTCAAGCAGCGCGGTATGAAGAAATACCAGATAGTGGTGCCCGAATCGCTCTTCGAGGAAATCGAGAAGATCGCCGATAGCCGCCAGACGACGGTGATAGACATCATCCGGCGGTTCCTCAAGCTGGGCCTCCTTACGACGAAAATAGAAAATACCCCCAACGCGGGGCTGTTCATCAGGGAAGGCGATAGCGAACGGGAGATAATCCTGCTGTAGACAATACTAGCGGCTCGCAAGGAAGCTAGCGGCGCACAGGGCAACAACCCGGCACGTTCACCACGTAACATGGCGTGGTGGAGGTGCCGGGTTGTTTTGTGCTTTATACGTGACTGCTCTGCAAACTCCATAGATTGCACGCTCCGCTTACAGGCACGACAGGCTCTGCCCTGGTACCTGGAAGCTTCTTAATAAATAGCACAGCATAAATAGCACAGCCGAATACGAGCAGCATAGCCCCGCCCTTGTCATTCTTCACTGCGTTCAGAATCTCGTCCTCCACCGGGATGTTCCCTCTTTCTTGCGGTACTCTGTTGCTGTAGGAAAGGTGTTACTTGGGTGCTGTAGGACGAGATTCTGAACGCAGTGAAGAATGACAAAGGGGGACATGGTCTCCAAATTTGATGGCCTAACTACCCACCTGATTCTTCGCTGCGCTCAGAATGACAAGGGCGGGGCTTTGGGTAGTAATCTCCACTTCTTTGTCTCTCGGAGCTATTGTAGTTTTCCACATCCGGCGGTCGTTGCAAGCGCCACTGGTGCCTGGTGAGCGTGTATAACGTGTGCAAAGCGAGTGTACGGCGGGTGCAATTCCGGCCGGGGTGCGTCCCTGTGGTATAATTCGAGGCAAGGATTTCCCCCTTGACTCAGAAAGTAGAGGGAGCATTCCCCGGATGAAAGTAATACTGACCCAGAACGTGCCCGGCGTGGGCGAGGCAGGCGCGATCAAGGAAGTGGCCGACGGCTACGCTCGCAACTACCTCATCCCTAAGAAGCTGGCGGCACCCGCGACCCGTGGCTCGCTCAAGCAGGCCGAGGCCCAGGCTGAGGCAATCGCCCGCAAGGCCAGCAAGCAGCGCGAGACGCTCCAGCAGACCGCTTCCGCCCTCGACGGCAAGGTGGTGAGGATACGAGCCAGAACAGGCTCCGAGAACCGCCTGTACGGCTCGATCACCCCGGCTGACGTGGCCGAGGCGATTGGCAAGCAGCTCAACGTGACGGTTGACCGCCGCAAGGTGGAGCTTGCCGAGGCGATCCACCGCACCGGCACCTACGCGGCCACTGCGGACTTCGGTAGCGGCATAGTCGCTCAGTTCCAGGTGGAGGTCGCGTCGGAAGCGGCGGGTGCCTTCGGTGCATCGGCCCCCGCTCAGTCGGGTGCGGGCGCAGGTGCGAATGCTGCGGCAGACGCAGGTGGCGAGGCCGGAGCGGGCACTCCCGAAGGTGGCGCGGGCACAGGCGATGCCGCCTCCGAAGAGGTAGCCGAGCAGGAAGCCGAAGCCAACCCGACGTAGGAAATTGGGAATTAGGATTTCGGATTGCGGATTTAGTAGATATCCGGCCAAATCCGCAATCCGAAATCCTAATTCCCAAATCATCCGGTTTGTTCCTTTCCCGGTAATGCCGGTGCTACACATAGTTACCTGTAGCAACGAGTAAACGGGGTTGAGTCAGTCAGATATTGTGTTGATAGTTGGATTTTGAGTTTAGAGAGTACTCAGCACTAATTGCTCATTACTTGTTACTCGTCACTTTTCACTCATCACTGATGTGAGGTAGCTATGGCATTAGCAACCCAGGCGCTTATAGAGCGTCCCGTGCCTTACGACCTGTCAGCCGAAGAGGCTGTCTTGGGTTCCCTCCTGCTTGACCGCGACGCGATCATCAAGATCGCGCCGTTCCTCCGCCCGGAGGACTTCTACCGCGAGGCCCACGGCTGGATTTACGCCGCCGTGCTCGACCTGTACGCCCGCCGCGAACCGCCCGACCCGGTGACCCTGTCGTCGGAGCTAGAGCGCACGGGCCGCTTGCAGAACATCGGCGGCTCCAGCTACCTCATCGGCCTGGTAAACCGCACGCCCACCTCGGTGCACATCGAGTATTACGCCCACATTGTGGAGCGTACCGCCGTGCTGCGCCGCCTCATTTCGGTGGGAGGCGAGATAGCCGCGCTGGGCTACTCGGAAGAGCAGGAAGTAAGCAGCGTGCTCGACAAGGCCGAGTCGATGCTGTTTGCCGTGTCGCAACGCACCGGTACCACCGAGTTCGTGTCTATCGAGCAGGTGCTGAACGAGTACTACGAGCGCATCGAGAACATCCAGCACAACCCCGGCCTGGTAGCGGGTGTGCCCACCGGCTTCCACGACATGGACGAGGTAACCGGCGGCCTCCAGCCGAGCGACATGATAATCCTGGCGGCCCGTCCCGGTACGGGTAAGACCTCCCTTGCCCTGGGCATCGCTCACAACGCGGCTATGCGGGGCAAGCACGTGGGCGTATTCTCCCTCGAAATGGGCCGCGAACAGCTTGTGCAGCGCCTCCTGGCGGTCGAAACGGGCGTGGACAGCCAGCGCCTGCGCCTCGGATACCTCACTGACGACGACTGGGTTCTGGTGTCGGACGCGATTGGCCGCCTGGCGAGCATGCCCATCTACATAGACGACAGCGCGGGCCTCTCGGTGAGCGAGTTGCGGGCCAAGGCGCGGCGGCTCAAGGCCGAGGTGGGCGTGGATATGCTCATCATCGACTACTTGCAGCTAATGCAGGGCACATCGCGCAAGGACGGCAACCGCGTGCAGGAAGTGGGCGAAATCAGCCGCAACGTCAAGCTGATGGCCCGCGAGCTGAACATCCCGGTGCTGGCCTGCGCCCAGCTATCCCGCGCGGTCGAAAGCCGCACCAAGCACGTGCCGATGCTGTCGGACCTCAGGGAGTCGGGTAGCCTGGAGCAGGACGCCGACATGGTGATGTTCATCCACCGCGAGGAGATGTACGACGAGGAGACGGAGAAGAAGGGCATCGCCGAAATCCATATTGCCAAGCACCGCAATGGGCCGCTCGCCGTCATCCCTCTGCGCTTCTGGAACAACACCACCAAGTTCACCGACCTGGAGGTCTACCGCAACGACCCGCTGAGCTAGTTGGGCGTAATGGATTATTCACCGCAGAGACGCAGAGAGCGCGGAGGTTACGCGGAGTTGATGTGGGTTTGTGGAGGAAATCGCGGCTGTGAAGCGTGTTGAGTGTTATAGTACGCACCTCAGCAGCCCGATGTGCAGGACCAAAGCACCACCCTGTCATCCTGAGCGTAGCGAAGGATCAGGTGGGCAGGCGAGAGTCCTCAAAGCAGAGACTAATGTTGGCAAGAGGAACATTGGTGCCTCAATAGGAAGAGTCAAGAACGGGCCACTGATCCTTCGCTACGCTCAGGATGACAGGATGAGAGTGGGCACACGAGGAAGGGGCTTTGTGCAGTATGAAGCGAGAATAAAGTGAGTAAGGAGTAACACCAGACGACGTGATAACGATTGGCACGAACTCAAAACTCAAAACTCAATACTCGGAACTTCCTCGACCGTGAAGCCTTTTATCGGGTTCTCAAGCGACAGGATCAAGACGGTGCGCGTGCCGGAGGGCTTCTTCGAGGACGTGCTGCCTTCCATCACCTCCATGCTGGAGATGAAGGTGACGCTTTACCTCTTCTGGCGGCTGGCCCGGCATGGCGCGCCCGACGGTTACGCCCACGGCGTGCCACGCATGGTGAGCCTGGACGAGATGGAGGCCGACACCGCCTTGCGCGCGGGCCTCTCGCCCGTGAAGGGGCCTCGGCCCTGGCTGGAGGCGCTACGCGAGGGGCTGGAGCTTGCGGTGGCAAGGGGCACCCTCCTGCAAATGTGGGTGCGCGAGGAGCCAAACGAGGTGAGCGAAGGCCGCGCCGAAGCCTGGTTCATGCTCAACACCCGCGACAACCGGGCCTGGGTGGAAGCCCTCGGCAAAGGCAAAATAGACGTAGCCGCCACGCCTCTAGTCGCAGCTAGCGGCCATACGGAGCACAACGGCAACGGCAACGGCCACACCAATGGCAACGGACAATCCAAAATCCAAAACCTAAAGTCCAAAATCAACATTGTGGTCGAGCGTCCCACTATTTTCGCGTTGTACGAGCAGAACATCGGCCTGCTCACGCCGCTTTTGGCCGAGAAGCTACAGGACGCCGAGGGACGCTACCCCCTGGAGTGGATAGAGGCGGCCTTTGAAGAAGCCGTCAGCAACAACAAGCGCAACTGGCGGTACATCGAGCGCATCCTCGAACGGTGGGCCGTGGAGGGAATGAACAGTGGAAAAGATAGGGGACCTGCTGAAAGATCTCTCGATCCCGATAAATACACCAAGGGCAAGTACGCCTTCCTCTTCAGACCAGACTGAGGACCGATTTGGAATGTCGAATTTCGAATTGCGAAAACCGTCCGCTAACAATCCAACAGATTCGAAACTCGAAGTGCGAAATTCCGAATCGGGCGAAGCTCCCTGTCCTCACTGCAAGGGCGTGGGTTGGCTGCGGATGGATGTGCACGTGGGCGACCCTCGCTTCGGCAGGCTCTACCCTTGCGTGTGCCGCACTAACGCCACCGAGGAGAGCAACCTGGAGGAGCTTTATAAGCTGAGCAACCTGGAAGCTTTCTCCAGCAAAGTGTTCGCCAACTTCGACCCGGAGGTGCCAGGAGCTGCCGAGGCTTACGATACAGCCGCCGACTTTGCTCATAACCCCGAGCGCTGGCTGGTGCTCATGGGCGGCTATGGTTCCGGCAAGACCCACCTAGCTGCTGCTATAGCAAACCACGTGGTGCAAGATCACCGTATGCAGGTCTATTTCGCTGTGGCCCCTGATATTTTGGATCATCTGCGGTCGGCCTTCGCACCCAACAGCCCTAAGACGTACGATGAACGTTTTGAGCAGATACGCTCGGCTCACCTGCTGGTGGTGGACGACTTGGGAGCCGAGCAGTCCACACCTTGGGCGGCGGAGAAGCTGTACCAGATATTCAACCACAGGTACAACAACCGCCTGCCCACGGTGGTCACCACCAACTCGGACTTGGACACGCTCGACCCGCGCATCCGCTCCCGCTTGTGCGACCCTGACCTGTGCCGCCACGTGTTCCTGCCGTGCGGCGACTACCGCATGCGCAAGATGGACCCACGCTTCATGCAGGGGTCCAGGAACCAGGGCCAGGGCAATGCCGGCCCCCGCGTACAGGGCAGCCCGCGCGGCAACGGCAACTACAGGCGCAACGGCGGATAGCTCGGCCAAATGTCATGGGGCAAGACAGTAAGGACCAGGCGAGCACAACAAGGGACCAGGGTACATTACATCGTACCCTGGTCTTTTAATTTGTAAAAGCTTCTTAATCTCTGCACATGGAGCACGCAAAGGGGTCTCAAGTATATAGAGATTGCCAGAAAGAATATTGTGAGAGAATATTCTCCTTATATCTTGTTTAATGATTCGGCATCGGATATAGTATGACATACCTTGCGAAGGTCACTTTATAACCGGGCGCATGCTGCCTCCCTTTGGAGGCTCGTTCCAGACATCGTTGCAGCCAAAGAGCACGCCGGTGCAGAAGCACCCAATTCCTGAAACAGTAAGGCTTACAGGTACCTCTACTTGCTGTCCTCTTTTTTCGCACCTCAAATTTAGAACCCGGCACAATTGAGGTCTGCATCGTTTATGCAGACCTTATTCAGTATTGGGAGATAAGCAGCAACTCTTCTCTCTTAGCTATGCCATCAGATAGGACACGGGCAGCCTAGTTGTGTCCTCTATGGAATTTACGTCTCTCTTAGAAAGGAGGAACAGGAGATGTAATCTCGGCACATGCGGGCGAGTTATCTGCGAAGATGCTGGTATGGTCGACGCGGTGCAAGCTCCCTTGCGAGACGGAGCGACCAAAGCGAGATGGGAATCCTACGATAACCCACAACGGCAACATAGGAGGTTGGGAGTGAAGAAATTGAGCAAAAGAACGCGGATGTACGTGCGCATCTCCATGCTGGTGATGCTGGCTATGATCGTTGTAGCTGCGGGTTTAGCCCCCAGCATACAGGCAAGCCAGGTTAGCGCAGTGCAGACTTCGCAGCACGTGGAGCCGCGACCAGACGATACGCGCCCCACGATGGACGAGGCCGTGGCGGAACTGTTGAACGAGTCCGAGGGGCCGGTGAACTTGATGCTAGAGCTTCATGGCTTGCCCGCTACGGTAGCTTACGCACAAGCCGGGGGCACCGGCAAGAGCGCCAGCGCGAACGCGGTCCAGGCCGGCAAAGTGCAGGCTGACAGGAACGAGCAAGCGCAGCAAACAGTGCTCCAATCGCTGAGCCGCCTTGCGCCTACGGCGACCGTGCTCTTCCGCGTGCAGAAGGCCTACAACGGCATCGCAGTACTGGCCGACGCACAGGCAGTGGAGCAGATGCGGAACATAGCCGGCATCAAGGCGATCCACGTTTTGCCCCTGCATGAGCGTGATAATGCCTACGCCGTGCAACTGACCGGTGCGTACCTGGCCTGGCAGGGTGCCAACGGCCTTACAGGCGACAACATCAGCATCGGCATCATCGACACCGGTATCGACTACCTCCACACGAATATGGGCGGTCCCGGCACCGGCTACAACGTCTACACAGATACCACGCCCCGCGCCGTAACTGCGGCAGCCGGCGTATTCCCGAATTCAAAGGTAGTCGGTGGGTACGACTTCGCGGGCAACAACTATGGCACCACCGGCGTTCCCTTACCCGATGACAACCCGCTCGACTGCCCCAGCACCCTGGGTGGCGGACACGGTTCGCACGTGGCGGGCACAGCAGCGGGCTATGGAGTAAATGCGGACGGTACCACCTATACGGGTACATACTCTTCACTGACCCCTACACAGCTTAACGCCATGCGCATCGGCCCCGGCACCGCTCCAAAAGCGGACCTCTATGCCCTGCGCGTCTTCGGCTGCACAGGTAGCACATCTCTCACAGTGGCGGCGATTGACTGGGCTACCGACCCCAACAGCGACGACAACTTCTCCGACCACCTGGACATCATCAATATGTCCCTGGGTGCGGCTTTTGGTACCTCTAACGACCCCTCGGCTGCGGCCACCGAAAATGCCGCCCTGATCGGCGTGCAAGTTGTCACTTCGGCGGGCAACAGCGGCGACACTCACTTCATCAACGGCAGCCCCGGCACATCCACTTGGGCGCTGTCAGTTGCGAATATCCATGATGCCGTCAGCGTTCTGGATGCCTTCCGTGTGAACACGCCGACCGTGATCTCCGGGGTGAAACCTGCTTCCAAGAGCGCCAACTATAACTGGGCCTCGCCGCCGGTCACTAACCCGGTGCCTATTACCCGGACTGTGTATTATCCGGCGACCAACCAGTATGGTTGTACCGCCTGGACAGGTACCGATGCCGCCAATATTAACGACAGAATCGTGCTGGTGGACTGGAAGAAGCCTGGGGACCTGACCTTCCCTGCCGGCTGCGGCTCGGCAGTCCGCACGAACAATGCGAGGAACGCCGGGGCCAGGGGTATCATCATGGTGGACACTACGATCTACCCTGATACCACCATCGCAGGCAACGCCGATATCCCCGCTATGTATACCGTCAAGCAGGTCGGTGACGAGTTGAAGAGCCAGCTCACCGCGGGCCAACCTTCAAACGTAGAAGTTACCCTGACGAACGAGTACGCGAACAGCACCAAGCTCGTTGTCCCTACTGCCAACGACCTGGTGGTCTCCTCCACCTCACGCGGCCCGCGCACGAAGGACAACGCCATCAAGCCGGACATCGCGGCTCCTGGGCAGACTATCTTCTCGACGGATGCCGGTACAGGCACCCACGGGAAGAGCATCGGTGGCACCTCCATGGCCTCGCCGCACGTGGCGGGCGTGATGGCCTTGATGCACGAATTGCACCCCGACTGGTCGCTTGAAGAGCGCAAGGCCCTGTTGATGAACACTGCCATCAACGACCTGTTTACTGACCCAGGCCAGACAGGTACCAAGTTCTCGCCGCAGCGCGTGGGTACCGGGCGACTGCATGTGCCCACGGCTTTGGATACAGATGTGGTCTTCTACAATGCCGATGTCGACGGCGCTGTGGGTGTCTCCTTCGGGGCGGTGGAGGTGCTGGGCACAGCTACCCTTACCAGGACCGTAGAAGTTGCCAATAAGGGCACCACCCCGGTTTCTTACCAGATCGCATACGATCCGCGCAGCACGGTGCCGGGCGTCAGCTACTCTTTCCCCGGCGGCAACGTGGTGAACGTGCCCGCAGGCGGTACCGCTACCTTCATTGTGCAGCTGAACGCAGATGCCTCGCAGATGAAGAACACTCACGATCCCACGATGACTGAAGTCCAGCAGGCAGTCGGGCTAGGCCTGCTGCCACGACACTGGATGAGCGAAGCGAGCGGCCTCATAACGCTCACGCCCAGCCACGTCCAGGGGCCGAAGTTGCGCCTGTCGGTCTATTCGAGCATACGCCCCGCTTCCGCTATGTCGGCGGCGCAGGAGTCGCTGGTCTTCCCCAACGCGAATTCCTCGACCAACCTGAACCTTACCGGCCAGGGCGTGAATACCGGCGCAGCCTACCCATACGACATCAAGTCGGTGGTATCGGCCATGGAAGTTGCCACCACGAGTGGAGAGATCACCCTTACGACGAGTGTTCCTGCAAACGCCAAGACCGCAGACTTGCAGTACGTCGGTGTCACCTCGGATGCGCCCGCCAGGGCAACCATAACGCAGAGCGTGATATTCTTCGGGATAGTCACATATGCAGACTTCTCCGTGCCGACTGTCGAGAATACCTACCGGGTTGACATCGATCTCAACAGGGATGGTACCGTTGACAGGAGGTTGCTGAACCTTTCTGCCAACGATGGCACTAACCAGCTTGACATACACTGGAGTATCTTGTCTGCTAATCCTCCAAACTTTACCCAGGGAACCTTCCAGGACTACCTGAACTGGTACCCGCCCAACGTCCTGGCGACGGCCATCTTCAACAACAACGTGTTGGTGTTGCCGGTAAAGGCTTCGTCGCTGTACACAAACACGGCCAACACCAGGTTCAACTACCGCGTTGCGACCCTTAGCAGGTTCTTCGGCACCGGCACGGGTATCATCGACCAGACCGACTGGCTCACCTACGACCCCGCCAACCCCGGACTGGACTTCACCGGTGGCATCCCAGGCCTCCCGATGTACAATGACCTGCCTGGCAACAGCATCCCTGTAACCTATAACGAAGCTGCCTTCCAGGCAAACGGGTCGCTCGGTGCGCTGTTACTCCACCACTACAACACCAAAGGCAATCGCGCAGAGGTGCTGGAGGTGTTCACCGAGGGCCAACTGACTGCCACTCCTACTGCGACTGGTACCAGCACGAGCACCAGCACTGTAGCGCCTTCAGGTACTAGCACCCGCACCAGCACTGTAGCGCCTTCAAGTACTAGCACCGTGGCGCCTAGCGCAACGGCTATCGCCTGCACCATCGAGTTCAGTGATGTGCCTCCGGGTAGCACCTTCCACCCGTTCGTGAAGTGCCTTGCCTGCAAGGGCGTGCTCAGCGGTTATCCCGACGGCACCTTCAGGCCCGGCAACTTTGTAACCAGGGGCCAGATCGCCAAGATCGTATCGAACGCGGCGGGCTTCAACGAAGAGGTTGAGGGGCAGACCTACTCTGACGTGCCACCCAGCGACAGCCCAAGCTCCTTCTATCCCTTCGTAGAGAGGCTCAGCAGCCGCAACATCATAGGCGGGTACCCATGCGGTTCCGACGTTGATGGGGATGGTGACGTAGATGAAGAATGCGACGACGTGAGCCGCGCCTTCTTCCGCCCTGGCAACACTGCTACTCGCGCACAGCTGTCGAAGATCGTCTCCAACGCCGCCGGTTTCACCAACATGGTGAGCGGACAGACCTTTGCCGATGTGCCACCTAGCAGCGATCCTAGCTCGTTCTACGTCTTCGTGGAGCGACTGGCTCAGCGCAACGTCATGGGTGGATACCCGTGCGGCGGCCCAGGCGAGCCTTGTACTGGCGGCAACCGCCCGTACTTCCGCCCCGGCGCGAACGTAACCAGGGGTCAAGCAGCGAAGATAGTGGCTAACACCTTCTTCCCTAACTGCAACACTAACCTGCCTGCACCTACCGCCACGGCCACGCTGCAGCCGGTAGCCACCAATACTCAGACCATACCCGGCCCCACATCGACCCCACAGCCTCAAAGGCCCTAAGGTCACACCTCTACAGTTACAGCCGGTCTAGCGCCGGTAAAACGAGAAAGGGACCCATTCGGGTCCCTTTCTCGTTTGTGCCAGGGCAGCACATCGCTACTTGTACGTTGCATAGTGCCCCTGCATCCACCAACATGAACCTCTTGGCGCTAACTTGGCGTCCTCGGCGTACTTGGCGTCTTGGCGGTTGCGTCTTCTCGTTGCCACACGAGCCACAGCGCCATCCCCGCCATGAGCAGCACGTTCAGCACCACTCCGCTCCATCTGATGGCAGGTACGGCTTGCAGCAAGGACGTGGTCGCCATGAGAGCGTAGGCCAGCCATAGTGCCACCAAGCCTACGCGGGAGGCAACTCCAAAGGCCCCGGAGAGCGCGTAGGTCGCCACGATCCAGGCGGGGAATATGAGCAGCACCAGGTCGTGCGGGTTGAGGTGCAGGGAGGTGAGCACGGCCACGATGCCCGCCACGGCCCAAAGCATATCGAAGGAGGCTTGGCCGGTGGCGTGGGCCTCTGCTGTGCTCGTGCTTGCGCCCCTGGCCCTGAGCCACAGCCACACGAGCAGGCCCAGCGACAGGAGGGTCAGCAGCAGGAAGATTGGCGTCACCAGGCCCGGTGCCCACCCCCCAAACAGGTTGGTGGCGAAGCCGCGCCAGTTGTGCATGATGCCGGGGTCTATAGCGCCGGTGTCCTGCCAGCCCGCCACGCCGACCAGCAGCCGGACGTATTGCAAGGGCCAATCGGCTCCTAGCAAGGGCATCGCGGCCACGCACAGGGCCAACAAGGCTCCCCCAAAGACGAGCAGCGCCCGCCAACGGCCTTGCAGCAACAGCAACAGCCCTATCACGGGCAGCACCTGGGGCTTCGGGACCACCAGCAACAGCGCCAGCCCGGTCCACACGTCCAGCCTCCGTCGAGAGGCCGCGTACACAAGGCAGATGCCCAGCAGCACCATCGGGGAGTTCTGCCCCAGTATGAAGGCGCGCGCTACCGGCTGGTACGATACGACAGCCAGTACCATGATAGGGAGCGCCGCGCCACGCACCGGCAGCACTCGTTGCATGGTCCAGATGGAGGCTGCCAGCAGCCCTAGCATCAGCAGTTCCCATAGGGTGAATATGGCCGTGTAGGGCACGCCGGACGCTACCAGCGGGGCGGTAAGCATCGCCTCGAAGGGGACGTGGTTGTAGGGCAGTATCTTGCCTGGGTCCAGCGTGAAGTAAGGGGCCAGGACCGCGTTCTGGGCGTCGCGCTGCACGTCCAGGTTGTAGAGATTGTGCCCGTTGCCCTCGGCTATCAGCTTCGCGCCCGTGAGGTTGGAGAGGAAGTCGGAGCGCCGTACCACGCCGTCGAAGCCGTGCATCTGGGGATCGCGGGTGACGGCATACCAGTCGAGCAGGTAGACCAGCAGCAGCGCCGCGCAAGTCACAATCGCCAGCAGCCTCAACATGCGCTGTGGAGAGGGGTTATGCGACGTTCCCGCCTGGGTAGCGGGCGTGCTCTGCAAGGTAGAAGCCTCTATGTTGCTTATCTCACTGCTCATATGACGTGCCGAAGGCCGGGGAAGCACCGTCCCGGCTGAGACAAGTCTACCACTACGCTGCCGTCCACGTAATAGCCTCACAGGGGCATCCGCTGTATGACATAGGTACGGGGTGGGGAAACTCCGATTTGGAAATTGGAATTTCGAGTTGCGAATTTAGTAAGAACCAGAGCAAATTCGCAATTCGAAATTCCAATTTCCAAATCACCGTCCTAGCTGCTCCGCTACCTGTTGCTCCAGGTCGCTTTGCGGGGTGAGGCCCTCTTCCTGGAGGAGTTGGGCGAGGAAGGTGTGGGTTTGGGGGCGATATGGCTCCACGAAGAGGGACATGATGGCTTCTCGCCAGGCGGCGCGGCGGTCTCCCCTGGCGTGGAAGCCCCGTGCGGTGGTGAGGTACTCCTCGCCTATGAGGTAGAAGGGACCGGCGGTGCGGTAGACGTTGGCGGCTGCTTCTGTATCACCAGACGCCTGTAAGAGGCTGCCCTGTAGAGTGTGGAGGGATTGCAGGCTGGGTGAAAACGGGGGGTTAGCCTGCGACATGCGGGCTGCCATGCGCTGTAAGCTGGGTGTCACCTCACCGGGGCTGTTCTCCTGGAGCACCAGCAGACGGTGGAACTCACCCACGGAGGCGAATTGTGCCCTGGGAGAGGCGTTTCGCAGGGCCTCCAGGTAAGCGGGGTCGTTGAGCGCGTACGTTACCACCCAGTAGATGCTACGGGGCGCGGGTTGAGCGTGCACCCTGGGGTCGATGGCGGCCATGCTGGGCGCGGGCGGGCTGCCATGCCAGTAGAAGTCGAATACCTGCATGCTCTGGGGCGGCTCCTCCAGCAGCACGATCAGGTCGCCGGGCTGCGCGCGCTCGGAGAGATAGCGGGCCGCTCCCCGGTAGTCGGGCAGGAAGGAGAGTTGCTTGTGCTGCTCTGGGCTGAAATAGACGTACAGGCCAAGCCCGAACAACATGAGCAGCCCAGCGCCCAACGCGCCGGAAGCCGCCCGCCCGGCCGCCTTCCAGTTCGCGGGCAACAGCGTGCGCGCTCCTACCACCGCGTTGGCGAGGAGCAGGAAGTAGAAGGGCATCGTGAAGAGCACGTACCGCTGGAAGACCGTGTTGGTCGTCCTGAGCACCGCCATGAGCAGCACGGGCACCAGCAGCATCAGCAGGCACAGCAGCACCGCGCGGTACCGCCTCTGACGGATGCCAAACAGCACGCCCAGCAGGGCCACAGCCGCGACCACCCATTGCAGCGTCTTCTCGGCTTCGCGCTCTACCCCTACCTGCCCCAGCCGGTTGAGCATCCGCCCAAGCTGGTCGCCCACCGAGGCGAGCGAGAACTGCGACAGGTTGGGTGGGGTCCTCGGCACTCCCAGGATGTCGAGCAAGACTACTACCCCCACTGCGGCGATAATTACCACGCTGAGGATTGCGCTCCGAAGCTGCGCCCTACCGTGCTCGACATGGCGCCCTCGCCACGCCCTGTAGAGCACCCACAGCAGGTAAGGCGCGAAGGCGGGCACCGCGAGGGTAAGCGCGTGGTAGGTCATGAGGAGGTTGGCGGCCATGCTGCCCGCGAAGGCCAGCCACCACCGGCGCTCCCCGGTGCGCTCTGATACGAGCAGGCAGTAGATCGACAGGCCGGTGAACAGCGCCAGGAAAACGTAGGGCCGCGCGTCCTGCGAGTGGCTTACGTGCACCGCCGAGAGCGCCACGAACAGGGCCGCGAGCAGCCCCTGCGCCCGCCCGAACATCTCCCGGCCCAGCCCGTAGGCGACGGCAGGGGTCAACAGCCCCGCGAGCACAGACGGCAGGCGCACGAGCACCGCGCTGGCCGTGGGGTCGAGCGGCTGGATGCTGAGCCAGACGAGGAGGTAGTGGAGGGGGGTCTGCACGCGCATCCAACCAAAGCGGTCGGTCAGGACCGCACCCAGGCCGCGTTGCGCCACCTGTACGGAAGAGACTTCGTCGTACCAGAGGCCATAGCAGTCGAGGCAGTAGAAGCGCAGCCCGGCCGCTACGAGCACGAGGCCCGCGAGCGCGAGCAGGGAGGGCGTCCAGGCCGCGCGGGTTGCCCTAGTGGTGTTAGCGGCAGGTTTGAGGGTGTTTATGGTGGAGGAGGCCAAACTTGGGCTCAATATCTATTGATTAGCCACTGAACTAGGTTATCACAAGGCGAATGCCCAGTTTTAGGAATGTGGATTACGGCGCAGTCGCAAGCCGATGACCGGCGGTTGGCGAGTCAAGAGGTACAGGTGGCGAAGGTCGACGCCCGGCGATTGAAATCGCGGGCTACACCTCGCAAAGTCCCCGGAGGGGACTGTTAGACCGTTTTAGATCTCTTTAGGCTCTATTAGATGAAGCAGTTTGCCGCAGGGCAGACTTTGCAAGGTGTAGCCCGCGATTTCAATCGCCGGGCGTAGGCTGGCGACCATGCCGCAATACGTTGAACATCTTCCTAGCGCCTAGTATACACCGACAACACGCTAGGGCTGCGCGGGTTCCTCAGGCTGGGGTTGTGCGGGGTCAATGCCGTTGAAGTAGTCGCGAACCAAGTCTTTGTAGCCCTGGGGGATGTAGTCGCTGTTGAGGGCGTTGCCTGCCTGCTCGCGGTACTGCCCGTAGACCTGCTCGTAGGGCACTTGGGCGGGGCCGGTGTTGTTGGCGTCGGTGTTGGTCGCCCCGGTGCTCTGCTCGCCGTCCGGGTCCTCCTGCCCCTGCAAGGTGACGGGGGTGAGGGCGGCGTTCACGTCCGGGCCGGGGGCGTACACAGGCTCGGTGTGGCCCTTGCCCCAGCTATTGGAGGGTTGGCCCTGGTTGCCCTGCCCGCCCTGTCCACCTTGCTGGCCTTGTCCCTGCCCCTGCCCCTGTCCTTGCCCTTGCTGGCCCTGACCCTCGGCGGCTACCGGGGTGCCCTGCCCTGGGGTGGTCTGCGCTAGCACGGGAGTGCCCGGCGTGCCTGTTCCGGCGGGTGTGCCTGAAACGGGCGAGCCCAGGATAACAGCTGTGCCATTCGGCGTCACCGGGGTGCCTGACACAGGGCTGCCGTTCGACGCTACAGCCGTGCCCGACCTAGCGGTGCCGTTCGCGTTGGCCTGGCTGGTGCCGCCGGGCCTGGGGGTGCCCGATTGTGCCTGTTCTCGTCCCGAGCGGGCCACGTTCGACTTGCTCTGCTGGATTTGCGAGAGGGCTTGCTCTACCTCCCGTTGGGTGGCTAGTTGCTGCCCGCGCTCTCGCACCTGCTCGCCCAGGTCCTTCATTGCCTGTTGCGCGGCCTGGGGGTCGTTGCTCTCCAGCCCGTTAGCCGCTTCGTTCAGCCGCCGCGCCATCTCAGGGTCGAGCGGGGCCACGTTCGCGCCCGCTTGCCGCATCGCCTCGGCCAGCGCCTTGCGCTCTTCGGGGGTCATCTTAGCGGCGTCTTTCCCTGCTTGCTCAAGCTGCTTGGCCGCCTCTTCGGTGTCGCCACGGCGCAGCGCCTCGGCTGCCTTCTTAGCGGCGTCACTGCCCGAGGTCTCAAGCTGGCGTGCTAATTGGTCCAGGGCCGCACGTTGCGCGGGGGACTGCGGGTCGAGGGCCTCTTGCAGCTTGCTCTCGGCCTCCGACAGCCGAGCCACCGCCTCCTCCTTAGTGAGGTCTTCGCGGGCGAGTTCGTCTTGCAGGGCGGCAAGCTCCTTGAGCAGCTCCTGTAGCTCAGGGGTGGCGGCGTTGGGGCTGGCCTCTATCGCCTTCTGCACCTCTTCGAGCCGCGCCTTCTCGGCCTCTATCTGCGCCCGCACCTCCGGGTCTCGCGTGAAGATGGCCGGGTTCGGCACCAGGATGGCAAACGCGAAGAGGGCGAGCATAGCTACCAGTGGCATCAACTCCCGGCGTTGCACGCGCAAAGGCAGGTCTCTACCGGGGGCGATTCGCCTTGCGACGGTGAGGGCATCGTCTAGCTGGGCCTCTCGCAGGGCCTGCATGTTGGCAGGGGCGGGCTTGATGGCGTCTTCCAGGGCGGTGGACAGCCGCTCGTCCAGGGAGAGCGTACGGTCGGCGCGCAGGGCGGTGTGCATCAGGTCTCGCGGCCGCAAGAGGGCGTACAACAACGTCGTGAGCACCGCCGACACAACCAGCCCGGCACCCACAAGCAGCAGGCCGGCGAGCGGCAACATCCTCTCGAAGCGCCACACCGCCGCGAGCACCACCGCCGCCGCCACGCCCAGCATCGCCGCGACCGGCACCAGCCGCGCCGCCTCCATGAGCCGGAAGCGGGCCTGCACACGCGCCAGCACTCCCTGTAGCTGCTTCAAGCGCGGGTCGTTCGGGGCTATGCTGGTCAGTTGGCCGGTCGCGTCCATAGTGTGATTATACCTTTAAGACGCACGCGGTGGCCCCAGGGTTCCAATCAGGCTTGCGGCGGCTGATTCTGGCCGGGTTGTTGCTCCACTCGTGCCGCGTAGGGTGCCTCGGCGGGCGTGGTTGCGGTTGGGGGTGGCGGAGGCTGGGGTTGTTGGTCTGCCGCGTAGGCGCCCACGGGCGCAAGCTCCTGGCTGGGCGCGGTCTTCTTGCTATGCCGGGTGATGTGCACCGGCTGCACCGCCCGTATGGCTATCAGCACGAAGATGGTGCTGAAGATGAGCGCTTCGATGCAGAAGAGCAGCCAGGGCGACACTATGAACAGCTCCTTACCGTTGAGGTATTGCGTCGAACTATAGACGAACAGGGGGTCGCCGTTGGAGATGAACATCTCGCTGATTATCATGGCGATGAGCGGGTGGGACGACAGCACCAGGCCGCTGGTGTACCAGAACTCCGGCGTCTCGGTCATGTTAGGGCCGGTGCCCGAGCTGGAATTGCCCATCGTGGTGGTGATGATGAGATAGAGCACCGGGATGCCGATGAGTTGGAACAGCATCGTGCCGTAGGTGAGCACGTTGCTCGCCACGCTGCTTTTCAGTATGGAGGACCAGAAGATGCCCGCCGAGGCGAACAGCAGCGCCGACATGAGCATCACCACCTGCGACAGCACGATCTCCTCCGGCGACACTCCCCCGAACATGAAGGCCAGGCTCTCGAGCGGGGCTATGGCGATGATGAGCAGCACCACGTAAGAGAGGGCCGAGCCTAGTTTGCCGAAGATGACCGACCGGGCGGGCAGCAGCGTGGTCATCAGCAGGTCGAAGGTCTTTTGCTCCCGCTCGGAGGTAATGGAGCCTGCCGTGAAGGCGGGGGTGAGCAGCGCCACCATGATCATCTGGAAGACGACCAGCACGTAGAAGATGATCTTGCCGACCTGCGACGACTGCGGGTTAGCGAGACCGGAGTTGTTGGCGGCGGACAGCATCCAGTAGAACATCAGCGTCACGCCCGTGAGCACGATCAGGTAGATCGTCATCACGATGGCGGCGCGCGGCCCTCGCATACGCCCCCGGAGTTCTTTTACGATGACTGGATTGACTTGCATTATTGCACTGACCTTCTTTGTTGGACGATGGACGATGGACGATAGGAGACGGAACCGCCAAGACGCCAAGGACGCCAAGAGCGCGCCAAGAGGATGATGGTTAGATACTATCCGTCAACTCACAACTCAAAATTCAAAACTCATAACTTGTACATCGTCCATCGTCCTTTTATTGCACCAAGCCCTTCGTGGTGCGCAGGAATATGTCTTCAAGGTTGCCGGTAGCTTCCTCGAACCCGTAGACGGGGATGTCGCGTCCCACAAGCTGGGACAGGAGCATTTGCAGCAGCGTGTCGTCGCCATTGACGCGGGTGTGGAGGGTAGCGGGGCCTGTTATGTATGGGAGGCCCTGTTCGGGTATGGTGCCGGGTGGCGGTGGTATGTGCGCGCCCGCATCGGGTGGGAGGGGGCTGCCGGGAGGTGCCGGGATGCCGGTGCCGCTACCGTTGCCCTCGGCGGCATGCGCGGGTACGGGTGTGGCTACAGGCAGGGGCATATTGCTCGCGCCTGGGCGGAAGTTCGGCGGGAGCACGCGCACGCTCAACACGCCCGACAGGGTGGATAGCAGCCTAGCGGCCTGGTCCGCTTTGTCGAGCACCCTCACGTATATCTCGCGGGCGGGCTGCATGGCGAAAAGTATGTCCTGCACGCTCCCGTTGACCAGCAGCTTTCCCCGCTCGATGATCGCCACGTGGGTGCACATCTCCGCAAGCTCGGTGAGGATATGTGAGGACACCAGGATCGTCTTGCCGAGGCTGCGCAGCTCCTTGAGCAGTTCCCTCAACTCGATGCGGGCGTGGGGGTCGAGGCCGGAGGCGGGTTCGTCCAGGATGAGCAGGTCGGGTTCGTGCACCAGGGTGCGCGCCAGGCACAGGCGCTGCTTCATACCGCGAGATAGCTCCTCCACGAAGCTGTCTTTCTTCACGTTCAGGTCCACCAGCGCCAGCAGGTCGTCTATCATCCCTTTGCGGCGGGCCTGGGGCACGTGGTAGGCGGCGGCGAAGAAGTCGAGGTACTCCCACACCTTCATGTTGTCGTACACGCCGAAGAAGTCGGGCATGTAGCCTACCTTGCGGCGCACCTCGTGAACCTCCTCGGTCACCGGGTAGCCCGACACCCACGCCTGGCCGCTGGTCGGTTCCAGCAGGGTAGCCAGGATGCGCATGGTGGTGGTCTTGCCCGCGCCGTTGGGGCCGATGAAGCCATGTATCGACCCGCGCTCGATGCTCAGGTTAAGCTCGTGCAAGGCGGTGAAGCTGCCGTACCGCCTGGTCAGGTCTTCGGTTTCGACTATGTAATCGGGCATAGGAGTATCCAATCTTCTGTTCTAGGTTATCCTGAGCCTGGTCTAAAGCTGCTGTTCCCAATTGTTGACAAAGTGTTCCCATTTTTGTACAAATGTACTGAGGGACTGGGGAATCCCGGTCGGTAGAAAGTCCTGGCTTAGGTCGGGGCTTTTTGCTTTATTTTCTGATGCTTCTCCTCACGGCCCTTCCTGCTGCGCCAGGCAATCCGGGTAAAAGATGTTCCCTATGAACTTGGATACCTGCCCCCTGGTGACATGCTCCCCCGGACGGTAATATGGCCTCTGTTGGGAGTCGCATGGCTCGTCGGGCCGCGTTCCACATGGATAGCCTCCTATGCCGCCATGTGCGGCCATGCGCTCTATCTCCGACCAGAATAGCTGGCCGGGGCGCACGTCGCTGAAGGTCTGCTGGCCCGGCGGGACGACCTCATCGAGGAAGGCCGACTTTGCTATGAACCTTGCAGCCTGGCCCCTGGTTACGTTCCCGGCGGGCCGGAAATACCGAGGGCCGTACCTGCTGCACTCTCCGTCCTGCTGCTCTGGACTGCAAGCGTAGCCATCCACTATGTCATGTATGGCTAGACGGCCGGTATGGATGTAGAAAGTGTCGGTAACAGGTATGTCAGCCCATATCCTGTAGTCGTTGAAAGGAGCCTCTATTGGGTCGGAGAACCCCGCGGCGTTCGATACCATCTTGGACATCTGGCCGCGCGTAATCGTCTGCTCCGGGCGGAACGTGCCATCTGCGTAGCCGTTCGCTATATTCTGGCAGGCTATACACCGGACGGAGTTATAGAAGGTGTCGTTGGGGGGTACGTCACTAAACGTGATGGAGCAGGTGGGTGGAGGCTCCGGCTCTGGGCACTCTCCTGTGTAGCGTTCCACAAGGGCTTGCATGCGGTTGTCGGCTGAATAGGTGCCTGCTGCCCAAAGGTCGCCGTCGGGTAGGGCATCGATGCCCAGCAAGCGGCCCCCCGAACCCTCGGAGAAACTCGGCACCACGCTCCATGAGCTGCCGTCCCAATGCAGCACCAAAGTGCGATAATAGCAACAGCCCTGGGTGGTCGAGCCGACGGCCCATACGTCATCCGGGGCCAACGCCTTCACGTCGTACAGACCAGCAGACGTGGCATCAATAGTTGGACCGGGCATCTGGCTCCAGGTGTGTCCGTCCCAGTGCGCGATAAAAATGGACGGGGTGAAATCGTGGAAGGTGACATGTACACTGAGAGAATACTCGCTGGCAAAACCTACCGCCCACAGGTCATCAGGCCCGGTGCCACTCATAGCAGCAATGTAGGCTCCACGGAAGGTTGAAGGGGTATTCTCTATATCCAGGCCATCGGTGGGCATGACATTCCACATTTTGCCATCCCAGTGCAGGAAGAGAGGTTTTCCGTCATCGGCAAAAGTAAACTCTGGCACCTGTGAGCCTATAGCCCATATATCGTTGGGAGCAAAAGCAACCAGGTCTTCCAGGGAGGACCGCCCTATGTCGTCCCCTAGTTGCGGCAGGGGGACGTTGCTCCAGGTGTTGCCATTCCAGTGCAGCGCAAAAGCCTGTGCGGTACTAGGGGTTTCGCCAACGGAGCCGACGGCCCATACGTCGTCGGCTGCAATGGCTTCCACCGCCACGGGAGTAACGTAACCCTGCAATTCCTCCGGGGCCGGCACGTTGGTCCAGGATGCCCCGTTCCAATGTAGCAGCAAGCTGAAATCTTCGTTGACCCCGTCATAGGCGCTACCCACCGCCCAAATGTCGTTTGCGGCTACAGCATCTATGTCGCGCACATTGTTCCACAGGCCCATCAGAGTAGGTGTCGGAAGGCGGGTCCACTTGCTGCCGTCCCAATGCTCCACAAGGGTATCGGATGCTGAAATACGGGGCGATGGCCGTTCCGACCCCACCGCCCATATGTCATCCGGCGAGAGAACCTCTATGTTACTGAAGTTGCTGAACTCGCCGGACACATCCGTCCCTTCGACTTGTTCCCAGGCAGGTGCGCACCCGTCTGCTTGCGCCTTGCTCTTGCCGCGTGTAGTGACCGAGGTAGCTTGCGGCTCTGCTTCGCCTGCTTTACCGGCTTTGTTACTGCTCTGTTGCGCAGGGGCTTCGTTATACGCGGCCCAGGCCGGGGCGCTCGCCCAAGCGGGCAAGCTCACCAGCATAGTCAACGCAGCCAGCGTCACCCAGGTCCTTTTCGGGCTTATTCGGTGCATCCTGGCCCTCCTATGCGGCCTCGCAGTACTCGCTGCGGCTTGTGCGTTCCACGTCCCGGTAGTCCTGCTCTACTGGGTTTCGCTTTCGTTCAGCAACAGGGTAAACATGTCAAAACCAATCCCGGTGCTGGCAGAGCCGGGGGCGGGTGCCAGGCGCAGGGTGACGTCGCCGCCGGGGCCTGTGTAGTCACCTGGGTTGCGAATGGGCACGCTCACCCGCTGGGAACTTTCGTCTGCTATAACAACCAATTCGTCCCAGGCCCCGGTGCGCGTGTTGAACGCCCGCACCTCCACCGGGTTGCCTGACACGCCGCTTTGCGTCTCGTACTGCAACGTCAGGCTGCCGGGCTGCGTGCCCGGAGGCAGGCGGAACTGCACGCTGGTGAATGGGCTGAAGCGCACGCTCGTCACATTGAACGCTTGCCACGCCGGGTTGTCTGAGGGCACGTACTGCATGACGGGCAGCGCGCGGTTGCTTGCCCGCCCCTGGTCCCCTGGCCCCCCGGTGACCTGCAGGCGGCTGGTCCAGACGTTCAGGTCTTCGGTGCGGGTGCTGCGGTCCAGCACCCGGAACTCGGAGGGTGGGGGCGGACCCCACGCCACGGCCAATACCGTGAAATCAGCGGCCCGTTCGTTTGTGAGCAGCGGTTCGAGGGCCGTGCTTAGCATCTGCACGCGGCGGTTGTAGTCGCGCTGGGTGCTGTTGGCCTGCCCGGAGCCATAGTAGCCGTACCCGCCGTACTGGGTAGGGTCCTCCACCCCTTCCGGCAACGGCAGCAGCGACACGGGAGATGCGTAGTTGAAGGGGGCTTGCGAAAGCTCAAGGTCGACCGGGGTCTCGCCGCCGGGGGCCAGGTAGCCGACGTATTGCACCGCCCTGCCCCTGATGAGCACCACGTCCTGCAAGCCGTTCTCGCTACGATTGCGCACCGTGCCTACGATCCTGTTGTCACCCAGGCGCATGTCCGCCTCCAGTGGCGACTCGGCCCGCACGGTGCCCTCGGACACGAAGCTGCGCAGGCTCCAGGTGTTGACGTTCACATCCTCGATGGTGGTGGAAGCGCTACTCGCCAGCACCACCGGGGTCTTGCCGTTCCCACTACTGCTGCCGTAATCGTAACCATAGGGGTTGATTTCGGAGGCGAGGCTTTCGGAACTTACTTGCAGGCGGTAGGTGCGGCGGATGGGCGAAAAGACGCCCAGGTACTGCTGCGTTTCCGCGGTGCTGAGGCCGGGCGTGGTATGCACCACGTTGCCCCGTATCGTCAGTAGCTCGCCGCCCTTCGATTGCAAGCCGATGAAGTAGGCAACCGCCGCGAATATCGCCACCATGACGGGTATGGTGACCCAGGCAAGCTCGGCCCGGCGCATCCGCTTGAGTATGATGTAGTTGATAGGCCCGACGAATAGTATGTAGATGAACATGAAGGCCGCGAGCAGCAGCGGTTCGGGCAAGTCGAGGCCGGGCAGGTCGAAAATGCTGCCGTAGGTGTCAAACACCGTAGTAGGCATACCGTACTGGGCGGCATCGCTCCCCAGGCGGATGGGGTGCTCGGCAAGCAGGCGCTTGACCAGGGGCACCGTGCCGTCCCAGCCTTTGAGCGGCTCGACCCCGGGCGACACGGCCAGGTAGACCACCTGCCCCCTGCCCAGGTCGCGCATCGCCACCAGGGGCACGCCGTCCTGCGCCGCGAGCACCCTGGGCGCGCCCACAACGTCGGTACGCAGCCTCGCCTCCGGCACGATGAAGGGGCCGGAGGCCTCCAGCGGTGTTGCCACCAGGTCGGACAGCCCGTTGAGACCTGAGAGGTTGCGGGTGCCGGAGGCCGACACCGGCAGGATGTCGGAGAAGCCCGCCAGGGTGTCGGCCCCGCCGGGGCGCGTGGTGACTATCAGCGTGCCGCCCCGCGCCACCCAGGAGGCCACCGCGTCGCGCTGCTCCTGGGAGAGAGCGCCCGTCTCCACGTCATCTACGACCAGCGCAGAGAGGCTGTTCAGCCCGGCTGCGAGCGCTGTGATATGCTCCGGGGCCATGTGGGCGATGGTGGCGCGGGCCGCTTCTTGTGTGGCGGGGGGAGGTGCCCCCCACCGGGAGGAGAGAGGCATCTGCTCCGGGTTGCCTACTTGCTCCCCCTCGTACAGGTTGAGCAGCGACGAGTCGGAGGAGACCACCCCCACGATAGCGGAGTTGACAGATTCCTGCGGGTCCAGCTTAAAGTTGGCGGTGGCGATGGTGGTCCCGCCCTGGTTGAGGCGCACAGACATGGAATGGGCGAAGTTGCTGGCGAACGTGTAGAGGGTCACCTCTTTGCGCGAGGGGCTGGGCAGGTCCACGTCGCGGGCGTACACTCCCAACACGCTAGAGCTACCGGAGTTGCCAAGCAGGTTCACCTCCACCCGCACGCGCCGGTCGCCCGCGCCAACCGGGTTGTCCAGCGTCACCCGCACCGGGAACCACTCGCCCATAGCGTACGAACCGTCCTCACCGAAGCCCGCACTGGCCGTAATAGTGACGCCCGGCTGTGTCTGAAACGTGAAACGTGAAACGTGATGCGATGAGTAGGCCGATGGTGCCGCGTTGGTGGGCAGTGTGGCGGGCAGCGCGAGGCCCAGGACCACAATAGACAGGAAGATGGCTCGTAATGCGCGCATGCTGGGCTTCCCTTCTTGAGTAACACGTAAGACGTAACGCGTAACGCGTAACACGTAATTAGTACGTGGCTTGCGTGAATTGGTTACGAGTTACGAGTTACGTGTTACGTGTTACGTGTTACTCATCACTTCCCACGCCTCACATCGTCGTAGGCTTTGATCCAGGCTTCTATCTCGCCGTCCATACCGGCCTGAGCTTTGAGGCGGTGCTCGTCCACACGGGCCATGATCTCGCCCTGTACCTCTCGCGGGCGCGGGATGCCTTTGAAGAGGATCTCGGTGGACTCGCCGGGCGTCTTGATTATCACGTCGCCGTAGTTGAGCAGGTGCGCCAGCGGGCCGGACAGCGAGTACGACACGTCGGTAATGCGCGAAACTAGCGTTTCGGTCGATTCCTCTCGGAGGCCGAACGGCAGGCTCTCGACGTGGTATACGCGCTCCGCGTCCAGCCGGTACAGGTCGTTGCGCCAGTCCTCCCAGCGCCACACGGCCCACACCAGGCACACCGGCAGGAGCAGCACCGCCGCCCAGCCGAGCGCTTCGTCAAGCGGGTTGAGCGCGCCGCTGACCCTCAGCACGAACCAACCGACAAGGGCGGCAGCGTACAGGAGAGCGGGCCACAACAATCCCCGTAGCAGGAAAACCCAGTGCCGGTGCCAGGTAACGCCCTTGCCGTTCCTCTGGGGCGCGAGCGGGAAGAACCTGCTCAGCAGCCCCAAGCCTGAAACGGACGAGTAGTCGATAAGTTGCGTCTCGCCCCTGCCGGGTATTTGCGCGTGGCCGTTGGGTGGGGTGGGGCTGTTGTGGGTGTTGGGGTTCGCCCCCTGGAGCAGGTTGCGCAGGGCGGCCTTGCGGCGGTCTTCGGGCGGGGCCTGGCTGCTTTCGAGGGCGGCTTGCTGTAGGAAGATCACCTCGCGCATCTCCCTGGGGTGAGGCAGGTCCTTGAAGACCATCACGCCCACTCCCGCCGTGTCTATGCTCAGGTCGCCAAAGTCGAGGTACATGCTCAAGAGGCGCGGGTACTCGGCCACGATGTTCTGTATCTTGAGCACCGGCACCTCGCGCCTTGTCTCGTGGAAGATGAGCGTCTTGTCCATCATGACGAGCCGCCGCGTGGTCAGCGCCAGCCAGTCGTCCTTCCAATCGAGGTAGATATAGAGCGCCCAGAAGACCAGCAGAGCGGCAAGCAGCATATAGATGGCGGTAAGCGTCACGGGCACCCACGAGGGTGAGGTCGGCCCCTGGAACCCCCCGGCGAGCAGGGGATCGGTCTGGAGGCTCTGTATGAGGGGGAGGGCGAAGAACAGCCCGAAGGTCCAGGCCCCCAGGAGGGCCAGTGGTAGCGCCAACTGCATCAGCACCACCGAGACGTGCCGCCTGAGCACCACGATCACCATCTCGCCGGGCCGCAGGTCGGGTATGAGGCGGCTGTAGCGGGCGTGGTAGTCGCCTGCGGACGATGCGCCGGGGGCCGCCCCAAGCACGCGCGGCTGCCTCTGCACGTGGGGTTGTGCTGGTATCGCCTGTTGTGGCGTCGTGTCCTGGAACTGCATAAGCGTATGTCAGGATGGATGCACGGTCTACAGCTATAGACGCAAAGGAGGCAGTATTTGTTTCCTCCTGCGGCCATCTTACATTACGCTACAGAGGCTAGTCAACAACGTGGGTGCGCCTCAATGAGGGCATCCATCTACGGGTGCCCTCATTGATAATCTGAATTGCCTGACAATACCGAACGGCACTTTTTGCTTTGCCAGTTATTTTGACTGGCGTGGCTTATAGTACTGGACCTGAAATGTGTAAACGGCGTGGGGATCTGGATAGCCCGGAGTGTGCTTAACGGCCCAGAAATAACCAAATGCGGCGGCTCTGGCCTCCTCAGGTGTGGCAAAGTTCAGGGGAAGAAGGTAGCAGCCACGTCCTGATAGGTCGTCCGATGGGTCCGCCGTGCGGGTAACAGGTTCGCAGATAAAGGCGCAGAAGCCAACTTGACGAGAGTCGAGAAAGCTGGGTTGGACTGAGTACAACCAATCGTCTGCAAGCTCCCCGTACTCAGTAGACAAACCCCCAGGTTGGCTCGTACCAGCCTTAGCGTTACGCCACATCCCTTCGACCTTAAGGGCACGTCTTGGGTTTTCAGGGTCGGACATTATCTGCTCCTTTCGAGGCTCCAAGAGGCTCCCGGCATCCTACACTTAGTTGACACATTCTGGCAACATTTTCACTGCTATCATATGGGGATCATATAGCGTTGATCATGCTTCTATATCTCGCTGCCCGCGATACGCCCTTGCTATATAATGAAGCTATGGAAGTAGATGCGGTAAGAGTGGCCTGCCCGGCGTGCGGGTCGCGGCTGACGATTATGCCACGGGTGGACTACGTGGCGTGCAAGCACTGCGGCAGCGAGTACCTGGTGCAGGGGCGCGGCAACACGGTGGGCCTGGAACCGTTCTCGCAGGAGCAGTACGACATCAGCCGCCAGATAGCCGAGGTCGAGAAGAAGCAGGGCGAGGGGTGCAGCAACGTCTTCTTCTGGATACTGCTGGTGATGGCGGTTGCCTTCTGCGGAGCGGGCTACCTGGGGCGCACCTTCTTCGCCAACAATAACCTGCTGCTCATAGGTGGGTGGGCGATCTCACTGCTAACTCTCGGCGCGGCGGCCGTGGTGCTGCTGCGGGTGCTCAACAGCCAACGCGGCGACCGCCTGAAGCTGGAGGAGCAGCAACGGGAGCTTTACGCGCAACGGGGCGAAGAGGATATTTAAGAGACGCTGCTCTGACGTCAGGGACCACGGCTGTTCCGCGGTCACCTGTCAGCGACCGTCAACAGCCCCCATAGTAGGCGATCCAACATGTTGTATGCAGGGTTGAGAATGTAAGTTGCGGAGTAGGCCAGCCACATCCCCGCGCATATATAGAACCATGTTCGTTGGTTGCTCCAGGCCAGTAAGTAAGTAGAAGCCATCACCACCGGCATCGCAATACGTGCGGAGGCATAGATTTCCCAGAAGGCGGCAGGGGGTAGAAGTATTACGAAGAAGAACGCATTGACAAGGAGCATCCAGATTTTCGGCTGTGCGATAAGGGTTCTCTTGCGCCATACAATGAGTATAGTCGCGCCTACAGCTATGAGGGCGGGCAATAGAACACTCTGAATCGTGTCCAGGGTACGTCTATCGAACGTGTAGAGCCAGCCCAAGCTCTCAAATGGTACCGCCATAATCCCAGGGCCACGGGTGAAGCCGAAACTACCCAGCCACATCCATATAATTATCTGCCACACAACAGAGGGTCCAAGGGCTAGCACCATCAACTGTCCGCTCGTTCTGAGCCTCTCCCCGGCAGGAAGGTCTCTTTGTCGGGCGAGCAGGAGCGTATAGATTGCTGGAAAAACGAGGGTAGTTTCCCGCGCTAAGCCCGCCAGTCCAAACACAATGGCGGCCACCCACCTGTATCGCTTATACCTGTCAAAAATATAGATCGCGGTGGCCACGAGGGCAAAAGCCAGTGGTTCGTTTAAGCTACGAGTGACTGCTATTACCTGACCCACGTAAAAGGCGTATACCAGGGCTAGCCAGGGCGGCAATTGCCTCGACTTGCACCACGCTGCCACGGCCCAGGTCCCTAGCGTAACGGCTCCAAGATTCACAAATATCATAGCCCAGGCAATCCACTCTGGTTTACCTAAAGCCAGGGTGCGGGCTAGCACCGGGTATAGGATACGCATATACCGGTAGCTGTCGTTGTCAACGTAGTAGCGTGCGTTGGCGGGGTCGAGCGCGATAAAGTAGGCGAACTGCCCGTCGTACCCATCCACATGCTCTAGATACGGGTAATTTGGATCGACTGTGATGGTAGGACTGACATTGCTGCGCTCGATATACGTCCTGCCAATGAGCACCAGGTCTCGCGGGTCGCCGGACTCGTAGAGGAACGCCGCCACAATGAAAAGGTAGCCCAGCAATGCAACCAGGGCTACCTTTATGGGAGAGTGTTTGAGGCCTCGCTGGTCGTCAGACAGTGGGCGGCCAACTATGGGCGAAGGGTTCTGAGCCTCCACGAGATGTACGGCTGCCGTACTTGTGTCACTCATTGTCTATCACCCACAGTGAATCGTCGTTCTACCTCATGGCGTTCGCCAGGTCTCGTATCAGGTCCTCTGAGTTCTCGATGCCCACGCTGAGGCGCACCAGGTTGTCGGGCACGCGCAGGGGAGAGGCGGCGACGCTGGCATGGGTCATAATGCCGGGGTGCTCTATCAGCGACTCGACCCCGCCCAGGCTCTCGGCTAGCTGGAACAGGCGGGTGCTCTCCGATATTCTGCGGGCTTCCTCCAGGCCACCCTTCGCCAGGAAGGAGATCATACCGCCAAAGCAGCGCATCTGCCTGCCCGCCAGGTCGTGCTGCGGGTGCGAGGCGAGGCCGGGGTAAAGCACTCGCTCCACAGTCGGCTGGTCCTCCAGGAAGCGGGCGATCTTCATGGCGTTCGACTCGTGGGCCCGCATCCTGACGCCAAGCGTCTTGATGCCGCGCAGCACGAGGAAGCAGTCCATCGGCCCCGGTACCGCCCCGACCGCGTTCTGCAAGAACCTCAGCTTCTCGTTCACCTCGTCGTCCGAGGTGACTACCACCCCGCCCACCGCGTCGCTGTGCCCGCCCAGGTACTTGGTGCTGCTGTGCACCACTATATCCACGCCCATCATGAGGGGCTGCTGGCCGTAGGGCGAGGCGAAGGTGTTGTCCACTATCGTCTTCGCGCCCCGCTCCTTTGCTATCGCCGCCACCGCCGTCAGGTCGATGAGCTTCATCATCGGGTTGGAGGGGGTCTCGATCCAGACGGCTTTCGTGTTGTCGCGCATGTGCTCGCGCACCGACTCCGGGTCGGTCATGTCGATGTAGCTGAACTGGAGGCCGTAGGCTTGCAGGATCTTGTCGAACAGGCGGTAGGTGCCGCCGTACACATCGTTGGACACCAGCACGTGGTCGCCGGGCGAGAAGAGGTACATGATGGTCGTCTCGGCCCCCATACCGGAGCCGAACGCCAGCCCGTGCTTGCCGTCCTCCAGCGAGGCGATGCACTTCTCTAGCGCGGTGCGGGTGGGGTTGCCGGTGCGCGAATATTCGTAGCCCTTGTGCTCGCCTACCTTTTCCTGCACGTATGTGGAAGTCTGGTAGATGGGCACGATGACCGCGCCCGTGGTGGGGTCCGGGTCCTGCCCGGCGTGAATCGCCCGTGTCTCAAAGCCGTAGCGCGGCTCATCACTCTTGGGACGCGTGTCGTCCTGCTCTGCCATTAGATCCTCCTCCAGTCTCCTCGTTGAGCGTTGCCCCATTGTAGGCAGCGGGGCGGAAGAGTGTCAAGGATAATTACGAATTACGAATTACGAATTACGTTGAGCATCTTGTAATTCGTAATTCGTAATTCGTAATTCGTAATTGTACAATGCAGAAGAGGGGCGGCATTCTGCTTGTTGGATGCCGTTTGGCGGTGCTTGGATTAGAGTAATAGTATATGGAGGTAAAGGGAAATGGCTAATGGTAGGGCTATATTAGACCTGGCACAGAAGAGGGACGCACATGTAGACGAGCGGCTGCGGACGGAGATTATCATCTGGCTGGCTACGGTGCGGCCCGATGGGCGGCCGCACCTGGTGCCCGTGTGGTTCCTGTGGGACAATTCAGAGTCGGTCATATACATATTCAGCAAACCGGACCAGAAGATACGCAACCTGAAACAGAACCCCAACGTGGTGCTCGCTCTCAACTCCCCAAGCGGCAACGACGTGGTAACCCTGGAAGGCACGGCCACCCTCCTGGAACGCGAAGCAATCAGCACGGCGCACCCTGCCTACGCAGCTAAATACAAGGCTTTGTTCGATGCGTATGGGTGGACGGGTGAATCGATGTCCAGGTCATACAGTGAGCCAATCAGGATCGAGGTCACAAAAGTAAGAGCTTGATAGGAATTTCGAATTTGGAATTTCGAATTGCGAATTTAGAAGGTATCCAACAAATTCGCAATTCGAAATTCCAATTTCCAAATGCGACGCGCGCTCCCAGCCCATGCGTCGGAGAAGCAGATGGAGATTGAAGCCAAGTTCCTCGTGCCCGACGAACCTACCTTTGCCCTCCTGCAAGAGGTGCGGGCGCTCGGCCCCTACGAGGTACGTGACACCCGAACCAAGAGCGTGCGCGACCGCTATCTCGACACGGCGGATTACCGTTTCTACAACCGCAACCTGTTCGTGCGCCTGCGCGAGGTTGCCAGCGGCTTGGTGCTCACGATAAAAGGTGCAGGCTCAGGGGTGAGTGAAGGCAGCATCCACACTCGCGACGAGTACGAGACCGAAGTTCCCAGCCTCGATGTTCGCACCTGGCCGCGGGGCGACGTGCGCCGCATAGTGGAGGAGACTGCGCAAGGCAAGCCCCTACACGACCTCTTCACGCTGGACCAGACCCGCACCATCTCAAATCTCTACGAGGGCCAGCGAGCAGTCGCGGAGTTGAGCCTGGACGACGTAACCATCCACACCGCATCAGGGCCGTTACGCGGCTACGAGCTAGAAATCGAGTTGCTGCCGGAGGGCCTGCTGGACCACCTGCGAGTGCTGAGCCGCCTCCTCACCGGCGAGTATGGCCTCCTTCCCCAACCCAAATCCAAGTTCGAGCGGGCAATGAGGCTTCAAGTGGACGATGGACGATGGACGATGGACGATGGACGATGGACGATGAGGACTGAGGACTGAGGACTGAGTAGCAGCCACATATCCAAACAATCCTAATCTTTGCGCGTCCTTTGCGCTCTTTGCGTCTTTACGTTTTCGTCTCCTATCGTCCATCGTCTATCGTCCATCGTCCGGTCCGTACACCCCCAACAACCTGCCCGTGGCGGGGCGAATATCATGCCAGCGAGTGGCGTCGAGAGCCAGGTGGAGCAGGCCGCAGGTGGGTAGTGACTGTGCGGGCGTGCCTTGTTCGGCTATGTCGGCTGCCAGGTACTCTAAGCTAGGGTGGTGTCCTACGAGGAGCACGCAGTTGTGCTCGTCCGATAGAGCACGTACGACGCCAAGCATGGTATCGACACCTGTGGCATAGAGGTCGTGCTCCACGCGTATGTCGCCACCATAGCCCGCGCCTGAGGCTACAATTTGGGCGGTCTCAAGCGTACGTTCCGCGTCGGAGCTAACGACGGCATCCAGGCTGCCCGCTATCTCCGGCAATCTACGTCCCATCTCGGCTGCTTCTTGCCTGCCTTGTTCGGTCAGGCGTCGTGCCTTGTCGCCTTGCGGTGCGCTCTGTTGGGCGTTGCCGTGCCGTAGGAGTAGCAGTGTCTTCAAGAGGGTTCCCCTGGTGATTGTTAACAGGTTGCTCCCTGTCCTGTGCATACCATATGCCAGTGGCTGTGCCATAGCAGGATAGTAGTACCCTGCCCCACCCTGTCATCCTGAGCGTAGCGAAGGATCTCAGATGCTTCTTTTGCCCCTGTGCTGAACCCACAGCACCTATGGTCGCTAATATTCAACAGCATCCCTACTCACCTTCTTGAGATCCTTCACTGCGTTCAGGATGACAGGGGGAGAGTGTGGTCGCCACGACTGTGCCTGGCCTACTCTGAAGAGAGTTTGCTGGCCGCTAGCAGGGTAGGGAAGGTGGCGCACGATGGCCTGTGCTATAATTTCGCGACGTTCGTACGATTGAGACACACTAGACCGGAAGGCACAAGTGCGTAAAGACCAGTCCACACCCCCACAGGAAAACCTCATCTCGCGCTGGCGCAACCGCTTGTCGGCTGCCATTCTCAACAGGCAGGGCGCGGCCTTGTACAACAAGGGCGAGTACCGGCAGGCTATTGAGGAGTTTACCCGCGCCATAGAGGTCAGCCCGGAGCTGGCCGAGAGCTACGACAGGCGCGGCAAGTCCTACGCGGCGCTGGGCGAGCACGGGCGGGCCATCGAGGACTACGGCAAGGCCGTCGCTTTCGACCCCGATTTCGCCCAGGCTTATGTAGACCGCGCCACCTCGTTGCAGGCAATAGGCGAGCTTGACCGCGCCATCTCCGACCTCACCCGCGCTATCAGGATACGGCCCGACTTCCTGGCCGCTTACACCCAGCGCATCGCCATACACCGCTCCAGGGGAGATGAAGAGGCGGCCCTGGCCGACGAGGACCAGCTAAAGAAGCTCAACCCCAGCCGCGCCATTGAGGAATACACCAGGCTGATTGAGGAGAACCCCAATGATCCACTCCTGTACCACAACCGGGGCGCGGCCTACGGCATCAAACAGGTCTACGACCGCGCGCTGGCCGACTTCAACAAGGCAATAGAGCTTGACCCCAATTACGCCCAGGCTTACGACAACCGAGGGGTAATCCACGCCGAGAAGAAGGCCTACGACCGCGCCATAGAGGACTTTGACCGGGCCATAGAGCTACGCCCCGACTACGCGGAGGCCTACAACAACCGGGGCACCGCGTTCGGTGAGATAGGCAACCTCGACCAGGCTGTCCGCGACTTCACGCGAGCCATAGACATCCAGCGCGACTATCTGGAAGCCTACATCAACCGCTCCACCGCTTACCGGGTGAAGGGTGCCAAAGAAGCCGCCATTGCCGACCTGCGCCACGTCCGCGACGTGACCCCCAACCCCAGCATGCGGCGGGAGATGGAGAAGAGGTTGAAGGAGCTTGAGGAGTAACACGTAACACGTAACACGTAACACGTAAGGGTGCAAGAAGCGATAAAGCGGCTCTCAGGGTATATAGTCCCCGGAGCCGCGTTACGAGTTACGAGTTACGTGTTACTCCTCTCATATCCCTCCTGCGTAGCCGTCGGCTCGTTTGTCGCTGCCGGCTACGTAGCCGCCCCCTGGTAGATGCCAGATCATCTGGCCGCGTCCGAAGGTGCCGCTGGGGGCAAGGACGCTCACCTGGTGGCCTGCCGCTCTTAGCGCCCTGATGATTGCAGGGTCGGCATCCGACTCGATCTGGACGCTCTTCCCGCTGGTCCACTGCCAGCGGGGCGCGTCGAGGCTGGCCTGCGGGTTCAGGTGGTAGTCTATCGTGTTGGCGACCATCTGAATGTGTCCCTGTGGCTGCATGAAGCCGCCCATCACGCCGAACGGCCCCACCGCATACCCGTCGCGGGTGAGGAAGCCTGGGATAATGGTGTGGTAGGGGCGCTTGCCCGGCTCGAGGCGGTTGGGGTGGTTGGGGTCGAGGCTGAAATTCGCGCCCCGGTCGTGCAGGGCAATGCCGGTGCCTGGCACCACGATGCCCGACCCAAAGCCCATGTAGCTCGACTGGATCAGGCTGACCATCATGCCGTCCGCGTCCGCCGCGCACAGGTAGACGGTACCGCCCGAATTGGGCTTGCCGGGCGCGGGTTGGAGAGCGCGGTCGGTGACGAGGCCGCGCCGTTTGGTTGCGTAAGATTTGTCCAACAAGCCCGCAACTGGCACGGGTACAAAATCCGGGTCGGCCACGTAGCGGAAGGCATCGGCAAAGGCCAGCTTGAGCGCCTCTATTTGCAGGTGGAACGACCGCGCGCTGTCTCGCTTCAGCTTGTCTAGCTCGAAGCCTTCGAGGATGTTGAGGCCGATTAGTGCGGCTATGCCTTGCGTGGGGGGCGGTATCTCCCACACTTCATAGCCCCTGTAGGTGGTGGAGATAGGCTCAACCCAGGTGCTGGTGTGGGCCGACAGGTCTTGCTCGGTTAGAAAGCCGCCCGTTTGCGCGGCGAAACGTGCTATGCGTTGCGCCAAGTCGCCCTTGTAGAAGTCGTCGGTGTTAGACTGCGCTATACGGCGCAAGCTCATGCCGAGCACCTTGCTCGACCAGACTTCGCCCGACTTGGGCGCTTTGCCGCCCGGCGCGTAGGTCTCCAGCCAGCCTTTGTACTCCGGCCCTTTGTTGGGTGAGTAGATGGGCACCGAGCGTCCCCAGTGATAGGCCACGATGGGCGACACCTTGAAGCCGCTCTCGGCGTACTCAATCGCAGGCTCGAACAGCGTGTCGAACGGCAGCTTGCCGAAGCGAGCGTGCAGGTCGCGCCAGAGGGCGGGTGCGCCAGGCACGGTGACGGAGGGCCAACCTCTATAGGGTACGCTGGTGTAGCCTTTGCCCCTGAGCAGGTTGAGGGTGAGCGACCTGGGTGCGCGTCCCGAGCCGTTCAGGCCGTGCAGCTTCTTGCCGTCCCACACCAGGGCGAACGCGTCCGAGCCGATGCCGTTGGAGGTCGGTTCGACCACGGTCTGGGCTATGGCTGTGGCAAGGGCGGCGTCTACCGCGTTGCCGCCCTTCTGGAGCATGAGCAGCCCGGCCTGTACGGCGAGGGGCGTGCTGGTGGCGACCACACCCTTCTGAGCTATAACAGCCCTGCGCTGTGCGCTGTAGGGGTTGCCGGAGAGGTCCATCGGGGGCAGCGTGTCGCCCGCAGGGGTTGGCTGTGCGATGGGCGTGCCGGTGGAGGCAGGGGCCGTTCTGGTGGCTGTTGCCTGGGCCGTCGCAGAGCTTGTACGCGGGCTGGTATGTTGTGAGGGGCGGGTGGTGGATGCCGGCTGCGCTACAGCGGCTTTGCCCCGGACCTCTACAGGCGCATCACCGCCCGGCTCGGCACTGGCATCGACCGCCAGGTCCGCCGGGTCGCGCCCCAACGATGAGAAGACGGCACCCGCCGCGACCGCCCCGCCCAGCGTCAGGGCCGCGCGCCGCACGAACTCACGCCGGGTGACCTGCTCTTGCGTGGGTGTTTCGCCGGCTGTTTCTCTGTTGGGCTGCCTGTCCTCCATACCGGTTTCCTTCCTGCTCGTTAGCCGCCGGGCAGTTCACTATAACACATGGAGGGCACGGTTCATCTCATATGAGAATCCAAGCCGTTATGCCAGCATGGTAGCCAACCTACATCAGGCGTGTGAGTGGCTATGAGTGCTTGCACGATTACAAAGGAGAACGCCCATTGAGGAGCTAGTTCAAGCGACAGTATGCAAGGGAGAACGCCCATTGAGGAGGTAGTTTCAGCAACAGCATGCGAAGGACGATGCCGGGCAGTAGCGGCGGTTTGCAACATCGTGCGAAGGACGACGCCCGGCGAATGAATTGAGGCATGGTCATAATTCGTTTTGCACGTGTGGCGTTGCCCAAAATAGCGCCAAATCGAGAGGAGAATCGCTTATCTCGGGCCTGTTCGTGTCACGTCTCACGCGTGGAATTCTGCCTTATTTTGATTTATGACCAACCCTCAATGAATTCGCGGGCTACACATTGCGAAGTCCCGCTTCGGGGACTGGCTTTATGGCAAAGAGTTTCTATTGGGGCGATGATGTAGCTAAAGCAGTCCGCCGCAGGGCGGACTTTGCAGACTGTAGCCCGCGAATTCATTCGCCGGGCGTCGTCCTTCGCACGATGTTGCTAGAACGATGTCCATCAATGGCGTCGGCCTTCGCACACCGTTGTTGGAACTACCTCCTCAATGGGCGTTCTCATTTGCATACTGTTGCCGCGCGTCGTCCTTCGCAGGCTGTCGCTTGAACTGCCTCTATCGATAGGCAACTCTTTTGCATATTGTCACCAACTATGGGATTTTGTAAGCTCTGCTAAGTCGCCGCCAATTACCTCAGACTTTGCTCGCCATCTCCATGTGCTCCGCACCTTTGTAGGGCGCAAGCAGCATGTTGCTCACCGAGATGGGCAGGCTGAAGGCTACCGTGGTGCCCTGGCCTGGGGCGCTATAGGCCCAGATGCGGCCTTGGTGTGCGTCTATGATGCGCTTGGCGATGGCAAGCCCCAGCCCGGCCCCGCCGCTGGTCCGCGAGCGCGAGCGGTCGGCGCGCCAGAAGCGGTCGAAGATGTGGGGCAAGTCCTCTTGCGCGATGCCCGTGCCCGTATCCGACACTGCCATGCAGACCTGGGGCTGGCCCGCTACGAGGTCGTACCAGGCGCTGAGGGTTATTACGCCGCCGGAGGGCGTGTATCGCAGGGCGTTGGTCACGAGGTTGCCGAGCACCTGGGCTATGCGCTGTGGGTCGGCCCATAGCTCAGGCAGCATTGTGACTATGGTCACCTGCAACTGGACGCCGCTCCGTTCCGCCTGGTGAGTGAAGGAGCGGGCCACGCTATGTAGCAACTGTGCGGGCGAAAAGGTCTCCGGGTAAAGGGGTAGCTGTCCCGCGTCGGCGAGGGCCAGCAGGCGCAGGTCCTCTATCAGCCTCTCCATGAGGGCCGTTTCCTCCAACAGCGAGGCTATCTGGTCGGGTGACGAGTTGTACACCCCGTCCTGCATGCCTTCCAGCCTGCCCCTGATGATCGAGAGAGGCGTGCGTAGCTCGTGGGCCACGTCCGCGGTAAGCTGGCGGCGCTGGCGGTCGGCAATGTCGAGGTTGGCGGCCATCGTGTTGAACGCCTCCGCGAGGTCGTTTATTTCGCGCACGCCGAAGTTTTGCACGCGCACGTCGAGGTTGCCGGAGGCCATCGTCTGCGCGGCGCGGGTCAGGCGGGTGATGGGCCTGCTTACCCGGCTGGAGAAGAACGCAGCGAGGCTCAGCAACACCGCCGCCAGGAGCAGCATAGAGCTAACCGGGCCGCGCCAGTCCATTATCCGAGGGGGGTGCGTGCTTACCGCTGGCACGTCTAACCCACGGGCATACCTGTCATTTTCCTCGATTGCCGCCTGCGCTGCTGCCCGTAGTTCCTCAATCTCAGATCCCGTGTCTTGCCGGACGCTCGCAAGCTGGTACATGCCCGCCATGCCCCCGATGCCCAGCACGATGACCGCTACAAAGGCGAGCAGCATCAAAGTAAACAATTGCGGCTTACGTGGCCCGCGTAGTCGGCGTGTCGTCATACCCGTCATGCCTGCTCTCTGTGCCATAGCTTACCTGCCTTGCGCTTGCTCGTACTGCAAGTCGGCAAAACGATAGCCCACGCCATACACCATCTGGATGTAGCGCGGGTTGTGGGGGTCGTCCTCGATCTTGCGGCGCAGGTTCTTTATGTGGGCGTCTATGGCGCGGTCGAAGCCCTCGAAGCCGTGGTCGTACACCATATCCACAAGCTGGGCGCGGGTAAAGGGCCTGCCGGGTTGCCTCGCCAGCACCGCCAGCAGGTCGAACTCGGTGGCCGTAAGCTCCACGGGCACACCCGCGTTACGCACGATGCGCCGCTCCAGGTCAATGGCGAGGTCGCCCGCGTGCAGCACGCCTACGCAGGTGTCGCTGTCCTCCACGCGCCGTAGTACGGCCCGCACCCGCGCCACAAGCTCGCGTGGGCTGAAGGGCTTGGTCACGTAGTCGTCGGCCCCAAGCTCCAGGCCCACCAGGCGGTCGGCCTCTTCCACCCGCGCCGTGATCATGATGATAGGCAGCTTGCGTAGGGCCGGGTCGCTACGCAGGCTGCGCGTGATGTCGAGGCCGTCAATACCGGGCAGCATCAGGTCGAGCACCATGAGGCTGGGACGTTCGAGGCGGGCGAGGCGAAGCGCCTGCTCGCCATCGCATGCTGTGAGCACCCTGAAGCCCGCCCTGTCGAGATAGTCACGCACGATGGCGACTATCCCCGGCTCGTCGTCCACAACCAGCACCGTCTTAGCAGGCATCCGTCTTCTCTCCCATGCGCCTAGCTGTCGCCCTGCCGCTGGTTGATGTCGCCGTAGTAGGGCGGCGCGGGCGGAGGAGGAGCGCCAGGTCCGGGGTTGGCATATGGAGGCGCGGGGGCCTGGGACATGGCCTGCTGGTTTCGGTTCTGCGACAACAATCGCCAGCCGAGGAACACGAGCGCCAGCGCCAGGAGGACAGACATTATCGACGGCATCTGCCCGAACCAGCGCCAGCACTCCGCCCAGTAGGACCCCTGGTCGTGGGTGACGGTCCCAAAGCCGCCCGGTCTGTAGAAGTGCAACTCCGGCATGTGCGGCATGGCAGGCACTACCGTAGGTACTAAGGGTGCTGCGGGGAATGCCTCCGGCCGCATAGAGGGTACGACCTCAGCCGAGTGCGGTACAATCTCTACCATCAGATTGGCGGTCCGTTGCGGAAAATTGAACGCGTCCATGCCGCCGAGGGCGATGAACAACGCCAATCCCGCCAGCACCAGTGCCAGAGGGGCTTTCCAATCGCGGTCACGTTCCATGCTCATGCTCAAACTCCTGTATGTTTCCTACTTGCATCTATGTACGAAGAAAGCCGCCTTGCCGCTTCACGTCGTTCCAATGAACACAGTATAGAGACAGATTATGGAGAGATTATGAAGATGCGGGGGAGGAATATGGGATTACTAATTACGAATTACTAATTACGAATTTGTCAGCAACCATATCAAGCGGGCACGTCAGGACCAAGTTCATTCTTTGTCATTCTGAGCGTAGCGAAGAATCTCGTCCTCCAGCACCTAGCTATCACCTTTCCTAGAATACCCTACTCTCCCCTGTCATCCTGAGCGTAGCGAAGGATCAGGTGGGTAAGGAAGAAGCTGAATTGGAGCACATTAGTAGCCTTGCTGCCTCGGTCGCGCCATTGCAACAGGGAAGGCTTGCCACCTGATCCTTCGCTCCGCTCAGGATGACAGGTAGAGAGCCTGGTCATGTCAAACAGAAGGCGGTGCCTGTTGTCCCTGCTACACCTATACACACCTTCGGAGCACGACGGGTTGCGTTATGACGCCGCGCCTGCCCTTCTCGGCAGCCCTACCAGCAAGGCAACCGGCCCCAGCAGCATGGCCCACATCGCTACTCCCAGCCCCACTCCCTCGGCGAGCAGCCCTATGCCGAGTGGCACCAGGCTCCCCACCAGGCCAAAGACGTTGCTCACCGCCATAACAGAGCCGCTCTGCCCCGGCATGGAGGAATAGAGGCGTCCCTTCAAGATCGAGTACCAACCCGCGTTGAACAGGCCCAGGAGCGCCAGCAGCACGAACTTCATCCAGACCTCCGGCGCGAGCAGGAAAGCGGGGAACAGCACAAGCTCCAGCACGGCGCTCACCCGCAGGTAGACCAGCCCCGGCACCCGCTCAAGCAGTGGGATGAGCAGGAAGTCGCCCAATAGACCGACTCCCATCCAGACGGTGGCGGCTAAGGCTGCTAACTCGGGGGAGGTGCTCACAACGTCCACCATGTAGAGCGTCAGGAAGCCCAGCAGCACGTCCAGCATGAGATCGGAGAAGGTGAGCAGCGAGAGCCAGCGCAGCACCTCGCCTCGTCGCAGCGCCCCCACGGCGTTGCGCAGCCCACGCACGAAGCCGGGCGAGTCCTCGTCTTCCGGGTGGCCCCTGGGGAAGCGGAAGCGCCAGGCTATCAGGACCAGCGCCCCGGTCAGCCCCGCCATGAACACGAACAGCCCCCGCCAGCCCACTCCCGAACCCGTGGCAGCGACCGCGCTGATCGCCAACGTGCCCGCCACCACGCCCAGCGACCCGGCGAACCCCCATCGCGCCATGTTCTGCTCGTGCCGGGCGGGTTCGCTGTCCATGAGGGTAGCTTGCGAGAGGCTGACGAAGGCCCCGGAGGCGGGGGAGAAGACGATGAACGAGGCCAGCAGCAGCCAGAAGTCGCCGCTCAGGGCGGTAGCCAGCAAGGACAGCCCGAAGAAGACGCCCCCGGTGAGCACGATCACCTTGCGCCGCCAAACGTCGCCCAGGATGCCTATCGCAGGCTCGATGAAGCCCGCTATGAAGTTAGGTACCCCCAGCAGGATGCCGATTTGCGCGTAGTCCAGCGCCAGGTCGTCGCGTATGAGGGGCCAGGCGGCCTCCCTCACGCCGAACGCAAGCTCGTCCAGGAACTCGATTGCGAGCAGCACGAGCGCGAACAGACTCAGGCGGCGAGTAAGGCGGAAGCGCCTCCTGGGCGAAGGGGCCTCTTGTGGAACATCGCCGTTTCCTGTTGGTATGTCGCCTGTGGTCATGTGCTTACGGAGCAGTTAAGCAATGGTGCTGAAACGGGAGGACCATATTCCCCCTGTCATCCTGAGCGTAGCGAAGGATCAGTTGCCCGTTCTTGACTTCTACTAATGCGGTACATGGTTTCTCTTGCCGCCAGCATCCAGTACGTTGAGGACTCTCGCCTACCCACCTGATCCTTCGCTACGCTCAGGATGACAAGGACGAAACTTGGTTCCTCCACACGTTATAGCCTGCTAAAGGTGCCTCTCAGGAGGACAGAGGATGCACCGCCCCGAAGGGGCTTACCCTGCACCTAAAGCTTCCCGCCTCCGCAGCCCAAGCACGCCCAGGAAGACGCATACCAGCGCCAGCAATACCAGCGGCCCGCCCAGGGCCAGCATCGCCTTGCGGCCCATGCCTGTCTCTACCATGTAGACCTGCCACAGGTCGGCGGGGTGGGGAGTGCCGGGGTCGTAATACCAGCGGGGTTGCGGGTAGTAGGGCGGCGCGGGCAGGGCCTCCGAGATGTCATAGGGGCGCACCTGCCCTCCCTCGCTGACGATCACATCGTTCAGGCGCAGACCGATTTCCTCGTCACGCTCGCTGCCCGCTACCTTCGCCGGGTTCCAGGTGTCCGACTGTAGCTCGATAGTGGCGGGGTTGCTCGCCACCTCGAAGGTGTAGTCGATGCTGGGGGGCATATCCGGCACCGGCTGAGTGTTTGGCATGGTAGCGCCGCCGTTCACCAGGATAACCAGGTTAGCGCGGGGTAGCTCCGGCGGGCGGTGGTCGGCCAGGCGCAGGGTGACCGAGGCGGGGCCGCGCGAAAGGTCGGGCCATATCTGCATCGTAGCGCGCCCGGTAGTCCAGCGGGGCAGCATCTCGCCCTTCGTCTTGTCGCCTTCGCTGTACGAAAAGCCACCCCGCAGGACCAGCCTCCCCGTGGGCCTGTTGAAGCCTATCTCGTCGGCTCGCAACCGCTGCCCCAGCAGGTTGAAGTGCCCCACGATAGGCGAAGCTTCGGGCACAAAGTGGCGCGTCTGGTCGTCATACCCCAGGTTGATGTACGTGTCGAAGTTGACCAGCACGCCCAGCAGGTTGACGAAGAACCCGAGCGACAGCACCACAGCCACGGCCAGGCTTTTGAGCGGCGCGGTCGAGCCGAGGCGGTCGAACAGGGCAACGGCGGGCAGCACCGCGAACGGCACGAACGGGACCAGGTAGCGCGGGCCCCACGAGCCGTCGCCGTGCCAGAAGGCGTACAGCGCGAACAGCGTGATGATGGACGCGCCAAGCAGAAGCACGAACACCGCCTCGGCCCTGTGCTTGCGAGCGAAGCGCCACAGGCCCCACGCGGCGAGCAGCACAGGTGGCGCGTACCACACAAGCCCCTTGCCCGGCGACAGTAGCAGCCCGTACACCCCCTCGCCGAGCGGCGTCTTGAAGGTAGCGCGCAGGTCGGTGCCGTAGCCGGTGAGCAGGGGGCTGCCGAACACCAACCAGTTGTACAGCATGAGCGGGATCAAACCTAGAGCGAAGCCCATACCCCATGTGACCATGCGCATCAACGACCGGCCGCGTGGCACCGGAGAGTCGCTATCAGGACGGGGTGAGAAGACCGACCACGCCAGGTAGATGGCGAAAGCGGGCGCGGCCACCGCGTACTGTACTTTGGTGGCGAGTACCAGGGCCAATAGCGCGCCCGAAGCCACCATGTGCAGCGCCATACCCTGGCCTTCCTGTGGCAGATGCCGAGCGCGCACCAGCAGGTAAAACGAGCCCAGCATGAGCAGCGTGGTAAGGGGCTCGGAGAAGAAGGTGCGGCTGTGCGGCCACATATACGTAGAGAAGGCCAGCGCCGCCCCCAGGAGCAAACTAGCCCACCTGCTGTAACCAAGCGCCATACCGAGCGCCGCCAGCAAGCCGCATATACCCGCCACGACCAGCGCGTTGAACGTGCCCAGTATGAGCCGCAACGGGTAGCCTGCTTGGTCCTTCGGGAAGGTCTCGCCCACGAGCAGGCCCACCGCCACCCATGGCACCGCCGCGAACGACTGTCCCGGCCCGTACTGGCTGTACCTGCGCCCATCAGCACCCGCCACGTCCACGAACGACCGGCTCTCGGGTATGGCCCAGGTGCCTTTCGTCACGAGCGAGCGCGACACCTCCAGCATCGTCTCTTCGTCGGGCGAGTAGGTATGCCCCGACATGGTGAGCAGGTACAGCCCCAGCACGAGGAGCATGAGGGCCAATGCCGGGTTGCGACGCGTGTAGATGCGTCTACCGGCCCAGGCTAATAGCCCAGGCTTGCGCAACGTCTCGGCTTGTGCGGTGGCTGACACGAGGATGATTATAGGCCAATGCAAAGGGCGGGGCAACCGTCCTGAGACACAGCCACATGAGTCTCATGGGCATACCTGCATGCCGAGAGGCCTTACATGGTGACGCCGAACGTCCAGGACAACCTCCCCCTTCTGTCATCCTGAGCGTAGCGAAGGATCAATAGCCCGTTCTTGATAATCTCTTGTTCGGCACCAAAGCCTCTCCTTGTCATTCTGAACGTAGTGAAGAATCTCGTCCTTCATCGCAATGTTCCCCCTTTCTTCGTTCTCACATGAGCATTCCTCTCCGCTGTAAGAAAGTTGGTATTTGGGTGCTGTCGGACGAGATTCTTCGCTGCGCTCAGAATGACAAGGTGGGGCTTGGTTCGACAGTCGTAAGATAGAGGCCGCCCACCAAGGCACCACGCGTGGTGCTCCTCGTTTGTGCAACTATAATCCTCTTTGCGCGTCCTCTGCGTCCTCTGCGTCTTTGCGTCTTCGTCTCCCCTTTTACTCCAACCCCAGTGTCGCGGTTCGAGGGTGCCACTGGCGGTCGTAACCTCTTAGCGTATTGCATACAGGACTTACCGACATATAGATGCCCATACGACCTGGCACCATAGCTCAAGGGAGAGATTAGAGGAATGACACACACATCGCACCCAGGCATACGAAGGTGGAGCGGGCGCAGGCTGGCGTCTACACTGCTCGCCCTTTGTCTGCCGGTCTTCGCCGCAACGTTCTTCTCAGGCGGCTTTTTCAATTCAGGCTCAGGCACTGCCTCCCAGGTGTTTGATGCTCCAGCGGCGCACGCGGCCCCGCCCCAGGCTCCGCAGTCCGTCCAGCTTATCTACATTACGAACAGCGGATTTTCGCCCTCAAGTGTCACGATTGGCACCCATACGGAGGTCAGGTGGGTCAACAACAGCAGTGAGGAGGCGAGGATCCGCAGCAGAAATACGAACGACGCACAAGAGTTCCGCACCGACGATATAGAACCAGGGCAGACCTCAGAGGGGATCATCATCGGCGTGGAAGGCACCTTCGAATATGAGGACGACCGCAACGAAGACCACGTGGGCACTATCATAGTTGCCGCGGGTGCAGGTGGGCCTACACCTACCGCCACAGGTGGCCTGGGCAGCACCGTGCAAGTCGATATGGTTAGCCACGACAGGTTCAGCCCTCGCACCATCTGGATCAAGACGGGCACGACCGTACGCTGGAACAACGAAGACGGCGAGCTGCACACAGCCTCTAGCGTCGATGGTAGTTGGAGCACAAGGGCCCTCAACGATGGCGAATCGGACACTGTTACCTTCCTCAACCCTGGCACTTATAACTACCTGTGCAACTTCCACCAGGATGAGATGTTCGGCACGGTTGTTGTATCGGGTGCCGCGATTTCGCCTACTCCCGGCGCAGCGACCAATACGCCCTCCGCCGGCAACTCCAACGTCAACATCCAGAGCTTCCAGTTCCAGCCGAAGGATCACGTTGTAAGCGTCGGCGCGACCGTGCGCTGGACCAATCTCGATGCCGATACCCATACAGCCACCAGCGAATCCGGCGCTTTCAACACCGGCAACCTTTCACAGGGTGCTCAGTCAGCTCCTGTCACTTTCAACACTCCCGGTGTCTACAACTATATTTGCGCCATTCACCCCAGCATGAAGGGCAGCATCACCGTGCTCAACGGCGACGGCTCGGTGCCCACCGCTGGCCCAAGCAACACGCCCACCATGACCCGCACCCCGCAACCGACGAATACGCCCGGCGGCGCTCCCATGACCGATGTCTCGGTGCTTGACTTTAGCTACAGCCCTGGCACCATCAACGTACAGCAGGGCGCGACCGTGCGCTGGACCAATAACGGCGCGGCCCCGCACACCGTCAGCAGCGTACCGGCGGGCCAGTTCGAGAGCGGCAACATGAACAGCGGCCAGACGTTCCAGTTCACCTTCAACACGCCCGGTACTTATAATTACAAGTGCGCCTACCACAGCAACATGACAGGCACCGTGAACGTGCTCGCCCCCGGCAGCACGCCCGTACCTCAGCCCAGCAACACTCCCCGCGCCACAGCCACCCCGATGAGCCAGCCTTCTCCGGGAACCGCGAACGTGGCGATACGGAACTACGCCTACGATCCTAAGACCATCACTGTGAACCTGGGCGACAAGGTGATCTGGACCGGCTTTGATACCGACCCGCACAGCGTCACCAGCATGGGCGAGCACGCGGGCCTGTTCGACAGCGGCGAGTTCGGCTTGAACGGCACCTACGAGCGTGTGTTCGATATGCCCGGCACCTACAAGTACTACTGCACCGTGCACGGCGAGTTCATGAGCGGCACCGTGATTGTGCAAGGCTCCGGCGGCAGGTTCGCTGACGTGGCCCCGAGCAACACCTTCTACCCCTACATCGTCTGCCTGGCGGACAGGGGAGTGATTGGCGGCTACTCGGACGGCACCTATCGCCCCTCCAACCCGGTGACGCGGGGCCAGCTTGCCAAGATCATCGCCAACTCGGCGGGCTTCGGTGAGATACCCAACGGGCAGACCTTCGCGGACGTGACCCCCGGCAGCCCCTTCTACGAGTTCGTGGAGCGTATCGCCTCCCGCAACATCATCAGCGGCTATGCGTGTGGCGGCACCGGCGAGCCGTGCGGCGCGGGCAACAAGCCTTACTTCCGCCCCGGCGCGAACGCCTCTCGCGGGCAGATAGCCAAGATAGTAGCGGGCGCGGCCAACCTGAGCGGCACGCCCAGCGGCCATACTTTCGCTGACGTACCCACCAACCACACCTTCTACACGTTTGTAGAGCAACTGGCAGCCAACGGCTCGATGAGCGGCTACCCTTGCGGCGGCACCGGGGAACAGTGCGACGGCCAGAACCGCCCGTACTTCCGCCCCAGCGTGAACACCACCCGCGGCCAGCTAGCCAAGATCGTGTCCACGAGCTTCTTCCCGGAATGTGGGTTCTGAAACGTGACGAGTAACACGTAACGCGTAACACGTAGGGATGCAATAAGGTATAAAGCGGCTCAAGGGGACACAGATTCCCTTGAGCCGCTTACGTGTTACGTGTTACGTGTTACTCGTTACGTTTCAATCCTCAGCTCTGCGCAGCCTGTTGACCAGGGTGGCCGAGAAGTAGGCTTTGTCCTGCACGCGGGCGAAGAGGCAGGGGTCGGGGGAGATGGTGACGCGGGCTGTGTCGCCGTGGTGCAGGGCGACGTGGGTCTGGCCGTCTACGGTGAGGAAGGCTTCGTCGTCGGTCTCGATGTGCAGGTCCAGCACGTTGTCGTCGGGGAGCACCAGGCTCTTGACGATGGTGAGGTATGGGGCGATGGGCGTGACTATGATGCTGCGCAGCTCGGGGTGCATGATGGGGCCGCCCGCCGCCATGGAGTAGGCGGTGGAGCCGGTGGGGGTAGCCACTATGACGCCGTCGGCCACGTAGGTAGTGACCTTATGCCCGTTCGTGCTGAGCGTGCAGTGCACCACGCGGGAGAGGGCCGCCCGGCTGGCTACTACGTCGTTCAGCGCCACCCAGCTACCCACTTGCGTGCTGTCGCGGAGCAGTACCGCCCGGAGCATGGCGCGGCGCTCTAGCCAGTAATTGCCTTCGAGGAAGAGTTCTATGCGCTCCTGCACCTGCGAGGGGTTCATCTCGGTGAGGAAGCCCACCCGCCCCAGGTTCACGCCCATGAGGGGCACGCCCAGGGGGGCCGCGATGCGAGCCGAGCGCAGTATAGTGCCGTCGCCGCCGAAGGTGAAGATCATGTCGAGCGCGTCGTCTTTGCTCCAGTTGACGGTCGTATCGGGCGATGCGGAGTGCGTCTCGGTCACTTCCACACCCTTCTCGTGCAGCAGCCGCGCTATCCGCTCCGACTCCTTGTTGGCGGCGGCAATCGTCTCGTTGACGATGAAGCCGACCTTCTTGATCGGGCGGCTGGTAGGCTGCGTGCTACCGTCGAGTACCTCGGTGCCCACAAGCGGCTGCCCGCCGTTCTGCTCTATCACCAGCCTTGCGGCTTCGACGTTGGTGCTGTGCGGCTGCCTGCCATCACCCTGGGCCGGGTTATTTGACATGCGGTATGACCTCTCTTTCCATAGCGGCTTGCAGGTCGAACGCTCCGGCGCGTTGCTGCTTTTCGATGAGGGCCAGGTACTCCACGTTGCCCGCCGGGCCTGTGATGGGCGAGCGCGCCAGCCCCTCCAGGTGCAGCCCCTGCGCCTCCCAATACCGGGCTAGCCGTATTATAACATCGCGGTGCACGCCAGCCTCGCGCACCACGCCGCCCTTGCCCACCTGCTCCCGCCCCGCCTCGAACTGCGGCTTTATGAGGAACACGAAGAAGGCGTGTGGGGTGGTCAGGCGCACGGCGGGCGGTGTGACAAGCTCAAGCCCTATGTAGGACACGTCGCAGGTGGCGAGATCGCAGGATTGGGGCAGGGTCTCCAGGTAGCGAATGTTGGTCTGCTCCATCACCGTCACGCGGGGGTCTTGTCGCAGCTTCCAGGCAAGCTGGTTGGTGCCCACGTCCACCGCGTACACGTGGGCCGCCTCGCCTTGCAGCAACACATCGGTGAAGCCCCCGGTGGACGAGCCTATGTCCAGCGCCACCTTGCCCACAACACGCTCGGCCAGCCCGAACGCCTCAATCGCGTGCGCCAGCTTCAGCCCGCCCCGGCTCACGTAGGGCAGCGCCGCCTTCACCTCGATCTGCGCACCTTCGGCGACAGGCGTGCCCGGCTTGTCGGCCCGCTGCCCATCCACCAGCACCTCGCCCGCCATGACGAGAGCCTGGGCCTTGGCGCGCGTCTCCGCCAGCCCACGTTCAACAAGTGCTACATCAAGTCGCTGCTTCATAAGGGTGACTTACCAGGAGACGGAACCGCCAAGACGCCAAGGACGCCAAGAGAAGGATTGATTATTCACCGCAGAGACGCAGAGGACGCAGAGGTTACGCTGAGATTGTGGTTGTTACGAGGGGAAGTAGCAACCATCTTAGCGCACAGTGTTTCCTCAGTAAGAACACCCTCCGTTTTTCTCTGCGTAATCTCCGCGTCCTCTGCGTCTCTGCGGTGAACTCTTTATTGCTCTTGGCGCGCTCTTGGCGTACTTGGCG
>JALZHI010000128.1 GCA_030913985.1 Chloroflexota bacterium | reverse complement strand
GAATAACCGGTCCCCGCTGCCTCTCCTTTACAACTCAGCTCAGCGCGTACTACGGGGTGCCCGAAGGAGCATCACCGAAGGTTTCCTTGTTCTCGGCGAGCTTCTGGTCTGCTTGCGCAGCAGCGTCGTCGAGAGCCTTCTTGATGTCGGTTTCCTTGCCTGACATCACCGTACCGACTGCCGTATCCAGGTACTGGAAAGCATCGGTGATACCTGGCACTACTGCCGGGAAGAAGGCTGCCTCAGCCGACTCGGCGAGCACGGCTTGCGGAAGGGCCTTGAACTCGGCGCTGTTGCGCACGTCGTTGTTAGCCGGGATCTGGCCCGCCTGGGCCCAGGTCACCGAATTGTCGACCATGTACTTGATGAAGATGCCGGCAGCGGCGTCCTTGCACTCGTCGGCCCCAGCCTTGTGCACCGGCAGGGTAAACTGGTGCGAACCCGCCCAGGTCGCAGGCGTGGTGCCGAGCTGCGGTACGGGCGCAGCCTTACCGTTGAACGACACACCCTCGCCCGTGACGTTGGTGGTCTGCCAGATACCGTTCCAGATCATACCAGCGCCGCCAGCCTTGAAGGCTGCCAGTTCCGCGTCGACTTCGAGGTTCGGCTCGGACCACTTGGTCTGGGCTTCCTTCAACCACGTCAGAGCCTGCACGCCGGCGTCGCTGTTCCAGGTCGCCTTGGTGCCGTCCTCGTTGAACCAGCTGCCGCCGTTTTGATACAGCAGCATCGAGAAGATCTGCTGGATCGGGAAGCCGGCGGTCACCATGAAGCCCTTCTGGCCCTTATCGGTTACAGCCTGCGCGGCTGCCTCGAACTCCTCACGGTTGGTGGGCGGCTCGTTTATGCCGGCTGCCGTGAGCAGGTCAGCGTTGTAGAACATGGTCATAGGGTGAATGTCCAGCGGGATGCTGTAACGCTTGCCCGCGACCTCGCCCATAGCCCATACGGCCTCAGGGTAGTCGCCTTCGCTCAGACCGGTCGCGGTAACGACCTCGTCTATAGGGCGCAGCACGTTGCGGAATGCCCATGTCGCCACCTGGTCAGCGTGGATGATAGCCACGTCGGGCAGGGTGTCCGAAGCCGCAGCGGTCTGGATCTGCGTGTAGTAGTCGGCCTGGGTCGTCATCGTAACCTTGATGTTCTCGTTTTCGCCGTTGAACGCCTCTACCATCTGGCCCATGAAGGGGCCGTCCGGCCCGGTGAAGGGGTTCCAGTAGGAGAGTTCTACGTTCGTGCAACCCTCGGGCAACGTCATGTCGCCACCGGCGGGCTGGGTAGCATCACCGGCGGGTGTAGCTGCCATCGTCTCCTCGCCAACGGGCGCGGTAGTCGCCGTAGCATCCCCACCAGCGGGAGCTGTCGTAGCTGCAACCGTAGGCTGGTCGCCGCCGGTCTGGCCGACGGTCGCCGTTGAAGCGGTACCACCACCGCCGGTGTCACCGCAGGCTGCCAGCATCGTACACAGGATACTGGTTACTGCCAGCACGCTGAGATTTTTTCTTGCCTTAGACCACATTGTCATTTCCTCCTTGGTTAGTCCGTTACAAATTTCAAGAGAACCCAAGTATTGCCATGTTTGAGGGTGCGCCTCCTTTCCTGCTCGTAGAGCAAAGTTAGTGGTGATGGTTGTTGTTGTTCTGGCGTGTATCCCTCTTGTGCTCGATGCGAAGGGTCACGTCCTGTGGGTAATTGCCAAAAGTTGCGCCGAAAAGGTTGATGCCACCCATATGGTCGGCATCGGGCTTGACCCCGACCCGCACCGTGATGACCGGCCGCTTTTCGACAGAGAGGTCGCGTAACGTCACCCTCGATAGCAGGTGCCCGTCCACGAACGAACCCTCATGGTTCACCAGCCACCGCTTGAGCACGCCGAACTGCGAATCCTTGCTGTCCCACCACTCCGGGGTGAGGCGTCCGCGCTCGCCACCGAAGTCGCTGGGGCAGGTCCAGGTGCCCAATTCCACGCCGTTTATCCACAGCGTTATGTCCGAAGGCCAGTTGTCGTTGTGCAACGGGGCCTCCGAACAGATCTCCATGCTGACAAGCACGCTGGTAAGGGACGAGCCTTTCTGTAGCCTGTTCGGAAACGTGTACTCAAGGTAGCCGCAGCGAAACCAGACAAGCCCGGCATGTATGCGGTCGGGTTCGTAGAAGCTAGGCGGGTCGTCCAGGTAGCCTATGAGGCCTGCGGGAGACGCCAGACCGCACGTAGGTGTAACCTCAAACGAAGTGTATGCGCCCACCGGCATCGAGACCTCGGTGCTGTTGCTGGGCGTATCGGGCAGATAAGGTAACTGCAATGTGAGGTTGTCGTAAGTCCGGGCGCAGACCTTTTGCAGCCCGTGGCTTGCAGGCTGCAACTCGGACCGCACGAAACCGGCGTCTTCCAACACCTTGATTTGAGCAGCCGCGGTAGAGGGGGGCAGGCTGAGTGCCTCGGCTACTTCGTTGACTGTGCGCCCCTCGTCGGAGAGCATCTGGAGGATTCGCAGGCGCGGCACAGAAGCCAACGCCTTGAGCATGGCAACGATCGTCTCATCGGGGGCTCCGGCCTCCAGGTGTAGGCTCTTGCCGTGCGTCATTGCACAATCCCTTGCTACTACGGAGAACGACCTTGACGAACCGAGATCGACGCAAAAGACTCTGGATCGATGCCGCAAAGTATACGTCAATTCCGGTGGGCTGTCAATAGTTCTTGTGGAACGGTTGGGAAGCCAACGGACCAACCTCAGTTACCTGCAAGTAGCATGCCATCTTTGCTGCTTCCGGCCCTTCTTTGGCTGAGACCACGCGTAGTTATAGTGAACTTAAGCCCGAACTGTGGTGGTGTTGGATCACAGCTATCAGTGGGGCGCGTCTTGTCTCCGTTCCTATGAGCCTCCCATACCGCCTGTTTCTGCAACAGCAAGAATCTTGCATCCATCCAAAGAAACAAGCGACAATCTCTTCTATTGGCTCAAGACTTGCTAGCTACTCCTGCACCCCAAACTTATTCCACGGAGGGTTCCAACATGCGACGTGAGGAGTCACTTTCCGGCTCCTGGGAGTTCGGCCTCGACCCAGAAGGAACAGCGCACCTGGGTGCCCTGCCCCTCGACCGCACTATAACAGTGCCCATGCCCTGGCAGGCGGTCTTCCCGGACTTGCAGCATTATAGCGGCTATGCCTGGTACCGGCGAACGGTCGACCTGGACGAAGACCGTCTCGCGGGAGAACTCTTGCTGCACTTCGGAGCGGTGGATTACTGGTGCCAGGTCTACATCAACGGCAAACTGGCCGCCGAGCACGAAGGAGGTTATACCCCCTTCAGCATGGCGGCAAGGCAGTACCTCCGCACGGGCAGCAACGAAATCGTCGTGCGTGTGTACGACTCGGCCCAGGAGGCTATCGTCCAGCAGCGATGGCCCGACTATCCAGACGACCCTGGCGTCAGCAAGCCTCCCTTCAACGCCGAGGACGTGCCCCACGGCAAGCAGGAATGGTACATCAACGCGGGAGGCATCTGGCAGGATGTCACCCTCACCGCTGTGCCCTCAACCTACATCAGCCACGTGCAGGTAACCCCCGACATCCATTCCGGCGAAGCGCGGGTCGAGGTGGAGGTGTCTTCAACGGGAGAGGGTCAGGCGAGCGGCACCATCCAGGTAAGTATCGGCTCAGGCGATGAGGCGGTAACGGCCTCGGTCCCCCTGGCAGCCGGGCAGCAGACCTACCAGCTCAGCCTCATGGTGGACGGCGCGAAGCTGTGGAGCCTGGAAGACCCTCACCTGTACACCGCCAGCGTAAGGCTGCAACCGGAGAGCGGCGAGGAGGACGAAGTAAGCGTCCGATTCGGCTTCCGCGAGATCCGCATCGAAGAGGGGCGCATACTCCTCAACGGCGAGCCGGTCTACCTGCTGTCGGCACTGGACCAGGACCTCTACCCCGACACCATCTACACGGTGCCCTCCCGCGAGTACCTTGAGGACGAGTTCCGCAAGGCCAAGGAGCTTGGCCTCAACTGCCTGCGCTGCCACATCAAGCCGCCAGACCCGGTCTACCTGGACCTAGCCGACGAGATGGGGCTGCTGGTGTGGGCTGAAATCCCCTCCTGGCGCACGTTCTATGTGAAGGGCACTCTGCAAGCGAACCAGCAAGACCTGGGAGAGACCATCCAGCGTCGCGTGGAGGAGACGTTGAAGGAGATGGTGCGGCGCGACTTCAACCACCCGTCGCTGGTCATCTGGACCATCGTGAACGAGGACTGGGGCACCAGCCTGCCGCTCAGCGCCTCCGACCGCAAGTGGGTGGACGGCATGTACGACCTGTGCAAGTCGCTCGACCCGACCCGCTTGGTGGTGGACAACTCGCCGTGCGCCCACCCCTGGGGGCCCAACATCCACGTTCGCAGCGACCTCGACGACTTCCACTTCTACGGCAACATACCCGACCAGGCCGCCTCCTTCGCCGCCATGATCGAGCAGTTCAACATGCGCCCGCTCTGGACCTATTCGAGCCAGGGCGACGCCAAGCGCACGGGGCACGAGCCGTTGGTGCTCTCTGAGTTCGGCAACTGGGGCCTTCCCGAGCTGGGACCGCTGCGCAAGTCGTACGGCGGCGACCCGCCCTGGTTCGGGATAGGCCCCTGGTGGAGCGGCTGGGAAGGCGAGCCGGGCTGGCCCAAAGGCACCGACGAGCGCTTCAAGCGGTTCGGCCTGGACAAGATATTCGGTGACTACGAGGAGTTCGCACGCGCTACGCAGTGGCACCAGTTCGCCGCCATGAAGTACGAGATCGAGGCCATGCGGCGGCAGCCCAACATCATGGGCTACGTCATCACCGAGCTTTCCGACATCTACTGGGAGAGCAACGGCCTGCTTGACTTCTACCGCAACCCGAAAGTCTACCACGACCTGTTCCACATGATAAACTCGCCGGACGTTATCGTCCCTCAGATCAGGAGTTACAACTGCTGGGACGACACGCAGGTGCTAGCCCGTTTATACGCCTCGCGCTTCAGCGGTGCCGACTGGTCAGACCCGGTGCTGAGATGGGAGATAGCCGGCGTGGGTGAAGGTGAGACCCGCATCCCGGCGCTTCAGCGAGGCGAGACACGGTCGCTGGGCCGGGTGCACTGGCAACTACCTCAGGCCGAGCACGCGCAGATGGTAGACGTACGGCTTGCAGTCGCATCCGGGAGCGGAAGCGAGCTTGCCCGCAACCAGTTGAGCCTGCTGGTGCTGCCCTCGAGCCTGCGCACGACAACAATGCAGGAGCCTATCGCCGTAGTGCTTCGGGAGGACGTGCCGGGCGTCAATGAAGGAGCGGTCCTGGGCAGGCCCCCGGAGGGGATGGAGTGGATGCCCACCGATGACACGGTGGCCGAGAACCCCCCCGACGAGGAACTGCAACATCCCACCCTCCGCGCCACCTTACGGAAGCTGGGCTACAACGTGCAGACCGAGCTAACCCTCGACACCCGCCTCGCCATCACCAACTATCCTAATCCCGAACTGCTCCGGTGGGTGCGCGACGGTGGGGACCTGCTCTTCGTCAGCGAAGGGCCTAGCCCCTTCTTCTGGGTGCAGCCTCGCGGTGGTGCCTATAGCGGTAGCTGGCTGACGAGCTTTAGCTGGCTCAGGCCCGACGTCCACAAGCGGCTGAACGTGCAGAACCCCTTGAGCATGCCTTACGCCTCGGTCATGCCCAGGGGCACCATCGTGGGCCTACCGGTAGAGGACCAGGCGGTACAACCGGACCTGCTGGCGGGCATGGTGTCTGGCTGGGTGGGCAACCCGGCGGTGCACACCGTCCAGTTCCGCTATGGCAGGGGCCGCGTGCTGATGACCACCTTCAAGCTGGAAGAGGCGTACCGCGACGCGGTGGCTGTGGCGATGCTGCACGACCTGATAGAGCACCTGCACTCCGGCGAGTGCCAGCCGACGTTGAGGGCGAACTACTAAGCCGTGGTGAGGCAAAGGGGCACGGTGCACCGTGCCCCTTTGCGTAAGTCTCTACTCCCGAACGAGGGGACCAAAGCCCTAGCCTGTCATCCTGAACGCAGTGAAGGATCTCAAGAAGTCGGAATAGGGACAAGGTTGAACGGTAAGGAACATGGTGACACAGAACCAGCAAAAGGGCAATAGGCACATCTGAGATCCTTCACTGCGTTCAGGATGACAGGGGGGAGTGTGGTTGCTGGGTTCAACCAGTTGGTGTTGCCGCAGGGGCACTATGCATAGTGCCCCTTCATCATGCTTGGCGGAACGGCTCTAGCGCCCGCTCGTCAAACCTCATGCCCGTTCCCGGCACTTCCGTCGGTCTGACGCGGCCATTCACCACCTGCTGAGGCTCAACCAGGTAAGGGTCGAGGGCGAAGGCGTGCTTCTCCAGGTAGACCGGGTTGCGGGAGGCGACCAGCAGGTGCGCGCTCAATTCGTCGGTATAGTGGCTGCTGGTCGTTAATCCGGCCTCGTCGGCCATCTTCAGCGCCTGTAGCGACGAGGTAATGCCGCCATTGGTCACGGGGTCTATTTGCAGCACCTCGACCGCACCTTCGTCCACGTAGCGCCTGAACTCGTGCGGAGAATGGAGGCTCTCACCGATGGCTATCGGCACGTCAAGCTCCCGCGCCAGCCTGGCGTGTCCCGCCACGTCCTCCGGTATGGTCGGTTCCTCGTACCAGTAGAGGCCGAACTGCTGCAAACGCCGCCCTCGCTCCAGAGCCTGCTCCGTGGTCCAGGTCATGTTGGCGTCCACCATGAGGTCTATGCCGTCACCGATTAGCTTGCGGACGGCACCAACCCGCTCTTCGTCCTCGCGGGGGTCGGGCCGCCCCAGCTTCACCTTTACGCCCGGCAGGCCCCTCTGCATGAAACCTTCCACCTGCGCGAGTAGCTGGTCCAGCGGCTTTGGCAAGTCCACGCCCGAACCGTAAGCGGGTATCTCCCGCGACTCCGCCCCGAACAACGCATAGAGGGGCTTCTGCTCCCTCAGCCCGTACAGGTCCCACAGCGCGATGTCAACCGCGGCAATAGCGAAGGAGGCAAGCCCCCCCCGCCCGACGTAAAGCAACCGCTGCCACATCAACTGCCACAAGCCCTGTATGTCGCTGGCGTCCTGCCCTATCAGCAGGGGGGCAATATCGTGGTCGATGAGCGCGCGGACCGCCTGCCCGCCACGCCCGATGGTGTAGGAGTACCCGTGCCCCTCAAGGCCCTCAGCCCACAGCTTGACCGTGATTAGCTCCTCGGAGTTGATGAAGCCATGCCCGGCGTCGCCCATCGGTTCCAAGGGCAGCCGGTAGTAAGCTGTCTCGACACGCTCAATATTCATCTAGTAGCCCTCTTTTCTGACTAAAGTCTATCGTGTTGACCGGAGTATCCAGGTCGCCGGACTGGGGAACATCTTGCGGCACGCCATACAGGCCGAACGGGTCCGTCTGCCGCCATGCCCTGTAAATCGAGACCACAGAGTTCGCCTTGAACAGGTGGCACATCGCCTTGCCAATCTGGCCGTGCCGGATCATGCCCAGGCGGTCGGCCTCCGCATACACCTTCTGCCAGGCGTCGTCGGGTGTGCCACCGTAGCCGATGCTCCACAGTTGTGGGTCATATGCCTGCTGTACTTGCGGCGGAACTTCAAAGTAGCTACCCACCTGCGCGGGCAGGGGCACGTCCTCGGCCTGGTGCATGCTGGAGCATCTATCAATCCCGACGCCCATCAGGAGACACCACCCGTCAACATCAAGGAGATTGCGGTAGCCTTCGCAATGCTGCCCGGCGTCACGTCCCCAGGCGCAGGTGCAAAAGCGCGTTGTGCCGCATACTACGTCCGGCCGCTGCCGGAAAGCGTCCGCGACAACTCCGATACCGGTACGCTCCGCCGTATCCCCAGGTAGCCAGCGAACTTTCCAGGTAATTCCCAGGTTACGGTCTTCATCGGTGAGTGGCACAGGCGGGCTGACGGCGTAGGCGGACATCACCAGGGTGCCAACCGCACCGACCACCTCCTGCAAGGCGTCGATTACCGCATCCGCGCCACCTTCGACACGGCCAAGGGCGCTAAGCGAACTATGCACCTCCACGACCGCGCCCTGCTCCAGCCCCAGCCGCCGCAGACCAACCACGATATCGCTTTGTGTAACGTGTGACTGCCGCATACGTAAGCCTGGCGGGTAGTAGAGCATGGCCACGCGCTATACTCCTCCTCTTCGTAGACGCTCCACCAACTGCTCGGCGGCCCGGTAGCACAACGCCCACATCGTCAGCGTCGGGTTCACGCCGTGGCAGGTGGGGAACACCGCCGTGCTGAACACGTACAGTCCAGGCGTGTCATGCACCGCCAGCCCAGGGTCCACCACTGAGCCTGCGGGGTTCTCGCCCATGCGGCACCCGCCCAACTCATGGCTGCTCACCACGCCGCCGAAGCGAGGCCCGCGCCAGGTCCTGGTCGCGCCCATCTCCCGCAGGATTTCCTCGGCCCTCGCTTCCATGTACTCCGACACACGCTGCTCGTTTTCCTGCAAGTCGTAGGTGATGCGGATAAGGGGGAGGCCCAACCCACTGCGGTCGCGATAATGGGGGTCCAGGTCGAGGAAGTTGGAGTGGTACGACAGCGCGTCGGGCTGGAGGCGCACGGCAGCGATGTGCTGCCACTCGCGCAGGTGGTCCTTGTACTCCTTGCCCCAGCGCCGCACGTCCTGCGGTATGTTCTCGCGGCTAATCTGTATCGGCAGGCGCTGGTTCTCGATGTTGGGGGTGGCCCCGCCGATGAAGCCGTGCGCCGCCGAGTCGAAGTCCTCGGAGATGTAGTCGTCGAGGCTCCACATCTGGGCCGCGGGGCCGGTGTGCGCGTTGAAGACCACGTCCGGCACCAGGCCCGAAACGTCGGACCACATCTTGGTCATGATGTGCTTGCCGACCTGCCCGGTGTTGTTGCCCAACCCGTTCGGGTGCCGTCCGTCGCCGGACAGCAGCAAGAGCCTGACATTCTCGAAGGTGTAGCTGCACAGGATGACGGTACGCGCCTCCTGCACCTGCCAGTTGCCGTTGGCGTCTACGTACTCCACGCCGCTAGCATGCCCTTCGCTGTCGGTGAGCACCCGTACCACCCTGCAATGGGTCCGCAGGTCGAAATTGCCCGTCGCCAGCGCCTGCGGCACCCACGTGTGGCCCGGATACCAGCGTTCGTCGTTGAAGGGGCCGAACCCCCCGCTCCACGCACAGTAGCGGGTGGCGGGGTTGCCGTTGTACGGTACGCTGTTCACGGCAACGGGCGTGGGATAGGGGTGCAGTCCCAACGCCTCCCCTGCCTTCTTGAAGAGATTGCCCATCGTGAAAGGGCGCAGCGCAGGCATGGGCAGGGGCTTGCTGCGCCGGACGTAGGGGTTGCTGTCGCCGTCGCCCGCCACGCCGATCATGTACTCTACTTCCGTGTAGTAAGGTTCCAGGTCGTCGTACGTAACGGGCCAGTCGGCCAGGGTGTTCCCTTCCGGCAGCACCCCCTCGCCCCAGCGTTCGCGCACGTAGGTGAGGTACTTGAAGTGGTGCGGGTGGCAGCGGCGGAGCGCAGCGCCCCAGTGGATCACCGAGCCGCCCACGCTGTTCATCATGCGTCCGAGGCTGAAGGTGGCTTCTCGTGAGGGGGCATCCACAGTGCGCCGCCACCGGGGCGTCTCGCTGAGGAACTTTGGCCCCATGCCTCCACGGCAATAGTAGGCGGACCCAAGCTCGTCAGGTACGAAGTCGCGCTTTGTGCGCCACGGCCCCGCTTCCAGCCCAACCACCTTCAGCCCTGCTTGCGCCAGTAATGCCGCCGCCATCGCCCCCGCGGCTCCCACGCCCACCAGCACCACGTCAGCCGGTCCCGCCGGGGGTTCGCCTCCACGCTGGGGGTCGTAGCCGGGTATCTCCACAGGCTCGCGAGGGCCACCGTCCAGCGAGTACCCCACGTCGGCCAGCGACTGGATGACACCACCCTTGAGGGCAGGTTCGGTCGCCAAGTTCTCCTCAGCCGAGTTCTCGAACCAGAAGCCGGGGTGAGCCAAAAACCGCCAGCCCGCCTTGTCCTTATTGCCCCCATAGGCCGGGTCCGCGAAAAGCCCCTCGTGCAGGTGAAGCCGCATCATGTCGAAGAACTCGCGCTGCGAGGGCACCCGGAAGTCGGGTACATCGCCCCTCTCAAGTTGCTCCAGCAGAGCGTCCTGCTGTTCCCGGCTGCAATCAGCAAACGGCCTGGCATGTTGCCGCCTGGCTACCTGGTCCAGCGTAGCCAGGCCCACGCGATAAGTCTCCAGCTTGTCGCGGTAGGCACCTGCGAGGGCGCGGTCCAGGTAAGTTACTACGCCTATTTCAATAGCGCCGGGGCCATGCTCGTCAGCCGGAAACATGCGCTCGAAGATGGCCGCCGCCGTACGCGCTTCGTAGGGGTTGAGGGCGATGAGGGCCGCAGGCTGCCGGATGGCCTGGCCCTGCGCGTCGTTGCTGGTGGTCACGTCCATAGTGTTATTGTGGTGGTAAGTCTGTGGCAGGCTGGTCGTACGGCATCAGGCCCTCAGTGGAAGGCTCGCCATAATTGACGTAAACCGTCTTTTTGCGGAAGTAATGCTCGAAACCGTGCGGCCCGTCGTCCCCGCCCATGCCACTGAGGCCATAGCCTGTGTGGAAGCCCTGCAACTGCTCCGGCCCGATCTTGTTGATGTATATTTCGCCCGAGCGCACCGCCCGCACCGCCCGCATCATCCGTTTGAGGTCGTTGGTGAACAGGTAGGCTGTCAGGCCGTAACGGCTGTCGTTAGCGAGAGCGATAGCCTCTTCAAAATCATCGAAGGGCATAACGGGCGAGATGGGGCCGAACACCTCCTGCTGCATGATGTCCATGTCGTTGGTCACGTTCGCCAGCACGGTAGGCTCGTACCAGAAGCCGCGCTCAAACTCCTCGCCGCCCGGCCTGCCGCCGCCGGTGACCACCTCCGCGCCCTGCTCTTGCGCCCTGGCTACCATCCGCTCCAGCTTCTCCAGCTCCATCTGGTTCACCTTCGGACCCAGGTCGATGTCTGTGCGCATGGGATCACCAATACGCAGGCCAGCAGCGATCTTCGAGTAGCGGTCCAGGAACTCGTTGTATACGCGGCGGTGGACGTAAGTGCGCTCGTTGCAGGTACAGACTTGCCCGCAGTTCACAAACCGCGCGTGGATGGCGTTGCGCACGGCGGCGTCCACGTCAGCATCGTCCATGACTATGAAGGGCGCTTTGCCCCCTAGCTCCAGAGATACGACCGTAATGTTCTCGGCGGCTGCGGCCAGGATTTCGCGGCCCGCACGCACCGAGCCGGTAACCGTCACCAGTTGCGTGATGCGGTCCCGCACCATCGCGTCGCCGACTATCGTGCCCGCGCCCGTGACGACGTTGACCACACCTGGCGGTATGCCCGCATCTTCGCAAATCTTCGCCAACGCGAGCGAGCTTAGGGGCGTATCCTCGTGCGGCTTCACGACAATCGTGTTGCCCGCCATGAGCGCGGGGGCTACCTTACGGGCGAACAGCGCGGAGGGATAGTTCCATGGGATGATTCCCACGACAACCCCATAGGGCACGTTTCTAATCCATATATCCTCGTTGGGGTTGTCCGACGCGACGATCTCGCCTACCTGGGCGCGAGCAAACGAAGTATGGTACTCGAAGAAGGCCGCCGTGCCGCCGATTTCTCCTCGGGCTTCCACCAGGGGCTTGCCCTGCTCCCGCACCACCAGCCGCGCCAGCCGTTCCGAGTCCTCCCGTACCAGTTGCACGACCCGCTGCAAGTAGGCAGCGCGCTGCACCCCCGTGAGCGCCTCCCACGCGGGCTGCGCGGCTTGTGCGGCTTCGAGGGCGGCGCGGGCATCTTCTCGCGTGCCCTCCGGCACCTCCGCGAAGGCTTCTCCGGTGGCCGGGTTCAGCACCGGGCGAGTGCGCCCATCGCTGGAGCCGCGCCACTCCGCCCCGATGCGCATCTTGTAATGCTCTAAGGTTACACCTGCGGTCACTACACCCTCCACATCGCTGTTAGTCGCACCCTTAGCGGGCCGTCAAGCCACCATCAATCACCAGCCCCGTCCCCGTTATGAAGGCCGCGTCGTCTGAAGCTAGATATAAAGCGGCGGCGGCCACTTCTTCGGGAGTACCCAGCCTGCCCATAGGCTGCCGCGCCACCAGGGCCTGCCTCGCCGCTGCCGGGTCCTCCGCCTGGTCAAGCAGCCTCCCCACCCAAGGGGAATCTACCGTACCGGGGCAGAGGCAGTTCACACGGATGCCCTGCTCGACGTACTCTATCGCCACCTGCCGCGTGAGCGCGATCACGGCCCCCTTGCTGGCGCTATATGAAGCCCGCTTCACCAGCCCTACCATGCCCGCCACCGACGCCGTGTTGACGATCACGCCACCGCCCTGCTCGATCATATGAGGAATGGCGTACTTGCAGCCCAAATACACGCTCTTGACGTTCACGGACATCACCCTGTCCCATTCCTCAGGCTCGCAGGCAACCACGTCGGTGGTGGATCCAATACCCGCGTTGTTGCACAGGATGTCGATGCGCCCGTAGGCAGCTATAGCACGCTCCATCATGGCGCGCACCTGCTCGGGCTGCACCACGTCAACTGTGAAGGCTGCGCATGTGCCTCCCTCAGCAGCGACAGCGCCCGCCGTAGCCTGTGCCGCCTCGCCATTGACGTCGCCAGCCAGGATGCGAGCGCCCTCCCGTGCGAATTGGAGCGCCATGGCCCTGCCGATGCCCGACCCTGCACCCGTAATTACCGCCACGCGGTCTTGTAGCTTCATGAAGTCTCCCCTGATAGGCTAGATACCTGGAGATAGGCAAAAATTATCTGTTTGCCGGGGCATTATACTGAGGACCGAAACCCTCGACAAGCAGCGGTATGGAACCGCCATCTCATCAAGATGCTTTGTGGGGGATCCTACTGGACTGCCAGGTGTAGGAAGCTACACCTCAACGTCTTCGCAGGTGCGGTATTGGCCTGTAATCAAGGCGCAACTGTGAAGGTCGTGAAGCCCACGTAATCCATTGAGGAGGCTTGAGTGGCTATAAGCCATCTCAAGAACAACATTGTCGAACATCAGCACTAAAGTAGCGACTTTGTCATTTCGAACGGAGTGAGAAATCTCGTCCTTCATGCAGGTGTGACTCCTTGCCACGAGACCGTGGGTTACAGAAAGGGGCAACTTGGGGGTGAGGGACGAGATTTCTCACTGCGTTCGAAATGACAATGTGCCGCCATGTGCTCATATCCCATGCTGTCATTCTTGAGATAGCTTCTATCCTGCTACGCTGTCAGGGAACTCTACTCTGTCGTAGATGTCGCGAAGAGACAAGTTGCAACCGATCGATGCCAGATGCAAAGTGCCGTCTGACTCGCTGATTTCGGTGAGTACCCACTGGCCGCTGGTACCGTCGAGACGGACGAAATGCTCCACACGCACCTTGTCCTGGGCCACCAACACGTAGTCCCGGAGTGTCTCAAGCCTGCGGTAATGGGCGAACTTCTCTCCCCGGTCGTAACCCTCGGTTGAAGGCGACAATACCTCGACTATCATGGTAGGGTTGGTAAGCGTGTCTACATGCTCGTCATCGAATATAGGTTCGCCACACACAGCCACAACGTCGGGATAGGTATACATGCCTGTGGAACTGACTTTCACGCGCATGTCACCTACGTATACCTCACACGGTCTGCCTCTCAGTTGTGCGCGTACCTCAGCAAATACATTGCCCGTAATCAGGTTATGTTCCCGGCTCGCGCCCGACATCGCGTAGATGCCACCATTGACGTACTCGTTCCGTGATTGAGCTTCGCGCTCGATGGCAAGGTACTGCTCCGGTGAGTAATATGGCTCGGCTGCTAAGGACATAGATCGTTGCGCTCCATTTACGCTTCAGAAGGGATAATTGCGATGCGCTTCCCCTTGAATTGTGCCAGGCATGAGACTTTTGCTTTATGCACCAGCTCCCCTCACACCTGGCACGAGCATAGCAGACCCACACAGGGGCGTCAAGCACTTACAGGGGACCATGAAGCACAACGGCTACCATCTCCGAACAGAGGTAACGAGCGGGCCATGACAGGCAAAGCAGCGACGCAAGCCTACTAGAACGTGGTCACACCCGTGAAGCGGCAGGCACCGAAGCGTAGCGCGGGCACGAAGTAGTTGGTGGTGCTCATGCCGTTGGCGGCCCACCAGTCCTGGCAAAGCTTGCCCTCTCCCGCCTCCTGTATCGAAGATAGCAGGTCCAGCACGCCCATCTCCAGGCGGAGGTTCTTCAGCGCGCCCACGACCCTCCCCTCCTCAATGAGAAAGGTGCCGTCGCGGGTGGTGCCGGTTGCGATCACTCGCTTGGGGTCGGGAGTATGAGTGTAATGGAACCGCGTCACCCACACTCCCCTCTCCACGTTGGCGACCATCTGCTCCACGCTGGATGTTCCTGTGGGCATGACTATATGGTCGGCGGTGGGGCCCGAGAAGAAGTCTCCGAACGGGGCTTCCGCGTGCCCGGTGGACTTGGTGGAAGCCTCCATAGCGGTCTGGTAGTCGTAGACCGGCCCAACGGCTACCCCGTTTGCTATTATGTCAACTTTACGGGCGGGAAGACCTTCATAGTCGATCCTTAAAGGCAGGCAGCGCGGGTCGTTGGGGTCGTCCCAGATGCTCACTACGTCACCCGCTACTCGCTCGCCTAGCTTTCCCGACATGAACGACTGGCCGTCGAGCACCTGTCGCGCGCCCATGCCCCACACGGCGGGGAAGCGCACCATGTCGGCTACCGCGTTAGGGTCGAACACTGCCTGGTAGTCGCCGGGCGGTATCTCGCGCGGGTCGTGGTTGGCACGGCACTTGGCGACGGCCTGGGCTGCCACACTGCCTGCGTCCAGCCTGTTGGCGTCGCGGTCGAATGCGTCACCGAAGCCGGTCCCGCCCGGACCCTCTACAAGCGCCTTCAAGTATGCCGTTGTAAAAGGTGCGTATGCCCTGATGCCAGTGCTGCTCACCACGGCAAGCTCGGAGGCAGAGGCCCGGTACGTCCCAAAGGCGCTGTAGCCCTCGGCAGCCGCAGCCTCGATGACGCGCCCCACGGCCTCGGCCCTTGCAGACGGCGAAAGCTCCGCCGTGCTGGTGAAGAAGGACTGCGGCGGGTCTTCTACGGGTTCGTACCCGCCATCAGGTGTGGGCAGGCCCAGAAAACGGGGGTTTGGTGACTGCATACGAGCCAGCGACACCGCTTCTTCGATGGCCTTCCGCAAACCCGCCACTTCCAGCGAGTTGGTGTACACTCGCGCCGAAGCCTGGCCCACTGCTACGCGCACCGCCACCCGCCTGTTTACCTGCGAGACGTTCTGGTGTATCTCCGAGTTGGCGTAGCGCGTGACGTGCGTGGTATCGCCCAGTAATACAAGCTCGGTGGCGTCCGCCGTAGAGCCGCGCAGGGCGTCCTCAAGGATAGAGAGCGCTTCCGCCTCCCCTATCAGCCCCCAATTTGCCTCGCTACCTGACATGAGCCAAGTCCCTCACGCGTGATACGCCTAACTGTGCTCGCTCATTTGCAGACCTTCCACCAAAATCGGAGAGGCCCCGTGCGACACCGGGCACAACTGGAGCGGCTCGCCTTTCGCGCAGTGGGGGAAGCCCCACAGGTGCCATTCCTCAGGTCCCGCGACCCCACGCACCGACCCCCAGAAGGCAGGCGTTCGCCCCTGGAACGAGGCACCCTTACGCAAGTCGCCCAGCTTGCCGCCCTTGATCTCGCGGCACAACTCAGCCGAGAAGTGGAAGTTCATCCGCTTGTCGTCCAGGCTCCATGACGATGGCGTCTCCAGGTAGAGGCCGTCGTCCACCTGCGACACCAGGTCGTCCAGGGAACCGCTGCCCGGCTCAAGCGACAGGTTGACCATGCGTACTATCGGAATGCGCCCCCAGGAGATCGCCCGCCCGCAGCCATTCGATTGCTGGCCTATATCGAGCGCACTCTCCCGCGAGGTAAGATAGCCAGTGAATATACCCTCCCGCACGATGGGGCTGCGCTGTGC
>JALZHI010000127.1 GCA_030913985.1 Chloroflexota bacterium | reverse complement strand
CCCAACTCCCAAATTCCTATGACTCCTTACTCTAACAAAAACGTGCTGGTCCTGGGCCTCGGGGTGCATGGGGGCGGGCTGGGTGTTGCCCGCTACATGGGGCGCAACGGGGCCAACGTGCGCGTTACCGACCTGCGCACCGCCGACAAGATGCAGGAATCGATTGAGGCCCTCAACACGGAGAGCTTTCCGGTCGAGTACACGCTAGGCGAGCACCGGGATGAAGATTTCCGGTGGGCCGACGTGGTGGTGCGCAACCAGGCGGTGCCCCTTACCTCGCCCTGGGTGGCGCTAGCCCGGCAGCTTGGCAAGCCAGTCGAGACCGAGATCAATATCTTCATGCGGCTGTGCCCCGGCCCCGTCCTCGGCGTCACCGGCACCAAAGGCAAGTCCTCCACCGCCACCTGGACGTGGGAGATGCTGAGGCACTGGCGGCAGGACGCGGTGCTCGCTGGCAACCTCCGCGTGTCCGCCCTCGAAGCTCTTGAGCGCATCATCCCCGAGACCCCCGTGGTGCTAGAGCTATCGAGCTTCCAGACGGAGGGCTTCGAGGAGCCTCGCATCTCGCCTCACCTCGCCGCCGTCACCAACCTCTCTCCCGACCACCTCGACCGCTACAGGAGCATGGAGGAGTACGGCGCGGCCAAGAAGCACATCTTCCTGTACCAGTCGCGGGAGCGTGGCGACTACGTGGTGCTCAACTCCACCGACCCCATAGTGTCAGGGTGGGCCGGCAGCGCGCCCGCCAATGTCGCCTGGTTCGGCATAGGCGCGGCCACACGCAGGCCCGGCGTTTACGTGCAGGACGGCACGTTCTACTGGTATGCGCAAGGTCGGGAGCGCGTCCTCGTAGGTGAGGCCTCCGATCTGCAAGTGCCTGGCGCTCATCACCTCGCCAACGCGTCCTGCGCCGCCACCCTCTCAATCCTGGCGGGCGCGCCTCTCGAAGCGGTCCGCGAAGGTCTGCGCTCGTTCAAGGGTGTGGCCGACAGGCAGGAGCTACTGCGCACCGTGCGGGGGGTGCGCTTCTACAACGACACAACCTCCACTACACCGACCTCTACCATCGCCGCATTGAACGCAATTGACGGTCCAGTTGTACTAATAGCAGGCGGCGCGGACAAGGGCCTCGATTTCGCGGAGCTTGCGCCGGTGGTCACCGCCGAGACGGTGGGTGTGGTATTGCTGGAAGGCACGGCTACCGACCTCATGGAGAGTCAGTTCCGTGAGGTAGGGGCGAACATCCTGGGCCGCTACTCCGATTTCGCCGAAGCGGTCAGGGCCGCCCAGTCCTCCGCGCCTGAAGACGGGGCCGTGCTGCTTTCGCCGGGTACCGCCTCCTTTGGGATGTTCCGCAACGAGTTCGACCGTGGCGAGCAGTTCCGAGCAATCGTCGCATCCTTGGCATAACGAAAGCGTACCCGGCGCGCCTGGAAGCGACCTCAAGAGCAGCAGTCTCGGCAACACGCAATGGGTGGCTCCTGTCATTTCGAACCCTTCGACTAAGCTCAGGGTAAACTCCGTGAGAAATCTCGCCCTACGGCACCTAAAGCCCCTTCTTTGTCATTCTGAACGCAGTGAAGAATCTCGTCCAAGAGGGCCCAAATACCACCTTTCATATGGCAACAGAGTCCCATGAGAACGAGGAAACATCCTGGTGAAGGACGAGATTCTTCACTGCGTTCAGAATGACAAAGGCCACCACAAGTGCTCATATCCAACACCTACATTCCTGATATGACGTCTAATTCCTCCCTCGATCTACTACCCTCCGACTTGCCTGTGCCCACGGACGATGGCGCGTGTGCCCACCTGCGCGGCATGCGGGTGCCCTCCTCCCTCCTCCTGTCCGCCACCTCGGGCCACAATGTTGACCTTGCGGCCCTCCAAGGCAGGACTGTCGTCTACTGCTACCCGCGCACCGGGCTACCCGGCCGCCCAAGCCCCGACGGCTGGGACGCAATTCCCGGCGCGAGAGGCTGCACGCCCCAGTCCTGCGCTTTCCGAGACCATCACCAGGAGCTACAGGCACTAGGGGCCAGGGTATTCGGCCTGAGCACCCAAACCACCGACTACCAGCGCGAAGCCGCCCAAAGGCTGCATCTCCCCTTCGCGCTGCTCAGCGACTCCAACCTGGCTTTTACCGGCGCCCTGCGCCTCCCGACGTTCGAGTTCGAGGGCGCAAAGCTACTGAAGCGTGTCACCCTAATCCTGCGCGATGGCGTCATCGAGCATGTATTCTACCCCGTCTTCCCGCCGGACGAGAACGCGGGAGAGGTAGTTGCCTGGCTAGCGAATAGTCCTATCTGATAGCGTCCGGTCGCGGCGACAAGTTCCGAGCGGTTGTCGCCTCACTTACATAGTAGAGGTGACAGAACAATGGCCGACCTTTCCCTGTTCGACTACGATGGGTCGATTCCGCCTGCGCTCGATATCGTATCCAGCCAGGAACGCGATGCCTGCACTCTACAAGACGTAACCTACGACAGCCCCTTGGGCGGCAGAGTGCCCGCCTATATAGTCCGGCCGCATGGCGTCCCTCCCTTCGCCGGGGCCGTGTTCGTGCACTGGGGAGAGGGCGACCGCACCGAGTTCCTGGAAGAAGCTATCGCCCTGGCCCCGCTTGGCCTCGTGTCATTGCTGATAGATGCTCCCTACTTGCGCCCCGCAGAGTGGCGGCCCTACCGCGAATCACCCAGCATCCTGGTAGAGGAAGACATCCAGCTTGTAGTTGACACCAGGCGTGGCATTGACCTCCTGGTCTCCCAACCAGACATAGACGCGGCACGGCTCGGCTACGTAGGCCACAGCCTGGGAGCAACCAGGGGAGGCATCGTGGCTGCGGTGGAGAAGCGCATCAAGGCGTACGTGCTCATGGCAGGCTCCGTCAGCCTGTCCGAGATGTACCGCACGCACCCTCACCCACGGATAGCGCAGGCGCGGGCGAATACTCCTAGGGCCGAGTGGGAAGCTTTCGTCCGCTCCCTACAACCCCTCGATGCCATTCATTACATCGGCCAGTCCGCCCCCGCCTCTCTCTTTTTTCAGTACGCCCGCAACGACGAATACATCACGACGGAAGATGCCGCCCTCTACTTCACCGCAGCCAACCACCCCAAGCAGATGACCCGGTACGATGCCGGCCACGCCCTGAACGCCCAGGCCCGCATAGACCGCGCCAACTGGCTGGCCGCCCAACTAAGCCTCGCGCCCCTTACCCTTGATATCACATCCACACTACTACAACTACCACAACCCGAGCCGTTGTAGAGGGTGTAATGCATCTACACCCCTCGACCATGCCCACAACTTCCCCAAAATCCCCCACCTGTGGAAAACAGTCCCCGACCTCCCCCACTAGGCTAAGATGGACTCCCTGGAAGGCATACTTCCAAATCCGCGATCCGAATTCCCAAATCCGAAATCCACAACTATGTCTCGTGCCCGACGATTTGAAAGACCCGACTACTGGATACTGGCTGCGATAGGCATCCTGTGCATGATCGGCGTGCTCATGGTCTTCTCCTCCAGCGGCGTGGAGGAGGGCGACCCCACGCGCCTCGTCACCCGCCACGCCATGATGCTGAGCATAGGCACCGTGTCGCTGCTAATCACCATGAGCGTGCCTTACACGCGCTGGCGCAGGTACTCGGTCCTGGGCATCGTGGTCGCCGGGCTGCTGTTGGTCGCCGTGCTGGTGCTGCCGCCCTACTTCGCGGAAACGATCAACGGGGCCAAGCGCTGGCTCTCCATAGGCAACCTGCCGTTTGGGCTCCAACCCTCGGAACTCACCAAACTGGCGCTGGTAATCTACCTGGCCGACTGGTGCTCCACCAAGGGCGAGAAGGTGCGTGACCTCACTAACGGCCTCGTGCCGTTCGGCATAGTGCTCGGCACGCTGGCGGGCCTCGTCTTCATCGAGCCTGACATGGGCACTATGCTGGTAATCTTCTCCATCGGCGTCACCATCTACTTCGTGTCGGGCGCGGCCATGTCGCACATGATAGTGGGTATCCTGGGTGCGCTGATCGCCTTCGCGATTGCTGCTACGGCCCAACCCTACCGCATGCAGCGCGTGCTCGCCTTCCTCGACCCCTGGCACGATCCGCAGGGCGTAAGCTACCACTCGGTGCAGTCGCTGCTGGCCCTCGGCTCGGGCGGCTGGACCGGCATGGGCCTCGGTTCGGGGCGGCAGAAGTACGGCTGGCTGCCGGAGCAGTCCACCGACGCCATCTTCTCGGTGTGGGGCCAGGAGGTCGGCTTCGTGGGCGCGGTGCTGATGATCGCCCTGTTCCTGGTGGTGGCGTGGCGCGGCTACAGGGTGGCCCGGCTGGCCCCCGACGGCTTTTCGTCGCTGCTGGCGACCGGCATCACCACCTGGATCATCTTCCAGGGCATGCTCAACATTGGCGCGGTGAGCGGCGCGGTGCCCTTCACAGGGGTGCCCCTGCCGTTCATCAGCTACGGCGGCTCTTCCCTGGTCATCCTGCTGACCGCCGTCGGTATCCTCCTCAACATCTCCAAGCATGCCAACCTGCCGGTGCCCGAAACGCGCAACACCGGCTCCAAGGTGCTCCGGCTGGAACCAAAACCGAGGTAAAGGGGTGAGCGCCATGCCCAAGAGAAACACCCTATGACAATAACTCTCGAATGGTGGCAATATATACTCCCGGCGTTTGTCGCTTGCGCTGTGGTGGGCCTCTATATGGGCTGGCGTGTCATGGGCCTGTGGACCGTGGGCGTCTTTTTAAGCGGGCTGGTGGCCGCCCGCCTGGGACCCAAGCTGGAACTCTTCATCAACAAGTTCTTCTCCGTCATGGGCGAGTTCTTCGCCATCGCCGCCGACAAAGACAGGGCAGCCATCCCCACCCCGCAAGTCAGCATCGCCTCTCCGTGGGAGCCGGTGGCTACCGGCATGCTGTTCGTGGCCCTTATAGTTATCTCCTGGTGGGTGGCCCGCAAGCTGACGGGCAGGGGCGACGTGGGCGTGCTGGGTTACCTCCTGGGTGGCATCTTCGGGGTGCTTGCATGCTTAGTCGCCGTGTCGCAAGCGTTCGACTACTGGGCCGACTTCGTCAGGCGCAGTGGCGGCAACCCCGCCGCAGGTACCACCATCACGGTACCGCAAATTTCCGTGGGCGTGGCCGGTATCCCAAGCGCCAACCCCCTCATGGGCCTGGCAACCCTCGCTATCGGCCTTTTCCTCCTCCTCATAATCGTGTACACTATCTGGCGCGCCGTCCGCCCCACGTAGGGAGTGCCGAGTACCGAGTGCCGAGTGCTGAGTGAGGCACGCTTCACCAAGTCCCTTCCTTGCTGTCTGCTGCTTTTAGCGCACCCAAACTCCCCCCTGTCATCCTGAGCGTAGCGAAGGATCTAAAGAAGTTGGGTAGGGATGCTGTAGGATGTAGGCACAATGGTGCTGAAGGTTCAACACGGGAGTAATAGCAGCACCTGAGATCCTTCGCTGCGCTCAGGATGACAGAGGGGAGTATGGTCCTGTAGTTGCGCCACTTAGACTTTGCGGTATTGATGTGGCGAGCTAACCCACTAACTCCTCACACACCGGCACACTCACCCACAGAATGGAACCTATGGACCTATCCTCCCATCGCTGGCACTTCATCGGAATAGGCGGAGCGGGCATGAGCGCCCTCGCTGACGCCCTGCTGGACCTCGGCGCTTCCGTCACAGGCTCCGACCTCTCCGCGTCGGATGCCACCCGCTCCCTAGAGGCAAGAGGCGCGCGCGTCTCAATCGGCCACGCCGCCGCCAACCTGGGAGATGCCGACCACGTGGTCTATACGGGCGCTGTGCCCGCCGACAACCCTGAGATTGTAGCGGCCCGGCAGCGCAACCTTCCCCTCATAAGGCGGGCCGAACTGCTGGGCCAACTGATGGACTTGCGCAGGGGAGTGGCCGTCGCGGGCACCCACGGCAAGACTACCACCTCCTCCATGCTCGCCTGGGTGCTGGCGAAGAGCGGCCGCGACCCCTCCTACATGGTGGGCGGCACCATACGAGGTCTGGGGCCTGGTGGTCACTGGGGCGGTGGTCCTGAGCTTGTGGCCGAGGCCGACGAGTACGACCGCTCCTTCCTCCAACTGCGCCCCGAAGTCGCCATCATCACCAACATCGACAGCGACCACCTAGAATATTACGGCAGCACCGACGCCATCTACGCCGCCTTTGGGGAGTTCGCGGCCAACGTGCGCCCCGGCGGCCTGCTCGTCATGTGCGCCGACGACCTCACCTCCATGCAGCTAGCCTCCGACTTGCAGCAGACCACCGCTCCCTTTCGGCTGCAATTCTACGGCACGGCCAGCGAAGCCCTCTGGCGGCCCACCGCTATCACCCCCAACGGCACAGGTGGCAGTGACTACGTTGTCACACGCAACGGGCAGGAGGTCGTCAGCGTGTCGTTGCGGGTGCCGGGACACCATAACGTGCTTAACTCGCTGGCGGTATTCGCCGCCTGCATAGAACTGGGCCTTTCCCCGGAGGAGGTGGCCCGGTGGCTGGCCGAGTTCGAGGGCGCGGGCCGTCGCTTTGAGGTGAAAGGGGAAATTGGCGGCATCACGGTCGTGGACGACTACGCCCACCATCCTACGGAGATAACAGCCACGCTCCAGGCTGCCCGCGAACGGTACCCCAACAGGCGGCTCCTGGTGCTGTTCCAACCCCACACCTACACCCGCACCCGCGACTTCCTCAACGACTTCGCCACCTCCCTCCAACTGGCGGACCGCACCTACGTCACCGAAATCTACGCCTCCCGCGAGCAAGACACGCTTGGCATGTCCGGCCGCATGATCGTAGAGCGGATAAAAGGGCAAGCCGAGTTCGTGCCCACGCTCAAAGAAGGCGTACAAACCCTGTTGGACGACGTAGCCTCAGGTGACGTGGTAATAACGATGGGCGCGGGCGACATCTGGAAGGCGGGGGAAGAATTGCTCGCTGCCCTATCGCAAGCCCAGGACGACGAAGCGGTAGAGCCTGTGGACGTTGAACGACATATCCCCTTAGCTCCGAAGCTGGACGTTCAGCCGCCCGGAGAGCTTACAGTGGAGCAGGCGCAGTCGGCAGCAGCGCGGTTCACACCGTCACGACCAGCCGTCACCTTCAAGGGAGACCCCGCATCGGAAATAGAGGCCGCCACGGGCCTGAAGGTGATACGCGACGAGCCGATGAGCAAGCACAACTCCCTGCGCGTGGGTGGTCCTGCCTCCTACTTCGTAGTGGCGAGCAGCAAGGCGCAACTGGTCGCGGTGGTGCTATTCGCCAGGGAGCGCGGACTGCCTTACCTGGTGCTTGGCAACGGCACCAACGTCCTGGTGGGCGACTACGGCATAGACGGCCTGGTGATCCACAACAAGGCGCAGGACATATCCCATGAGCTACTGGACGAGCACCGCAGCCTCTGGCACGTCGCGTCCGGGGTGCTCTTCAGTCGCCTGGCGCGTATAACCTGCGAGCAGGGCTGGACCGGATTAGAGTGGTCCAACAGCGTGCCCGGCAGCGTTGGCGGCGGCGTGGTGAGCAACGCGGGCGCGCACGGCAAGGACTTGTACGACGACCTTGTAAGTGTGGAAGTGCTCACCCGAGAAGGCAACATAGAAGTGTGGTCCGCTGACACGCTGGAGATGGGCTACCGCACCAGCCGCTTCAAAGCGCACGGCAGCAGGGCGCTCTCTAACCCCGAAGTGATACTCAGCGCCAGCATCACCCTCTACCGCGACACCGACCACACCTGCGAAGCCAGGATGCGCGAGTACCTGGCCGAGCGCCAGGCCACCCAACCTCCTGGCAAGACCGCAGGCTCCACCTTCAAGAACCCCCCCGGCAACTACGCGGGCTACCTCATCGAGCAGGTGGGGCTAAAAGGCTACCGCCACGGCCAGGCCCAGTTCTCCCCCAAGCACGCCAACTTCATGATGAACCTCGGTGGAGCCACCACCGCCGACGTGCTCTACCTCATGCGCCTCGCCCAGGACCGCGTCCGAGAACAATTCGGCATCGACCTAGAGCCTGAGATAGAGTACATCGGGGAGTAGTGACGGAAACGCCAAGACGCCAAGGACGCCAAGAGCGCGCCAAGAGTGTTAAGGTGTGGATGATATAAAAAGGACCGGGGTACGTAGGCGTACCCCGGTCCTTTCTTGCTAGGAACGCCTTACTCAACCTTGGCGCGCTCTTGGCGTCCTTGGCGTCTTGGCGTTTCCGTCACCTTATCGTTGGTTGTAGTTAGCGTCTGCGTCACCCTGCACTATCACGTTGCCGGTCTCGTTCACTTCGAGGTGCTCGTGCCGCGTGGTGCCGGTGAGGGTCTGCTGCTCTTCGACGGCCTGCTTGCCGATGGTCACTTCTTCGCGCACGCGGGCCTGCTTCTGCAACTCGGCGCGCTCCTCGTACACCGGCACCGAGATTACCTGGTCGGTCATGTCATCCAGGTCGTCTGCGGTGGCGGGGCGGTCAACGGCGCGGCGCTCTATCGTGACTTCCTCGTGCCGCAGGTTGACCGGGATCTCCTGCTGCTTCTCGTGTACCACCTTCTGCACCTGCACCTCGCCCGACTGCACGGCCTGCTTCACCGGGGTCAGCGTCTCCTCGCGGAGCAGCACGTTCATCTCTTCGGCGTTGCGGGCGCGGCCCAGGCTCTCGTCGTAGTTGCCATACTGGCGCTCGTTCGCACTCGTGCTTTGCAGGCTCTGGTAGTAATCGGTTGTAGTGGTGGTAGTCGTCGTGTTGCCGGTGCGGTCCTTCGACAGGTCGATGTTCTCGGCACCGTTCTGGAGCATGATGCCCAGCGCGTCTTCGCCGCGGCCGCCCGCGTTCTCTACTATAACTACCACGTTGCCTTCGCCCAGGCGGCTCTCGTAAAGGGAAGCGGCATTCCGGTCGATGCCCATGTTAGCGAGATTGCCTACCGTACCACGGTCGGCCAGTCGTGCGTTGAACCCACCGTTCTGAAGCGCGCTGATAGCGCCTTGCGCCCATGTCTCGTCGGGGAAAATTCCTACTACTATGCTTGTATTGTTAGCCATTGCTTTACAGCCTCCTAAATGTGTCGTCGGACCATACGCCCTCGAACTGGTCCCTGTTGTGATGAAGCAGATTCCTGTTTAGACGTTGTTGCGAGGTTTAGGGTCGTCATCGCGCGGCTTGAGAGCGCCGGTAGTGTCGATATGCAACTGCTGGTTGCGTATCGTATCGCTTACCGTCTCCTGCCGCACCGACTTGCGCTTGGAGATACGCACTTCTTCGCGCACCACCAATCGCTTGCTGACCACTATCTCCTCTTCAATCACCGGCACCACCATTACCTCGCCGTCCCACCACGGCTGCGTCTGTTCGCCCTCGCCCAGCGGCCTGTTCACCGGCACCCTGTCAACCTGCACCTCTTCGTACTGAAGCTCCACGGGTATAGTCTGCTGACTGGTCTGCACGCTCCTGCGCACCACGACCTCGCCGCTCTGCACCCAGTGCTTGCGCACTTCCAGGTGTTCGTCTATCAGGGGCACTACGATTCTTTCAGGTCCTGCCGTCTTGTCCGGTACGCCCTGCGCCGGGGGCACGGGCTGTGTGGGTTGTCGTCCTTTCCTGTTCGTCATGGTGGTCCCTTCCTGTTTGAATCTGCCGGGGATGCTAAAAGCAGGGAATATGCCAGACAGCCGCTTATTATTATCCATCCAGGACCATTGGGCTATAGATTCAGACCATACTCCGAATCCACAACGGTGTGAAAAATGCCGCAAGCCGGATGGATATGTTATGCTCTCCCTGCTAACGGAGAGGAGCATGTTTTGGCGGGAAAGATCAGGGTAGGGGTGTTGTTCGGAGGCCAGTCGAGCGAGCACGAAGTATCGCTTGCCTCGGCGCGGAGCGTGATGTCCGCGCTCGACCCGGAGAAGTACGAAGTGGTGCCCATCGGCATCACCAAGCGCGGCGCGTGGCTCACCTCAGGCGATGCTATGTCCAGGCTGCGCGCGGGTGACGCCGGTATAGGCACCGACGCCACACCCGCCTCCCTCGTACCCGACCTCACAAACGAGGGCCGCGCCGAAATCGTGCAGGTCAGCCAGGGCAACGCGGAGGCGCAGGTCAGCCAGCCTTTAGACGTGATCTTCCCGGTGCTGCACGGCCCCTACGGCGAGGACGGCACGGTGCAGGGCGTGTTCCAGGTGGCGAACATCCCCTTCGTGGGCGCGGAGGTGCTCGGTTCCGCCGTCGGCATGGACAAGGACATGATGAAGAAGGCCTTCCGAGACGCGGGCCTACAGGTGGTGCCCTACATCTGCGTCACCCGTCGCGAGTGGGAGCGCGACCCCGCAAGCGTGCAAACCCTGGCCGAGCAGAAGCTGCAATACCCCATGTTTGCCAAGCCTGCCAACATGGGTTCCAGCGTCGGCATCGGCAAAATCCACGGGCCGGAGGAGTTCGCCGCCGCCGTCACACAGGCCGCGCGCTACGACCGCCGCATCGTCATCGAGCAGGGGGTGGACGCCCGCGAGTTCGAGGTGGCGGTGCTCGGCAACGACGAGCCGGAAGCCTCCGTGGTGGGCGAGATCGTGCCCGGTAACGAGTTCTACGATTACCGGGCCAAGTACGTAGATGACAACTCGGAGCTAATCATCCCCGCCCGCATCCCGGCATACATATCCCAGAAGATACGAGACTACGCCATTCGCGCATTCAGGGCGATAGACGCTTCCGGCATGTCCCGCGTGGACTTCTTCGTGTCGCGCGACCTCTCCGAGGTCTGGGTCAACGAGATCAACACCATCCCAGGCTTCACCCGCATCTCGATGTACCCCAAGCTCTGGGAAGCCACCGGCATGCCCTACTCAAAACTGCTGGACCGCCTGATCGAGCTAGCCATCGAGCGGCACCAGGACCGCAAGCGCAACAAAGAAGCCCTCAACGACATCGGGGGAAGCCTGGACGTTTGATTTGCGAATTGGGATCTCGGAATGCGGATTTGTTCCGTATCCAACTAAATCCGAAATCCCAATTCCGAAATCCCAAATCGAGAGACTATGAGCGAGCAGACAATCACAGGCAAGGGTGGTATGCAGCCCGTGCGGCGGCCCCAGGCTGAGATAGCGGGTGCGCACAACGCGCTGCCTCACGACGACCACGCGCGTGGCAGGCAGGGCAACAGCGCGGCCACTAAGACCGGCTGGCGGCTCTTTAGCGAGGACGTGCGGCGAGGGCGCTTCTTCGCGCTTGTCGGTTTGGCGTTCATCGCGGCGGCTGCCGTGTCGTTCGCTACCTCACCGGAGTACATCGTCACCACCGTCACCGTGCAGGGCAGCAAGGTGCTCAGTGTCGAGCAGGCCAACGCCATCGCTGGAGTCGCGGGCCAGAACATCTTCACCATAGACCCCGGCGAGGTGCAGGCCCGCCTGGCTTCCAGGGCCGCGCTGCTCAAGGGTGTCACCGTGGAGACGCTCCTGCCCAACCATGTCATCATCAGCGTGCAGGAGCGCCGTCCCGCCGTGGTGTGGGTGCTGGGCGACGGCACGCCCTTGCTCGCCAGCGACGATCACATGGTGGTGGGGAACGCCAGCACTCTTGAGGGCTTCGTCACCGTGTTCGACCGCGGCCCGATGACCGACTCGCTCAAGGTAGGCGCGCCCATGCCCGTGCAGATGCGCGACGCCGTGGACACCGCCCAGCAGATTTACCTCACGCTGCCCGCCGCCACCGGCCTGCAACTCCGCCAGCTAGAGTACGCTCCCGACAACGGCATCAGCGCCATTACCGCCGTAGGCCAGCGTATAGAATTCGGCACCGGCGAGAAGCTGGAGCAAAAGATCAAGGTAGTCCAAGCGGTAATCGCCCGCGCCATCCAGGAAAACCAGACCTGGTCCACCCTCGACGTGCGCTCCGTAGACAGACCCTCCCTCAAGTGGTAGAGGTAGCAGGCTGATAGCGAGCATTAAGGGCTGTGCCTACTATTTCTTCCAGTCAGGCTACATGCCCCGTGTCTCAGAACCAGGCCCCGCCCTGTCATCCTGAGCGTAGCGAAGGATCAGTAGCCCCTTCTTGACTCTTGGTATAGAGGCACATAGTTCCTCCTACCGCCATCATCCCCAACGTTGAGGACTCTCGCTTACCCACCTGATCCTTAGCTACGCTTAGGATGACATAGGGGAGGCTCAGGATGACAGGGTGGGACTTGGTCCCCGGACGTAGGGTATAGAGTCAACATGGCGCAACCGCAGCATGCTCTTTGCGTCATAACCATCAGCTATAATAGACGTACTGGCGTCAGCCACTCTCGTACAGGCCGAGGAAAGCCCATGACCGAAACTCACCCCGCAGCCCAGCCCGAACGCAAGCTCAGCCCCGACTTCTGGAAGCTGTGGCTTGGGCAGGCTATCTCCGCGCTGGGTAGCTCCTTCACCGGCTTCGCGCTGCCCCTGCTCGTCTACAACCTCACCGGCTCCGCCCTCAACCTCGCCTACGCCACCGCCGCCCACTTCGTCCCTTACCTGCTCTTCGGCCTCTTTATAGGGGCCTGGTCCGACCGCACCGACCGCAAGCGGCTCATGGTCTGGACCGACATAGGACGCGGCGTGCTGATAGCCACCGTGCCGCTATTGGCTACCATAAACATGCTCGACGTGCTGTGGATTTACGTGGTGCTGTTCGTCAATTCGATATTCGCCATAGCCTTCGACGCCGCCAAGTTCGCTGCCGTGCCCAGCCTGGTGGACAAAGACGACCTCGTGACCGCCAACGGCCGCATCCAGGCCAGCTACTCCACCATGACCATCCTGGGGCCGCTCACGGCAGGTCTGCTGGTCGCCGTCATGCCCATCTACGACCTGCTGGTGATAGACGCGCTCTCGTTCGCGGTGTCCACCGCCTCGCTGCTCATGATCCGTGGCGCCTTCAACGCGCCAGGCAAGTCGCGTGGCACGAGCATCATGCAGGACGTAGGGGAGGGCTTGCGCTACGTCTTCGGCCACCCGGTGCTGCGCAACATCTCCTTTATGATGGCGATGGTCAACTTCGTAGCCATCACCGTCTACGCACAGCAGGTGCTTTACGCCAAGGAGCAGCTAGGGGCGGACGACTCCCAGGTAGCAATTTTGCGGGCAGCGGGCAGTCTCGGGGTAATTGTGCTCGCGCTGGTCGCGGGCAGGCTGCGCAAGCGCCTATCCTTCAGCCGTGTCGCACTAGGGGCCTTGATGCTCAGCGGCGTCATGACTATTGGCCTGGCCTTCACCACCAACTACTGGGTTGCCGTTGTCTTCGTCGCGCTCTTCTCCGGCCTCGGCATCATGTTCAACATCAACACCAACAGCCTGCGCCAAGCCATCGCCCCCAACCACATGCTGGGCCGCGTGGTGACCATCGCCGGGGTGCTAGCGTGGTCCGCCAACCCCGTAGGTGCTTTCGTCGGCGGTCTGCTCATCGAGCGCACGCAGAACGTCGGGCTGGTGTTCGCGGGCATCGGCGTTGTAACGGTCATCATCCCGGTGCTCTTCGCGTTCGGTCCCCTCGGACGCGCCGAGCAGTACCTCCCCCAGGACAAGCCCGCAGAGCAACCCGCGCCTCCCCACGTCGAGCAACCTGTGGAGCACTTAGAGGTCGAACAGCCCCGTGATAAAGTAGGCTCTGGACGCTGATTTGACTATAAGCCGACTCAAGAACAGCAGTACCGAAGATTAGCGATAGAGTCCGACTTTGTCATTTCGAACGCATTGAGAAATCTCGTCCCTCAGCACATGGTAACCCCTTTCCTTCAGCCACACTGTACCGTAAGAAAGAGGAACCCTCTCGGTAGGGGACGAGATTTCTCAATGCGTTCGAAATGACAGGGTGGGGCTTTTGTTGCTAATCTCCTATACCCTCATCCTTGGGGCGACTTCTAGCCTCCCGTGTCCCAGTCGCTCCTGAGCACCCCGTACATATACACGTCCCAGTATTTGCCCAGCACGAACTGGTACCCCCTAAGCAGCCCCTCCCGCCGCATACCCGCCTTCTCCAGCACCCGCATTGAGCCTATGTTGTCGGGCAGCACAATCGCCTGCACCCTGTTCAGCCCCATCTCCCCGAAGGCAAACCCCAGCACGCCACTTACTGCCTCAGTAGCCAACCCCTGGCCCCAGTAGTTGCGGTTCAGCGCGTAGCCAATCTCGGCCCGGTGGTTCATGCGGCTGTACGGACCCAGCCCGATCCTACCGATCATCTTGCGGTCCGCCCTGTGCTCGATAGCCCAGCTAATCTCGCTGCCCGCCGCGTACCCCTCCATTGCATCCGCCAGATCGGCCTGGCTCTCCTCCAGGCTCTGGAGGGGCGGCCACAGCCCCCGGAAGGCGATCTCCTGGTCCTGCCCGTACTCGAACATGTCCTCCGCATCCTCCATCCGCAACTTCCGCAGCACCAGCCGCTCCGTCTCCATGCCAGGCAGGTCGCGCAGGATATCATCAACGTTCACATGTCACTCCTCGGGCTTAAATGCCAGTACCTATTTCGCTGGTATAAAGAGCAGCAACCAGGCGATATGCATCACCAATTACTTCAGCATGAGACTCAAGCCGGTCGTTAAGCAAACTGCCTGGGCGGCAGCCTCACTTCTTTGCAATAAATACCAGATCAGTGTCTTGAGACGTTGCTGGCACCTCAGTGTAACTGCCATACACGGCTATATCCCCAAAGCCCGCGCTCTCCAGCATCATAATCACTTCATTCTTGAAGTAGAGACTCTCTTTTAGGGTGTGCTCCTCTTGCGCGACAAGTACCCCATCTCGCCACTCTTCGGCACGTATCCGCAGCGTGACGAGTTGCTCCAGCGGGTCTACATCCGCCAAATTGGTACTCAACGCGTACTCAGCCCCATCAGCGGCGGGTCTGCGCTCGCCGGGTGCTGTCCATACCTCCGGTAGTTGGCTCCGGTTTTCCGGCAGCCAATATTGCCACACCCTCGCATTGCGGTAGGGGAGTTGGTGGTCGAAGGCTAACACGCCCCCAGGCTCCAAAAGATCGTAGAAACGTCCCAGCCCCTTCAGTGCCAGCTCACGGTCGCCGCCCAGCCCAAACCCACCGCAGAGGAAGATAGTCCTGTACATGCGGGGCAGGTCAAGTTCGTGCATCGCCTGCCGGTACAGCCGGGGTTCAAGCCCTTCACTTGCGGCTTTATCTCTACAGAGCGCGAGCATATCGGGTGAGATGTCACAGCCATCCACATCCAGGCCCGCACGCAGATAGGGCACCAGCAAGCGCCCGGTGCCGCAAGCCACGTCGAGGGCAGGTTGACCGTAGCGTTCTATAACCGCCTGGAAATACGGTATTTCCGGCCCATCAACGTTGAACTCGGCCCACCATTTAGCAACCAGGCCATAATGCCAGGTTTGAGGTTCTCCTGCCATACAACCACCCTTCCAGGGCACTCTATGCACCTGCATTGCAGCACCCCACCCAATGCGGCGAGTATAGCTCGTACTCGACTGTTCCACAAGCCCCAATCAAAAGGGCCAGGGTACGCGATGTCGTACCCTGGCCCTCCTTATTTACAAGACCCTACTAAACCTTGGCGCTATTCTTGGCGTCCTCGGCGTCTTGGCGGTTCCGTCTATTCCCTACGGCACCGACCGCCCAAAGCTGAACAGGGTCTGCAACAGTTGGAATATGAACGGCAAGCTTATAGCCAGCATCAAAATCGCGTAAAACCACCGCACCCACTTGCTAGGTGCGTAGGGATCATCATTGCGGTAGGGCGCGTAGTCCTCGTACTCGTCCTCAAAAACCATCTCGTCCTTGCGACGGAAGCTAGGCCCTGCCGCCGAGCGGTCGTACATCTGCTGCCAGTACGACCCACCCTCTCCCTCTTCCGCTTCTGCCCCCGCCTTGCGCTTGCCGTCCGACCAGTACCAGTCCTCCGGCGGCTTCCCCATGCTGCGCCTCAGCATCTGCCGTGCGCGCATATCGCTCTCCGTCGGCAGCACGCTCCAACCTTGCGGCAGGCCCGGCCGTTGCGCCTGGTCCTCCTCACCCGCCTCGTCACCCTCAGCGTTGAAATCCTCCCAGTCCTGCTCCACCAGGTTCCCACCCGGCGGCGAGTCGACCAGCCGCCGCGCCTCGCGCACCATGCTGAACGGCACCCGTATATCGTGCGGCACGTAATCGTTGTGGCTGAAATGGGCGATGTCCGCGCTAGGCGAGCGCATCATCACCACCGGGATGCCCGCGTCCTCAAGCTGGTTCTTGATGAGGTTGCCCAGGATAGCGTTCGGCACGTTGGTGACCACCGTCCACCGGGGGTCCTCATCGTCGCTCAACTGCCCGCGCACCACCTCCAGCTTTGCGGGCTGCACCCCAACAGGGGTATTGCAATCGGGG
>JALZHI010000126.1 GCA_030913985.1 Chloroflexota bacterium | reverse complement strand
AAGCAACACACCCCCGAAGGACCCCGGCTACCTCGACCGCCTGGAAGCATACGCGCGTGACGTGGTAGCTGCCCGGCGCAACCACCCGAGTCTCGCCCTGTGGGGTGGCGGGAACGAACTTACAGGCGAAGACGGCAAGCCCCTCACAATGGACCATCCATACCCGCAACGCCTTGCGTCGGTTATAACCGAGCACGACCCAGACCGCGCCTTCCGGCCAAGTTCTCCCCTCGGCCCTGCGTTCGACGCCGACCCGGAGCATGGCAACGCCAACATGTGGGACGTACACGGGCCGTGGGAGTACAGCCAGCGGTGGCCGGGGCCGCAGTACTGGCGGTTCAACGCCATACGCCCCATTCTCCACTCGGAGACGGGAGCGCCCGGTGAGGCCAGCGTCACGATGCAGCGCCGCTACCTCTCTCCGCGCCACCGGATGCCACGGCTGCCTACCAACCCGGCGAGGCGGCACCACGGCGGGGCCTGGTGGGACCACAGCAGCACGGTCGAGCAGCTATTCGGTCCCATCGAGGACGAGGAGCTTGCGGTGCTCGCCAGCCAGTGGCTCCAGGCCGAAACGCTGCGCTACTACATCGAGGAAACGCGGCGCAGGTGGCCCGAATCTGTGGGTATCTATCCATGGCAGTTGAACGAGCCGTGGCCGAACGTCGCCTGCACGTCAGCCGTCGAGTACGGGGGCAGGCCCAAATTGGCTTACTTCGCGGTGCAAGCAGCTTACCGGCCTTTGCTCCCCACCGTGCGCTACCGAAGCATACCCTTCTCACAGGACGAGCCGTTACAGGTCCAAGTGTGGGCGCTGAACGATGGTCCTGCTCTTGAAGCAGAGCTAGAGGTGAAGTATTCGGGGCTCGCCGGGGAGGAACTGGTACCCGGCACTACCCAGGCAGTGAGCTTGGTCGCCTCCTCCAGCACCCACATCCTGGAAGTAACGCCTGCTTTGCCGGACGCTTTCGAGGGCGTGGTGATATTGGAGCTTGCCCTAGCGGGCGAGCGCAACAGGTATGTCTTCAGCAGCATGAGGGTGCCACCCCTGCGCGGCACCCTGGACCACCCACAAACGTTGAGGTCTATGTTCATGTCGCAGCCATAGTAGCTAGAGGTTAGGAGAGGGGATAAGGTTGCCATGCCCTGATCGTAAGCCTCTATAGCTCTTTTGCAGAACCAAGACCCCTTCTGTCATCCTGAGCGTAGCGAAGGATCTCAAGAAGCTGGAGAGGGATGATGTTGAATTAGAGGGGCATTGGTACTGAAGGTTCGGCACATCGGTAAAAGGAGCATCTGAGATCCTTCGCTACGCTCAGGATGACAGGGGAAACTTGGTTCTGTAGAACCGGGAGTGGGGCTATCCAACAGAGAACGCTAACCTATGGCTCTACGGTCCTTCCGGCATATTCAACCTGAACTTACACAAACAAGAGGATAACCATGAGCACGCACACCAGGCCAGCCAACGTAATCACCCTCCGAGAGATGCTTGCAGCCGCCGAGCAAGGGGGCTACGGCGTCGGCTCTTTCTCGCCCCGCTATACTCCCATGATTCTGCCGGTGTTGAGAGCGGGACAGAAGATACGGTCCCCGTTGATCGTGCAAATCTCCAACAACGAGCTGAAGCGATACTTCATATCAGCCGGGGAGTTCGCGGAGGAGTTCTACAGGGTCGTTCGCGACGAGCGGATCACGGTGCCCGTGGTGCTGCACCTCGACCACACGAAGGAAATGAGGGTGATACGCGAGGCCATCGCCGCCGGGTTCACTTCGGTGATGATGGACGCCTCCGAGAAGCCCCTCGATGAGAACATCGCCGCCAGTAAAGAGGCCGCCGAGTACGCGCACGCGCATGGTGCCTCGGCGGAGGCCGAGTTGGGCATGATAGGCACCACCGACAAGATTGAGACCGACACGGACGAGGAGCTATTCACCGACCCCCAGGAGGCGGAACGCTTCGTTCGCGAAACGGGAGTGGATGCGCTGGCGGTGTCGGTGGGTACGGCTCACGGGGTCTATATGGTGCGCAAACCCAGGGTGGATTACGACCGGCTCGCGGCTATCAAGGCGCTTACGGGAGTGCACATGGTGCTGCACGGTGGCTCAGGGGTGCCCCCGGAGATGATGTCGAGGGCCATCCAGCTGCCGGGCGGGGGCGTTAGCAAAATCAACATCGCCACCGACCTGGAGGTCGCCCTGCTGGAGTCGCTTGGCCGCACGGAGCGTATGACCAACGCCGAGTGCAAAGCCCTGCCTCCCGACCAACTGGAGCGCGGGCGGGAGGCGGTTGAGAGGACCGTCTGCGACAAGATGGAGAACTTCCTCCTGAGCGCGGGCAAGGCCGACGGGTTTAGCTTCTGAGCGGAAAGGAGGCACGCATGGCAGGGATGCTTACGCGAGAGCAGGTGCAGGAGGCGCGAGCGCGGGCGCGGGACTACCTGGAGCGTGCCGGTATCGTGCTCACCCCCGAAGAGTCTGCCAATATCGAAGTGGCGGACATGGGCCTGAACGAGTTGGAGCAGACCGGCCTGCAACTGGTCGTGTACGTCAACACCGAGCGGGTGTGCGCGAAGGAACTGGTGCTCTTCCCCAGGCAGACGTGCCCCGAGCACCGCCACCCGCCCATCGACGGCGAGCCTGGCAAGGAGGAGACTTTTCGCTGCCGCTGGGGCACCGTTTACCTCTACGTCGAAGGCGAGCCAACTCCCAATCCCAGGGCGAAGCCACCCGCCGGACGCGAGGCCCACTATTCGGTCTGGCATGAAGTAGTGCTTCTGCCGGGGCAGCAGTGGACCATCCCGCCCGACACGTTGCACTGGTTCCAGGCGGGCGACGAGGGTGCGGTCGTGTCCGAGTTCTCGACCCGCAGCCGCGACGAGTTCGACATCTTCACCGACCCGGACATACGCAGGCTGCCGGTGATCGCATAAGCAGACGGAGTCGCAACACTCACGATGCCTCCAACGCGGGCACACACCATGCACAGCAGCGGAGCAGCAGAGGAGCAGGCAAGCATTACGCAGCAGTCGTTCAGCCAAGCAGGAGGGGCCGGTATGGGACGCAGTTTAGACCTTAGCAGCACGCGCCGCATTATCTTGCGGCTCTTACCAGGGCTAGTCGCGCTCTTCGTGCTGGCCGGGTGCGGGACCGAAGCCACACCCACACCGACCGCGACACAACTCGCTGCCACCGTCACCTCGGCCCCCGTTGCTGAAGATACACCCACGCAGGCGAACTTCCCAACCGCGACCAGGCGGGCACCCACCGCCACGGCGACCGCCATAGTGGTGCCCGAAGGCCAGTTCTTGAACCCGGTGATAAAGGGCGATTTTCCCGACCCCGGCATTATCAACGTCGATGGGGTCTATTATGCTTATGCAACCAACGCAGGTAACAAGAACGTGCAGGTGGCGCGGTCCAACGACCTTGTGAATTGGGAGATGCTGCGTGACGCGCTGCCCGGTATATCAAAGTGGGCGTCGTTGCAGTTCGGTAACGTGTGGGCGCCGGAGGTTATGAAGATAGGCGAGCAGTACGTCATGTACTACACGGCGCGCGACAAGGCTTCCAACAAGCAGTGCATCGGCCTGGCTACCAGCCCCACGCCGGAGGGGCCGTTCCACGACACCCGCACCGAGCCGTTCGTTTGCCAGCCCGAGCAGGGCGGCTCTATCGACGCCGCTCCCTTCCGCGACGGCGACAAGCTATACCTCTACTGGAAGAACGACGGCAATTGCTGCGGCGGCATCACTTACCTGTACGCCCAGGAGATGAGCGCCGACGGCCTCAGCCTGATTGGCGAACCCACCCAACTGGTCAAGAACGACGAGAGATGGGAAGGCATAGTCATTGAAGCGCCCACCATGTGGAAGCAGGGCGATACCTATTACCTCTTCTTCTCTGGCAATATCTATAACGGCCTCGACTACGCGGTAGGCTACGCGACCTGCCAGTCGCCCACCGGACCGTGCCAGGATGCAGAGGAGAACCCGATCCTCAAGACCTCCCTGGAGCGGCCCCCGGTGATTAGCCCCGGCCACCAGACTGTCATCGCGGATGATGACGGCGAGCTATGGCTGGTGTATCACGCCTGGGAGTCGCCTCCCGGCCCGAAGCCGCGCCGCTTCGTGTGGCTGGACCGCCTCGAATGGAAAGGCGGCAAGCCCGACGTGCTAGGCCCCACGACCTCGCCACAGCCCGTGCCGTAGCAGCCATAGCAGCGGTAGCAAAGGTGTGCAAGCAAGTAAAAGAGACAGGCCCAGTGACGCTACCAGGCCTGTCTCCTTTATGGTCTTCGCGGTGCCGTTGGCACGTAGAAGGGCGTGCGGGGCTACGGCTCCAGGAACACAGTGTGGACCGAGCTGTGCGTCAGGTCTCCGTGCGTACCCGCTGTCCCTGCCGCAAATGCGTGTCCGAACGTGCCCTTAACCGCCCACTCCTGCCTGGGGCTTTGGCATTTGAAGTCGTTGTTGAACGTGAACACGGCAATCGTGAGCAGGTGATAGTAGGTGTTACTGCCCCCGCCGTGCCACTTATCGAAAACGGGCACGAAGTACGTTCCACCCAATTCCCCAAGCTCTCTTTTGAAGTAGTCGCAGCTATTTGATACACCTGACGAACCTAGCAGCCACCAGTCGGGGCCTTTCCCATCTATCCCTTTCCATTCGACCCGAGGAGCAGTGAGCCGATTGTCAAGGTTGTCCGGCGCATCCCCTGCGCCCGTCCAGTATACAGTTGGACCGAGGACCTTTTCTGTCACGCTCGGACTGTCTTCTTCAGGGCAGAAGTCCAACCAGGCTTGCTCGGTTAACGCTCTTGGATTGTATCCACAGTTGATCCAGGCATTCACCACGTTTGGATCTTGCGCGTTTTCATTGAAGTTAATAAATCCCCAGTTACCCGATACGTCCCACTCCGGATCTCGGTCAGTCGCCGTGGGGACCCTGCGCCGATTGCCGGAGATAAGTGTGTACTCCGTGCGGGTCTGCATCTGGCGCAGGCGCTCGGTGGTGGTGAAGAACCCAATAGGTAAAAGGTTCACGTCCGGGCCGGTCTCCAGCGCCGGGCCCATGAAAGCCGTTGCGCTCGCCTCCGCCGATATCGTGTTCCAACCGAAGAGGCTCATAAAGAAAGCAGACGTTTGGGCGCGGCCCGTAACGGTAATCCCTTTAACTCCCCTGGTCCAGGGGACGTACCCGTTCTGTCCCACCTTGCAAGGTGCCAGACCCGCTGACGTACCGCATACGACGTTGTTATTGTCGTCTCGGCCTGCGCTCGCAGATACCACTTGCTTGTCGTCATTCACGAAATATGCAGTTACCGTATCCGATACCACGCCGTTTACCGTGGCGTAATCCATTATCACGGCGAAAATTTCGTCTTCGATATATTTGGTGTTGCTATCCGTCACCGTGCCCTTATTCTCGTAGAGCATGCCCTGGTACGCCGAGAGCATGGTGCTGGTGCCCGCCAGGGCCGCGCCATCGGTGGAGTTCTGTGCGGCCCGGCGTTGCAGGTACATCGACCCACCGTCTATCGCCAGGCCCACCAACCCGATCAACACGAACATGGCGAGCGCGATAATGACCATAGCCTGTCCGCGCGTCTTTTGCCTGCCTGCCTTTGAGATCGACTTCTCCGGCAATGAACGCCGGCTTGCGAAGGTACCTTTTACTCGTTTGTTGTGCATCGCTTTAACCTCGAATGTGTATCAACCCGGTTAGTTACAGCTCCTGTTTTTCGGCACATCCCGCAAAATCAGTTGCGTCGCCGACTGGGTAATCGGGATTGACTTTATGCCTAGCATTCCCGGCAGGAACAGATCGTCCAGTTCGTACTTTATCTTCACAGTGATAGCTTCACCCTGGCAGCGTTTGCGGCAACTCCTAATGTTGTTGCCCACCGTGACTTCGATATCGGACGTAGCCCGGTCTTCTGCCTCTATCACCAACCCCCGGTCCATAGCGAGGTCGCGCACCCGGCGTTGGATGCTCTCGTTATCGCTGTATGTCTCTATGCTGCACGAGCCGTCACCAAGCTCGCGCTCCGGGTACTGGGCAGCGTAGGCAGCGCCCTCCCCGGCCATATTCTCTATGACCACGGCCGTGTAGTAAGCCCTGCCGAAGTCAACAGCGGCCGCCAGGAGCATAGCCAGGAAAAGGCCCAGGAGCGCCATCTCGACTACTGCCTGCCCCCGTGCTCGCTTGCGGAGCAGTTCTACCGACCCCGCTTGGGTCCGTCCGCTCCCGCGGTGCGTGCCTGTTGAGTTGTTCTGTGTTCGCCGGAGTCGCATGTATCTATCTACCTTTTACTGGCACGGAACACCGCTGGTCGAGGTGGTAAACGGCTGATTGAAGACGTAGCACTGCGGCCCGCTCACGCTTACGTCTCCATCGACGCTGTTGCCGAGATGCTTGTTGAATACCAGGCACAGGTTCCCCGCACTATCGGTCTGGCCTCGTCGCACTTCTCCACGGATACGGACGGAGACCTGCGAGCCTGCCACTTTTCTATTCAGGGCGTCCATGACCTGTACTCTTACGTATGCCCTCGCGTTGGTCGGCGCCTTATATGCGTTTACAGTCACTGTATAGGGGCAGGCTGCCGGCGTCGCCGTCGCAGACGGTCGGGGCGTCAGGGTCGGCGGTGACGTGGGTGTGCCAGTGGGTGTGCCCGTGATACTTGGATTGGGAGTTGGTGTGTTGGTGGGCGTGTACGTAGCTGTGTTAGTCGGCGTGGCTGTGTTAGTCGAGGTTGGAGTCCTGGTCGGAGTCGATGTGCTGGTTGGAGTCGTGCTGCAGAATGCACCGGTCTGGTTTGTAGCAGAACCATTTGCTTCCTGGTGGCTGGCTTTCGTAGCCTTTACAGTGACAGTCACATCTCCGGCTCCTCCGCTGTACATCTTCCAATCACATATTTGATACCTGCCGCCGCCCACACTAGGCAGTATGCCGGTATAATTCTGTCCTACTAAGCTGCTGCCAGTAAAAGTGATCACAGCATCAGACACGTACTGACCCTTCTGGTCAGTCACGTATACCACCACATCCAGGCCCTTGTTGTTTCCGTTTGCCTTATAGACATCAATAGAACTGAAAAAGAGCCTGTTTTCTGGGGTTGGGGTGGGTGTAGCAGTGTTGGTGGGCGTCTGTGTTGCGGTAGGTACAGTCGTACTGGTACGCGTGCGGCTGGCGGTTGGGGTAGGAGTGAATGTAACAGCCATGGCAGCCTGGGTGGCTGACGCCGCGGCATTGGCGAGCTGGGTTGAGGTCGCGGCAGCATTAGCCGCTTGAGTAGACGAGGCCGCGGCATTGGCGGTCGCACTAGCCTCGGGAGCAGTCAGTGTATTGGTAGGTGCTACAGTGTTCGTGGCCGTGGGTGGCACCGGTGCGGGTTCGTAATTTACGTTGCAGCTGAACGAGCCTTCTCCGTTGTTGAGGATGGAGCGTGCGGCGCTCATCTTCACGTCGATGCCGTTGGGGGCAAATTGGCCGATCAGAGGCACTATGAAGTTAAACTTGTAGCTGGCCTCAACCGTAACCCGGTTGCCCTGCCGTGCCACCTTCTCGTAGTAGTTGTCGCTGTCCTCAACGTTGTTCAGGCTACTCGCGGCTAGGGGCGTGGCGGAGGCGTTTTCATAGGTCACGTTGAGCACTATGTCGGAGCGGGAAACACCCCAGACCTCACTCCGCGCGTTGTCGTAGATGTTGCACGAGCCGTCCGGGACTACCAGTTGGGTAGGGACGGCGGTGCCCATCGCTATGCGCGTGGCTGCCGCTGACCGGTTCATGAGGTCGCGGGGCCTGGTTATGGCGTAGCGAGTGCCTTCCTGGGCGGCATTGCTCACCACGCTGTAGGCGAACAACAGCCTGCCCATCTCGATGATGCCGAACAGCAGCAGCATGAGAAATACGCTGACGAAGGCGAACTCCACGAGAGTCTGTCCGCGGGCTGATTTTCGGAACGGGTTGGACGCTTTCCTGTTCAACTTGTGCCTCTTAACACGGCCACTAAGGGTGACCTTCTGTTGATTTTTGGTGGTAGCACCCAGGCGAGCCAATGCGCGCCGGTGTTTACCAATCGAGATGCCTTCAACGTTTTCCTACGGCACCTACTCAGTGCTGTAAGGCGTCCGGTGAACGCTCGCGTAGGAGCGTCATGGGCGCGATGCTCGGAACATAGGCTTTCTCTCTCTAAATTGTAGGGCCAAGCCTGCTCATTATGAATGGGACCAAACTACTACATAGGCTTGCTGAGGGGTAGCACTTTAGGGCCATCCAGGGAGTACCCCCGGTTGAACGCCTGGCGAGGCACACTGCTATCGCCAGGCTGCATGCATTCGGAGGTGCCTATATAATGAAGAAGCCACGTTATGTGTCGGATTGAGCCGTGTATCAAAGAGAAATGAGGGGTCTTATTATGTTGCGATTGGGTCGTGCGTCGATACAACCTGGGGTCTGGAAGCTGGTGTGCCTGGCGCTCGGTGGGGTGCTTTCGCTTGGAGTCTTGAACTCCGCGCCAAGCTACACCCAGGCCGCCGCCTCACAAGGCTCTGCCGCCGCCCCGTTGGGCCTCCCTCCCGGCTTCAAGGCCGAGGTGTACGCCACCGGCCTCAGCACGCCCCGCTTCCTGTCGTTCTCGCCGCAGGGCGACCTGTACGTGGCCGAGCTAGGGCAGACCAGTGCCGCCGTTATCAAGGTGCTGCCCGACCGCAACCGCGACGGCAAGGCCGACTTCAGCAGGGTGTTTGCCTCCGGCCTTAGCTGGCCTAACAACGTGGCTTTCTACGGCAACAGCGCCTACGTGGGCGATCCTACTCGCGTCTGGCGCTTCGAGGACATGGATGGCGACCTCGTAGCCGACACCCGCGATACCGTAGTCAGTGGCATACAGGGCACGGGCAGGCACCGCACGCGCACGGTGGGCTTCGGCCCCGACAAGAAGATGTACGTGAGCGTCGGTTCGTTCCACGACGCCGCCCCGGAGGAGGAGAGCCGCGCCACCATCTGGCAGTACAACCTCGACGGCAGCGGCGGGCGCGTCTTCGCCAGGGGCCTGCGCAACACGGTGGGCTTCGATTGGGACCCGGTGACAGGCCAGATGTGGGGCGTGGACAACGGGGTGGACGACCTGGGCCGCAACCAGCCGGGTGACGAATTGAACCAACTGGTGGACGGCGGCGACTATGGCTATCCGTACTGCTACGGCGACCGGGTGGACAACCCCAGCATAGGCGGCGGCGACTGCTCCAAGACGGTGCCCTCGGCCGTGCTTTTCCCCGCCCATGCCGCGCCCCTGGGTATGGCTTTCTACACCCACTCGTCCTTCCCGAGCGAGTACTGGGGCGGCCTGTTCGTGGCCCAGCGCAGCATCCAGTACCCGGAGCAGCGGGGTATAGTGTTCGTGCCGTTCAAGGATGGTAAGCCCTCCGGCCCGCCGCAGCCCTTCCACGCCACCGGGGATACCTGGGTGGGCCTCGCGGTGGACCCCTATGACGGCGCGCTCCTCGCCACCCAGGACAGGACGGGCACAATCTACCGCATCACCTACACAGGCCCAGCGTCTACCCCCGTGCCTGCTTCCGGCCCCGCGCCTACCGCCATCGCCGGTAAGCTCGCCCCACGCCTCGCAAGCCAGCTACCCGGCGCAACCCGCTGCTTCCAGGAAACCGGCAAGTGCCTGCGGGGTGCCTTCCTCAATTACTGGTTCCGCAACGGCGGCGTTCAGCAGTTCGGCCTGCCCGTGACCAACGAGCTGACCGAGCAGTTGGGCGACGGCAAGACCTATACGGTGCAGTACACCGAGCGCGCCCGGCTGGAGTGGCACCCGGAGAACAAGGGCACGCCCTACGAGGTGCTGCTGGGCAGGCTGGGGGTGGAGCTTGCCTCTGCCAGGGGCAACGAGCAGCCGTTCCAGCCGGTGCAGCCCTGCCAGAACTGCGGCCAACTCTATTTCAACGAGACGAAGCACGCCCTCCACCCGCAGCTTGCGGAATACTGGGCGCGCAACGGTGGCATACCCGTATTTGGCTACCCGCTCTCCGAGGGCTTCCAGGAGCGCAGCCCCACCGACGGCAAGACCTACCTGGTCCAGTACTTCGAGCGCAACCGCCTCGAATACCACCCTGAGCACAAAGGCACCGAGTTCGAGGTGCTGCTGGGCCTCTTGGGGGTGCAGACGTACCAGGGGAGGTATGGTGGCAGGCCGTAGGCGGGGAGTGCCAGGGATGAATTCGAGTGTAAGTATCGCCAGTGTGGGCGGTGTCGCTAGTGCCGCCAGGTGGTCGAACCCATATGTAGGCTGATGTATAGGCGGGATCTGGTGATTGAACGCGCATGTAAGATGATGGAAGCGCATGTAAGATGATTCAAAGGCTGGACGCCGAGCGGTTGAACCCGCATGTAAGCTGAGGCAAAGCCCAACGCCTGGAGGATTGAACAAGTTAAGGGACGAGTTAAGGGACAAATGCAAAGGCGGACGCCCAGCGATTGAAATCGCGGGCTACAGTCTGCAAAGTCCGCCCTGCGGCGGACTACTTCAGCAACATATTCATATCCGTCGGAACTTTACAGGATAAAGCCAGTCCCCTGAGGGGACTTTGCAAACTGTAGCCCGCGATTTCAATCGCTGGGCGTCGGCCTTTGCCTCATCTTACATGCGCGTTCAATCGCCGGGCGTCCGCCTTTGCACCTGTCCCTTAGCTTGTCCCTAACTTCTCTTACCATGTTCAATCGCCAGGGCGTCTCCTAACGAGCGTGTTGGTAGCCACTATTAGTTTGCCCCGCTACTCCAACTTAATTGTTTCAAGCGATGTATACAACTTCCATTAGCGGTACATTATATTTGCAAGAGGGCTTACTCTGACGCAAATAGATAGCACAACGACTCATAGAAGGAGCCGCATACGATGGTTATGAAGCCTAAGAGGCACGGGGCAAGACTAATGCTGGCGGGCGCGTTGTTCGCGTCCCTGCTGGCGGGCGTACATTCCAGTGGCTACGTCCCTGGCGCAGCCGCCCAGGGGAGTGACTTTAACTTTGGCGATAGCGCGTTTCGGGCAACGTGGGACCGCACTGACAGGCTGGTAGCCGGGGGACAGGTCAGGCGCAGCTTCTACTGGGGGCCGGGGCCGTTTGAACCTGCCCGCATGGAGGAGTACGCGGAAGGGCCTGGCGGACAGCACCTGGTACAGTACTTCGACAAGAGCCGCATGGAGATCAACAACCCCAACGGCAACAAGTCTGATCCCTTCTACGTCACCAACGGCCTGCTTACCCGAGAGCTTATATCGGGGCAAATGCAGGTGGGCAACATCAAATTTGTCGAGCGGTGGTCCGCCGACATACCCCTGGCATCAGACATGGACGACGTGAGCGCGCCTACTTATGCCAGCTTCCGCACCCTGGCTACCAAAGCCGCTAATAACAGGACCGGCGCGACCCTGGCAGAGAGTGTTAGCAGGGATGGTACCGTCTCTCCTGACAATAGCTTCGCCAGGCACGCGGTGAAGTACGCGTACTACGAGACCGCGACCCAGCACAACATCCCGGACGTGTTCTGGCAGTTCCTCAACCAGACTGGGCCGGTGATAGAGAATGGCAAGACCGTAACGGCGCGCCTGAGCAACCCCTACTTCTACGCCACCGGCTACCCGATTGCCGAGGCTTACTGGGCCACCGTCAAGATCGAGGGCAAGCAGGGCGTGGCCGTGCTGGTCCAGCCTTACGAGCGCAGGGTCCTCACTTACGTGCCTTCCGCCCCTGAAGGCTTCAAGGTGCAGATGGGTAACATCGGGCGGCACTACCACGACTGGCGCTACAAGGACGCGGGTAAGCCCTCCCTGCTACAGTGCGGCATGTCGATTCCCGACCCCGCTTTCAACAAGGTGTGGAGCAACAACGCCTCCGTACAAAGGCAGCTTGGGTGCATGTCGGGGTACGCGGGCTTTACCACCAGCGTGGTGTTCCAGCCTTTCCAGCACGGCGTCATGCTGGACGTAATCATCACCGACCAGGGCAGCCCTCGCCGTGGCGGCTCGAAGCAGACCAAGGACATCTACGTGCTGTACGGCGACGGAACGGCACAGCGCTTCCCCGACACCTACCAGGATGGCACTCCGCTGGCTCCTGTGACGGCCCCCAACGGCCTTATAGTGCCGCAGGGTGGTTTCGGCAAGCTGTGGCGGGACAACCCGCAGGTAGCCCAGAAGATCGGCTACGCCACCGCGCAGGAGGCGGGCCAGACCGCACCCAATTCGAGCGGCCTCTTCCTCTACTTCGAGAAAGGCCGCATGGTCCGGCACGCCAACTTCGTATTCGTGGTGTACGCCCAGAACGGCGCGAGCGCTACCGACCCCAACGCCTGGGCGATGTTCGAGGCCAAGTAGCAGCCCGGAACCGTGCACCATCTACATACGTTCCATTTACGGAGTAGAAATCTGGTGCACATTGAAGCGAAACACACCGAAAAGGAACCCGAATTGAAGCAACCCATTTTCCGCTTATCTATTGCCGCCTCGCTTCTGTTGAGCGCGCTGCCCCTTGGCATGTCGCCAGCGGTGGCCGCCCAGCCCGTGCCTTCGGAGTCGCAGTTCGCGGACAGGGCGTTCTACACGCTGTGGAACCGCACCGACAACCTGGTGGCAACCGGAAAGGTGGCGCGCAGCTACTTCTGGGGGCCGCGCCCCAACAGCCAGGCCCTCCAGGAGGACTACGCGGAAGGGCCGGGCGGCAAGCACCTGGTGCAGTACTTCGACAAGAGCCGCATGGAGATCAACAACCCCAACGCCGACCGCAACAATCCCTTTTTCGTGACCAATGGCCTGCTCACGGTAGAGCTTATCTCGGGCCGCATGCAGGTGGGCAACCGCAAGCACGTCAACCGCTGGCGCGCCAACATCCCCCTTGCCAGTGACACCGACGATAAGGACGCGCCCACCTACGCCAGCTTCGCCCCGCGCATGGCCGACTTCACGCCCGACAAGACCGGCGAAGTGGTGTACGAAGCGATTGGCAAGGCGGCTTCCAACGGCACCACTGACAGATTCCAGAAGTACGGCGTGAAGTACTTCCACTACGAAACGGCCACCGAGCACAACGTCCCGGATGTCTTCTGGCGCTTCCTCAATTCAACGGGGCCTGTGCTCGTAGGCGGGCAGGTGTCCACGGCGCAGCTGAGCAACCCCTGGTTCTACAACACCGGCTACCCCATCACCGAGGCGTTCTGGGCCAGCGTCAAGATAGAGGGCAAGTCCGACACCGACGTGCTGATACAGCCATACGAGCGGCGGGTGCTCACCTACGTACCGTCCGCGCCGGAGGGGTACAAGGTGCAGATGGGCAATATAGGCCAGCACTACTACGACTGGCGCTACAAGGACGCGGGCAAGCCTACCAGCCTCCCACTCGCATGCACCCCCGTTGCGGGCACAGGCGCTCGGTTCGAGCAGCTATGGAAGAGCGATATAGTCATACAGAACCAGCTACACTGTCCCGCCGAGCCGCCCCTGGGGCACGAGAACGTGACTGTCGTGATGCAGCACTTCGAGCGCGGCCATATGGTGTACGTGGGCCTGAAGCAGAACCCGCCCCGCACTACCACCTCCAGCAGACTCGTCTTCGTGATGCTCGAGGACGCCACGATCAGGACGTACCCCGACCGCGACCCCAGCACGCCGGAGCCTACTCCTGAGCCTGCCCCGCCCGGCCTCTTCACGCCCGTGCTCGGCTTCGGCCACGTATGGCGCACCCACGCCGAAGTCAAGTCGCTACTCGGCTACGCTACAGGCCCCGAAAAGACCCTCACGCCCAACGACTATAACTTCTTCGCCAGCGGCCTCATGCTCGCGGACGCCGGGAAGATTTACACGCTGTTCAACCCGGAGTTCTACTACTTCGCCTACGCCAACACCTGGGGCGTATACGACGACCCTTCGCAGTAGACGGCACAGCAATTATTCACCGCAGAGACGCAGAGGACGCAAAGGCACGCAGAGAAGAATAGAGGGTTTTCTAAGTAGGGCAGCATCGTACTGTACGATGCTGCCCTTGCACATGTCCAACAATAACAATCTCTGGGTAATCTCCACGCCCTCTGCGTCTCTGCGGTGAATAATTGGGTGCATTTTGCTGATTTGTCTCAACTCGTAGACATAACTTGCAACCATTTTCTTAGAAATGGCGTTAATAGAGTTAAGAGCGCGGCAGTAGCCAAAATGGATAGCTGGCACTACCCACAAGTAATTGTGGAAAACCTTGTCACTTCTTGAAGGCTATTGTATACATACATCAGGAACATATTTGAAAAGGGCCGGTCCCGCACGGGATAGGCAACGGTGCAGTCCCTGTCCCCACCGCTCGCTGGCGCGGCCCGTGGGGATTTTGCGCATTATTAGCCCTGAATAATCGCATCTGCACGTGATTGGGCGTTTCACGGGCAACCATCTCCTACCTGGCGACGATAGCGCCGCCAGCCATTCCTCCCGATGAGGGGTTATCCAACTTCATAACTCCAACACACGTTCCACACCTCACCCCATAAGCACCAGCACCTTTACCTGTAATATCATCCCCTCCGTCGCTGATTGACGGTCATTCTCAACACCCACAACTGAATATTTACCAGGCACAGGTGGAGCCATGCGCGCTCACCCTGGTTTTGCTACACCCTTATTTCTCTGTCCGTTTATTTTCACCCGGCTGCGCACAGCCATGCGGGTCACGAAAGGACAAGGCTATGGACCTCATCAAGAAGCTTGAGGAGTTTAGAGCGCAGGAGCAGTCACTGTCGTGGGGAGGCACCTTCGAGCAGTATTTCGACATTGTGAAGGCAAATCCCAGGGTAGCCAACCTGGCCCACGCGCGTATCTTCGACATGATACTTTCGGCAGGGGTCGCTGCGGGGCCGCGCGGGCTGCCGCACTACACCTTCTTTGACGGGGAGATATTCGGGCTGGACAAGGCGCTACAGCAAATAGTCGAATACTTCAACTCGTCGGCGCAGAGGCTGGAGGTCCGCAAGCGCATCCTGCTGCTCATGGGGCCGGTGGGTGGCGGCAAGAGCACCATAGTCACCCTGCTGAAGCGCGGCCTGGAAGCCTACACCCGCACCGAGGCCGGGGCCGTTTACGCGATACGCGACTGCCCCATGCACGAGGAGCCATTACACCTCATCCCCCATGAGCTACGCGAGGACTTCCAGCGCGAATACGGCATCTACATAGAGGGCGACCTCTGCCCCAAGTGTCGCTTCGAGCTAGAGCATACCTACGGCGGCCGCATCGAGAAGGTGCCGGTGAAGCGGATCGCCTTCTCGGAGAAGAAGCGGGTGGGGATAGGAACCTTTTCTCCGAGTGACCCTAAATGCGTTACAGGGGATACCATCCTGCTCACGGACCAGGGGATGCTCCGCTTCGATGAGCTACAAGCCCAGGTACGTGCTTCTGACGATGCCTTTGTTCCATTCAACGTGAGAGTAATGGGCAGAGATGGCAAAGAGTCCACCTCCCACTTCTATAACGGTGGTGTGAAACCTACACGCCGGGTTCGCACCCGCCTTGGGTATGAGATTGAAGGCTCCACTGTACACCCGGTACTTGTCATGCGCGATGGCAAGGCGGAGTGGGTCAAGCTAAACGATGTGGTGGTAGGCGACTATGTTGCCCTTCAGCGTGGCTCAGACATGTTCGGAAGCACTACAAATCTCCCCGGCTTCAACTATACAGGTCCTGCCAGCAAGGGCCAGAACAAGCATCTGACGCTGCCAACCACTCTGAGTGAAGACCTGGCTCGTCTGCTTGGCTATATCGTGGCTGAGGGTTCCCTGACCGATACGGCCCTCTGGATAACGAACGGTGAGCGGCGCGTGCTGGATGACATACACGCTATTTGCCGCAAGCTCTTCAACGTGGGGCCGAAGGAGTATGGCAAGACAGGCACATACGCACGCTCCCTCAGTATCTCCTCGATCAAACTGGTGCATTGGCTGGAACAAGTCTGCGGTATTACGCGTGGTGCCGCGAACAAGCGCATCCCACGCATCATCATGACTGCTCCCAAGCACATAGTCCTGGCCTTCCTTGAGGGGCTGTTCTGGGGGGATGGCACTATCAGCGCGCGTAAGGCCGTGGTTAGCAACCGCTTCAAGATTGCCACGGCGTCCAGGGAGTTAGCGCGGCAGGTGCAGGTCGTCTTGTTGAATCTTAACATCGTCTCCGCCCTTTACAAGGAAACTATCCAGGGTAAGTTCACGGCCTACTCCGTAGTGGTGCTGGGCGACGATGTGATAACTTTGACGGAGTTAATACCGTCGCTGAGTGACAAATGCACCGATGGCCCTGAGGGGCTGGTTGCCCGGCGAGGTAGTAGCAATTTCGATTACATTCCGGGCTTGCAGTCCACCGTCAAGCTGCTTATATCTGAGGTTGCTTACGGGCAGAAAGGTCCGTTCACGCGCTTCACTCGCAATGCCAGCAATGCCGAGTGGGGCCGCAATCTAACCCGTTCCTCTCTTGCTATGCTTGTCTCAACCGCAGAGCAGGTCCTGCCCGAAAATTCGACCAGCCTGGCTACGTTGCGCGGCCACCTTGACACTAACCTGCTGTGGCTTGAGGTCCAGCACATCACGGAAGGCATCGAGCAGGTCTACGACCTTACCGTGCCCGGCACCCACTCCTTCTGTGCTAACGGCTTCATAAACCACAACAGCCAG
>JALZHI010000125.1 GCA_030913985.1 Chloroflexota bacterium | reverse complement strand
CTAGCATCCCCAATGTTGAGGACTCTCGCCTACCCACCTGATCCTTCGCTACGCTCAGGATGACAAGGTCGGGGCTTTGGTGTCGCCGAACATCCACTGTCGTATTCACGGACCAAATACCCCTAGTCGCATCACGTTTCACGTTTCTCGTTTCTCGTTTCTCGTTTCTCGTTTCAGCCCGGTTTCCACTCCTTGCGAATGGTATCTCTGATCGACTGGTAGGTGCGGTCCTGGGCTATGGCTTGCTCTATAGCTGGGACGAACACGTTGTGATAGAAGTCGGCACCCATCCGGCGCACGATCTCCTTCTCGAACAATTCGTCCGTCTGCGGCTTGCCGTCTAGAGAGTGCCACTTGGGCTTGTCGGGCTGGGCCTCACCCTCACCCTCTCCAGCTTCTCCCTCCCGCAGCTTCTGAAGCTCGGAAGGGGGCTTCGACAGCGCGGAGCGTCCAAAGCTGCGCGAAGCCACCACCTTGGCGACCCACAGGCCGTAGCCCATAGCCTCGTCAGGTGGTATGCCGTCCTCTAACGCTTTCTGCCGGTTGTACTCGGCAAACACGTCGAAGCGCCGTATGGGAAGGCGCGGGCGAAGCTCTCCGCCCTGCCCCTGCCCGCCTTGGGTCTTCTCGTTATCGTTTGAAGACATGGCAGCAGCCCGCTATCCGCCGTGGCCCTGCTTGAAGTCGCCCTGTCCGCCACCTCCGCCGCTGCCGCCGCCCTGGCCGCCCGCGCCACCCGCCCCCGCGTGGCCGGGATTACCCTCGATCTGTGAGCCGCCCTCGTCGCCCGAACCTCCGCTCTTGTGCGGGTTGCCGCTGAACGTCTGGTGCGTCTTCTCGTTCTCGCCTTGCTGCTCGTTCTCTTGGTCCTGGGACATCAGTGATTCTCCTTATGGTTCCCTGCCGCGACTAGCTGCCACGGTGCGCGGTTAGACGCTGCAAGTGATGTGCCAGGACACGGCGCGAAGAGGGGCATAGGCTATAATGTAGCCCATATGGACAAGCGCGCGCTCCACCATCATGCCCATACCTGCTGCGAACCCGGCGATCTCCCGTCCATGGCAGCGGGGCGGCCGCGCCATGTGTAAGGCCCGGCTATCGCTCAGGCGCGACTGGGTTGCCGCCTTCCTGCTCCTATGCGCGCTGGCACCTTACGCCTCCAACCTGGACGCCTTCTTTCTCTCCGACGATTTTGTGTTGCTCTCCTGGACCAGGGTAGAATCCTTCGCCCAGATAGCAGGTTTCTTCGATCCAAACGTCGAATGGTTCTACCGGCCTGCGGTAAAGCTGGTGTATTGGGTGGGGCAGAGCGCCTTCGGGTTTCGCGCCGCACCATTCCACCTGCTGTCGCTGCTGCTGCACCTGGCGAACGCATACCTGCTCTACAGGCTCGTGTCGCGGTCGGGGTTGGGGTGGACGGCAGGCCTCGCGGCGGGGTTGCTATTCATGCTGGACCCCCACCATGCCGAGACGGTGTCCTGGGCCTCCGCTATCGGGGACCTGCTGGGCACCCTCTGCGTACTCGCCAATTTGCTGCTGCTACGACGCTACCTGGACAGCGGCAGACCTATCTACGCGGCCCCTGCACTCGCTATGTTCGTGGCCGGGCTGCTGGCACGAGAAACGGTGCTGCTCCTTCCCGGCTTCGCGCTGCTTTACCTGATGATAGTCGCGCCTGCAACCACTCTCCAGCGCTGGTGGCACAGCCTGTTTGTGTGGCTTGGGGGATATGTCGTCATAGCAGTGGGGTATCTGGCGGCACTACGCCTCGGGAGCGCGAATGGGAGCGGCGGAATGGCGCGTGGAGGACTTGAGTTTCGCCCGCTTAACCCCGATTCGCTGCTGCTCGGCCTGCTGGACTACGCGCACAGGTTGGTGCCCGGCGGCGAGCACCTGGCTAATGCTCCTCTTGAGGTACTGAGGGTGCTCGTGTGGGTCGAATGGGCCATTCTGCTATTGCTGGCCTTTGTTCTGTGGCGGCTGCGGCTCAGGCTGATGCTGTTCGGGCTGGCGTGGCTGCTGTTCGCGCCGCTTGCCTTTGTCTTCTTCAGCCCGCCCACGGACAGGTACTTCTATCTGCCGTCCGTCGGATTCGCTATCTTGTTCGGCTGCCTACTGGGTAGACTACCCGCACTGGTGGCTCGACGCGAACGGGCCTTCAGAATGGGTGCAATCGCATTCGCCTGCCTGTCCCTCGCTGTCCTACTATTTACACGGGGCGCGGACCTCACGTCTCGTGTAGCCACCTGGCGGGCGGCGGGCCATGCCTCCGGCGGAATAGTGAACGACATGCGCCAGTCGGTGCCCGAACCAGAAGACTACTCTGCCTTTTACTTCGTAGACATACCTATCTTCCTGAACGGCGTCCCCGTTTTCCAGAACGGCCTGCAACAAGCCGTGCAGGAAACCTACCACAATACCACAATCGCGGCCAACGCGCTCGGCTGCGACCAACTGGCAGATATGACCGAGTTCCCCCGCTACAGCTACTTCTTCCGATACAAGCCCAACGGACTCACCCCACTCCCCTCAGCACAGGACTGCCGCTAGAGGAAAGAGCTAAACGCCAAGACGCCGAGACGCCAAGGACGCGCCAAGAGTATGAAGGTTTGGAGAGTACAAGAAGGAGCAGGGTTACGACAGCACGCACCCTGCTCCTTCTGCTTGAGTAACTATCCTGAACCTTGGCGTGGTACTTGGCGTCTCGGCGTCTTGGCGTTTCAATCATGGAATCTATGGAGTCTATTTCGGCAGTTCCACCAGCGACTCCGCGATCTTGACCGCTTCCTCTCTGGGCAGGCTGGTCTCCAGCCTGTACGTTATGTCACCCTCCTGCCAGAGCAAGACGTTCCCCTCTACAAGCATGCGCTGCTGGAACTCGGTTCTGCGGTCGGGGTGCACGAACACCAGGTAGTGCGGACCGCGCACCCAGGCCGCCGTCTCCCCGTTGACGGTTGTTTCCTCCACAACTTCGGGGCTACTGACCATCTTCTCGGCCAGACCCCTGCCTTCTACAATCTCGAATAGGCTAAGCAGTACCTTGTCCGGCTGCTGGGGGTCGAGCCACACAAATACCACCGTTGACTGGGGGTCCTGGAGGTACACCAGGTCCGGGAGGCCCAGGTCGCCCGGGTATGATGGCGTCCTGAGAGGGAATCTTGCCCTCGTGCGCGCGGTCAGGAGCGTGGTCCTGCCGTCGAGGTTTTCCAGCACCGTAGGCAACCGTGCGGGCGCGGGGGTGCCCGCCGTGGTGAAGACGGTGGCCGTGGGAGTCGCAAGCACGATATCGACGCTGCCGATACGCAGGATGGAGCGCACGAAGGCCTGAACATCGGGCGCGAACAGCGCGGCCCCAAGCGAAAGCACCACCACGGCGACGGCCACCCAGGCCAACCTCGGCCGGGCCAGAGTTGTCCCACGGCTACCCCCGGCACGCTCGCCAGCTAGCGTCTCCCGCACCGAGGCGGCGACATTGGGCGTCGGCGGGTAGTTGAAGCCGCGGGCGTATTCCTTCAGAGGCCGGTCAAAGTACATATTGTCGTCTTCCGGGTCCTGTGGCTTGTCGATGCCGGAGAGGTCGGGTGTGTCGCTCATGATTGGCGCTCCTCTCGCAGGGATGGGTATCTCTCGTCAACCACGAGGCGCAGGCGACTCATGGCGCGGTGGAGTCTCGATTTTACGGTGCCGGGAGCCACGTTCATAGCGACCGCCATTTCTGCTTCTGAGAGTTCGAGGAAGTAACGCAGGTAAACTACCTCCTGTTCGGCGGGCTTGAGATGCTTGATTGCGCTCCACAGGGTCTCCGCCTCCCACCTCTTGCCCAGCGTGTCGGCGGGCGAGGGCGAAGTTGCCTCCGGGGCTGCGTAAAGGCGCTTGAGAGCTTCCAGGTACCGGCCCAGGGAGCGGCGGCGGTTGTGCGCCAGGTTAGAGGCGATGCGCAGCAGCCAGGGCCTCAGAGGCCGCTCAGGGTCGAAGGTGTCCAGGGCGCGAAAGGCACGCACGAACGCCTCCTGCGCCACGTCCTCGGCATCGGAGGCATCGCGAAGCAGCAGGTAGGCGAGCCGAAAGACCGCCTCCTGGTGAGCGACCACCAGCCTGTACCACGCCTCGCCGTCACCCTGGCGAGCGCGACCTACCAACTCTGCTTCGTCCAATAACACCCGCTCCGGAGAAGTTCGAACGCTAAGTATACACCGCTGCATCCGGTCCGGTTCCATGTAAAATAGACGTATGCAATTTGACGCTTTTATAGACCCACAGGAGCTAAGCGGAGCGGGCCAAATCGCGGCCGGCGCCGAGCAGCTAGGGTTCAGCGCCATCTGGACGCTGGAGACGAAGCACGACCCTTTCTTGCCGCTGGTCCTGGCCGCCTCAGCTACTTCGCGCCTGGAACTGGGCACTTCGATAGCCCTGGCGTTCCCCCGCAGCCCAACAAGCATGGCATACACCGCTTGGGACATGGCGGCACTCAGCCGGGGCAGGTTCATCCTCGGCCTGGGCACGCAGGTCAAAGCCCACATCGAGCGGAGGTTCGCGGCGCAGTGGGGGCCTCCCGCCGAGAAGCTGGGCGACTACATCGCGGCTATGCGGGCAGTGTGGCAGTGCTGGCGAACGGGCGAGCGGCTGCGCTACGAAGGGCCGTTCTACACGCTCAAGCTGATGACGCCGTTCTTCAGCCCCGACCCACTACCTTACCCCGATCCTCCCATATTCATCGCCGGGCTGAACCGCGGACTGTGCAGGCTCGCGGGGCAGGTCTGCCAGGGCTTCCACGCTCACCCGCTGCACACCCCGCGCTTCCTGCGAGAAGCGACCCTTCCCTGGATAACCGAGGGACTTGTGGATGCGGGCCGCACGAGAAGCGACATCCAGGTGAACGCCCCCGTATTCGCCATCCTAGGCCGGGGTGCCGCGAGAGACCGGGCGCGCGAAGACGTGCGGCGGCAAATAGCCTTCTACGCCGCCACCCCCAGCTACCGCACCCTGCTGGAGGTCCACGGCTGGGAGGCCGCCGGGGAGCAGTTGACGCGCCTGGCAGCCCGTGGCCGCTGGGACGATATGGGCGTGCTAATCACCGACGAGATGCTGGCCGAGATAGCTGTAGAAGGCGAAACGCTGGCAGATGCCGCCCGCGCCATCCAACAGACACGCGCCGGCCTCCTGGACCGCACCTCCCTCTACCTCCCCTTCACTCCGGGCGATCTCGACGAAGAATGGAAGCAGGCTATCACTGCTTTTTGAAGCGCCATCACGTCAGGAACTCGCCGAAAGGGAAGGATTATTCACCGCAGAGACGCAGAGAACGCAGAGATTACGCTGAGATTGTTGTTGTTCAGGCATTAGCAAAGGCAGCATCGTACTGTACGATGCTGCCTTTGCACAGAATACCCTCTATTCTTCTCTGCGTAAACTCCGCGTCCTCTGCGTCTCTGCGGTGAATAATTTCTAGCAACTCAGTGCGCTGTTGGCGTTCAGCTAATCCGACTCGCTGTTCTGCTTGGTGCCGCCACCGTGGCTGCCACCGCCACCACCGCTGCTGCCGCCCCCACTCGTGCTGCTGGAGGAGTCGTTCTTGGTGTCGGTGATGTTGCTCTCGTGGCTGCCGCTGGCCCGGTGCTCGCGCCTGCCGCCACCCGCCTCGTCATCCTTGCCCCCGGCGTGCTCACTGTTACCCTTGCCCGAGTGCCCCTGCCCCATGTCGTGCTCGTTGTCCCCGTCGTGCTGGTGTCCCATCTGTAGCCTCCTTGTTCGTTAGTTGCCCATGCGGGAGCAACCTACATGCCAAACGGGACGATGGACGATGGACGATGGACGATGGTAGGAGACGGAACCGCCAAGACGCAAAGGACGCCAAGAACGCGCCAAGAGGATGATGGTTGGCTACTATCCGCCAACTCACAACTCATAACTCATAACTTGTTCATCGTCCATCGTCCATCGTCCATCGTCCATCGTCCATCGTCCCGATTTGGCTCCCAGCTTACCGGGTGCTATAATTATGAGACGACCCCTGCCCTCATTCCCATGATCCCACCTCCGGGAGGTTGCTCTTTTTGGTCCGCCCCGCCCACAAATCCGGCAGTTCCAACAGTTCCAACAGTTCCAACGGTCCCATGCGCGTGCTCGTGCCAATTGGCGCTGCGCTCCTGGTGATCGCAGCAGGGATCGTTACCTTCATGCTCGTTTCCCAGGCCCCCGGCGGCAGCGGTGCCGCTACGGAGACCGGAGAAGTCACCCTGGAGTACGCCACCGAACAGGGCCAGGGCGCGAAGCAGGGTACCGTCAATTCGCCGTTACGCATCACGTTGCGCGTGCCCTACAGCGGGATAGAAGACAGCATGATCAACACCGCGAGCGTGCAGCTTTTCGACGAAGCCGGGAACCCCGCCGAGTACGGAGGCACACGCGCCGAACCCTTCGTGCTGCAAGCCACGTACGAACTAGGCGTGTGGGCGTACAGCACCTCAGTGCCCAGCAAACCCGGCAGGTACACGGGCAAGGTGCAAATTGCCTACAGGGCGACCGGAGGGGCCACACCCACGGCAGAGGCTTACGATTTCAGCACTACGGTGCTTGAGGCGCTGCCGGAAAGCGGCCCACCAGTGTCCAGCGGCTACGTCTTCACCAAGGATGCCAACCTGTGGATACTGTCCACTGATACCACCAGGCAGCGCAGGCTCACCTTCTTCCCCACCGACAGCGAGCACGCCAACAACGCTACCTGGTCGCCCGACGGCAGGCTGATAGCCTTCGCGCACACCCCCAAATCGGACCCGACAGAGTTGCCCACCAGCGACATCTGGGTCATCAACGCCGACGGTACTGGCGCGCGGATGGTCGTGCAGCACCAGGAGGGCGAGAGCCTGTACGATCCCACCTTCTCGGCGGACGGCAGGTACCTGTACTTCACCGCCGAGAAGCAGGACATGGCCTCGACCAACTACGATGCTAACGGGGTGCCCATCGGCTTGCGAGGCATAGACAGGTACGAGTTTGCTACTGGCGAGCGCACCCACTGGAAGGACAACTCTCACAACCCGGCAGAAGGCGGCGCGAGCGGCGAGATTCTCTACCTGGGCACCCCCCCGCAGGGCGGAGACACTGCTACCACGGGAGCCGACGCGGGCGTGAAACTGGTGAGGGAGAAGCCGGACGGCACGCTCGCACAGGTGCTGGTGGACAGTTCCGCATACGCCGCGTTTTACGGCCCCGCCGCCTCCCCGGATGGCAGCAAGGTGGCTTTCGCGGCTATCGAGGTGCCGCCCGTAAGCCCGGAGGGTGGCGCTTTTGACCTCTTCAAGTGGCTCACGTTCCAGCCGGAAGTGGCTTACGCTCACGGCCTGCCCTGGGACCTGTACCTGGTCCCGGCCAACGGCGGAGGCACACCCATCCGGCTCACCAACATGAGCGAGGACCAGCCTCACCCCGCCTGGGTGGGCGACACCACGCTGGCCTTTATGGGCGTGGGCGGGCTTTATAGATTCGAAATCGGTCCCGATGGCAACCCACTCGGCAAGCCCGAGAAGATCCACGACGGCGCTCCCCACGGTGGCCTGACCTGGCACGGGCCGTAGCTGAAGCGAAGTCCTGAAACGTGAAACGTGAAGGGGTATAAGTATCTTGGTACGTGTTGACGTGAATTCGTGGCAAGCCGCATCACGTTTCACGTTTCACGTTTCAGAACCACGCTTCAGAACTAGAAGGTAATTTTGCACTCTTTGAGAGCGACAATGGTCGGTCGAGCCGGAGGAAGGTTCTACCCGACACTGGTCATGTTTTTGCTGCTGGGCTGGTGGCTTTACGCGCCCTCGCCCGCGCTTGCGCATGCCCGTTTGCTGAATAGCACGCCCACTGCGGGGGCGCTGCTCGATGCTCCCCCTGAGAAGGTGGAGCTTTCCTTCAGCGAAGAGGTGAGCTTGCAGTTCAGTTCCATCAAGCTGTACGACCGCTCGCGCAAGGAACTGCCGGTGGGCGCGCTCGGACATGAGGGGCAAGACGTGACTTACGTGTCGGCGTCGTTGCCCGTGGACCTCGCGCCCGGCACGTACACGGTGGTGTGGCGCGTGCTCTCGGCTGTAGACGGGCACGTCACGACGGGCAACCTTGCTTTCAGGGTGCGCCCACCGTCGGGCACCGAGGGCACGCCGGTACCCGGCGAGAACACCGAAGCCCCACCCGAACCAGATGTAGCAGTCGCTGATACGCCGCTCGAAGGCAGCACCGAAAGCCCAGACCCATTCCGCTGGCTCACTCGCACGCTGCTCCTGTCGAGCGCGGCGTTGCTGGTGGGAGGCGCTATCTTCTCGGCGCTGGTGGTCCGGCCTACACTTGCAACCGACGCGAAGGGTACGACACTGCTTCCGGTGCTGAGGCGCAGGCTTGGCAAGTTTGGCACAATCGCGGCGGCAGTCCTGCTCCTTGCCCTCGTCCTCGACTTGGTATTGCAGATAGGCACTATTGTGGGCGGCGGCCTGGGTGTGGGCCTGCAAAACCTGGGACTGGCGGGCACCCTCGTCACCACGACCGGCTACGGGTACGCGTGGATCGTCAAAGTTGTGGCCGGAGTGGCGCTGCTAGGTATCATGCTGGTGGCCTGGCGTGGGGAGGAAGCGCAGGAAGGCAAGGCCGCACTGCCGGTATGGTCCATGTCGGCGCTGGCGGGCGTAGGGCTTGCCCTGGGCGAGGCATTGAGCAGCCACGCCGCCGCTTCAGGTAGCGCCGATGCCGGCGCGGGTAATGGTCTCCTGTATGGAGGTGTCCTTCCCCTGCCGTTGTTGAGCGACTGGGTGCACCTGGCGGCGGCGTTCACCTGGGCGGGCGGCCTGGGCTACCTGGCGCTGGTGCTCTACCCCGGCTTCCGCAGCCTCGGCATGTCGCGTGAAGAACAGCGGTCGCTTCTAGCGCGTGCCATCCCGCGATTCTCCAGGCTTGCCATAATAAGTGTGGCAGTCCTGGCGGTGACCGGCACCTACAACGCCCTGGTACACACCACCGACCTGGGGGCGTTCGCTGCCACTACGTACGGGCAGGTACTTATCGCCAAGATAGTCCTGTTCGTGTTCCTGGTGTCGCTGGGAGCCGTCAACCTGCTCAAGCTGACCCCGCTGCTGAGGCGGCAGGAGCATACGGTAGCGGCGGAAAGCGCACCGGTCAGAGTGACCACGGGCGACCCCGCACGCAGGCTAAGGGGCACGGTTGGCGGTGAGGTAGTGCTAGCGGTGGGTGCGCTCGTATGCGCTGCCGGACTTAGCCTGTTACCGCCGCCCAGCGACAGTGGTGGAGCCTACGCCGCGACAGACAATGGCCCAACCGCAACGGTCACCGTCGAGGCTTCAGGTACCCCGGTGACGGAACCCACACCTACCGAAATTGTGCCACTCACGGCATCGGCACAGGTCGATGTGGCGGGCTATCGCGTGGACCTGGATGTCACATCTTCTTTCGAGGGCGATGTGGTCACGGCCACCTTGCAGAGAGTAGACGTGGCTGCTACGCCACTCACCGACCTTCGCAAAGTGCTCATCAAAGTGACCCCGCAGGACGTGGACGGTGGCAGCACGTCCCTCGAAGCCACAGCCAAGCCGGGCGGCGGTGCCGATAGCCAGGTGTGGACGGCCACCGAAACGATACTGACCCTGGACGGCGCGTACATGGTGACGGTGATAGCCCAGCGCACGGAGGCCCCCGACTTGAAGGCCGCGTTCCGCCTCGACCTGTCGCTGGATACCGGGCTGGCGGCCAGGCCCTCGGAGGTGCTGGAGATACGGCTCGACACCACCCCAAGCCCGCCCATCAGCGGCACGGCCACGCTCAAGTTGATGCTGCTCGACGGCACCGGCGGTCCGGTAGACAACGCCACTATCACGGTAAGCCCGCTGATGCCCGCCCACGGCCACATCGAGCCTACCGACGTTGCACAAGCGGTACCCGGCGAGCCAGGCGCTTACACGATGCCAGTCAACTTCCAGATGGGCGGCGCATGGCTTATCATATTCAATGTGGAACGCCCAGGCCGCGACCCCATCAAGGTAGACGCCAGCCTGGAAGTAATGGACCCCGACGCGACACCGACGCCCGAGGTGGAGCAAGATGAGTGAGGACGATAGACGAGTTGTGAGTTGTGAGTTGTGAGTTGTGAGTTGACGATAGTACCTAACCATACCATCATCCACTTGGCGCGTCCTTGGCGTCTTTGCGTCTTGGCGTTTTCGTCTCTGATCGTCCATCGTCTATCGTCCATCGTCCAACAGAGAGAGGTTTTCAATGGTAAAGTTTACGCGAACTAGGGTATTTGCTGTACTGGCGTTGCTGGTGCTTTCGCTGGGGGCTTCGGCTTGTCTGCCGGCACAGCAGCGGGAGGAGACAGCGGCAGAGGCTGAGGTCCGGGGCAGGCAGACGCCGGAGGGCCGCGTTGTGACGGCGGACCAGGCTTCCAACACGCTTACGATGATTGACGTTGCCACGAACGAGGTCTACGGCACTATCAAGACCGGGCAGCAGCCCCACCACGTTGTGGCCTCGCCTGATGGCAAGGAACTGTGGGTGTCGCTCTATGGGGAGACCCGCTTGCAGGTCTTCGACGCGGCCAGCCTGAACGAAATCGCTTCAGTGGACGTGGGCGCGAGCAACGACGACCTGGTGTTCGAGCCGTCCGGCAAGATGCTCTATGTGTCGATGGGCAGCACCGACTCGGTGGCCGTGGTGGACGTGGCCGCCCGCAAGCTGGTCAAGACGGTGAAGGTGGGCAAGACCCCGCATGGCGTGCGCACCTCCCCGGACGGCAGCCTGCTTATCGTCACTAACACTGCGGACAACACCATCTCGGTGCTTTCCCTCCAGCCGGAAGCCGAGGTCAAGGCCACAATTGAGACAGGCCAGAACCCCTTCGAGGTCTACATTAGCGGCGATAGCAAGACCGCCTACGTGAGCAACTTCCTGGGTGACTCAATTACCGTAGTGGACTTAGTAGAGAACAAGCGAGGTGCCTTCATCAGGAGCGGCAAGCAACCGGCCATGCTCATCCTGCAAGGCGGCACGGGCGGCGAGAAGCTATGGGTCGCCAGCACCGGCTCAGGTGAGGTGTGGGCGATTGACCCCGCTACGCGCAAGCTAATCACTCGCGTGCAGGTAGGTAAGGGGGCGCATGGAGTCGTAGCCACTCCCTCCGGCAAGCTGTTCGTCACCAATTCCACCGACAACACGCTGTCGGTCGTGGACAGTAACACCAGCCAGGTACTCGCGACCTTGCAGGTGGGCAGCAACCCCAACGGCCTTACTTACGTGCCCAACCCGCAGTAGGTATAATACGGACGTGGCAAACAGGCACATAACAATCTACAAACAGGAGAGTACCCGCACATGGAATTAACAGTCTCGAAGAGGACCGGCAACCTGTTCTACCGGCTTGGCATCACCCTGGCCGCGCTGCTGCTCGTAGCGGTGGTAGGCCCCCGCGTTGCGCTGGCCCACGCTCACCTGGAGAGCTCAACCCCGGCGGACGGGGCTACCGTGGCCTCCGGTCTCACCCAGGTGACTATAACCTTCAGCGAGGAGGTTAGCGTCGACCAGTCCAACGCGCAGTTGGCTTTTGCAGACGGCGGCGCGGTATCCGGGGTGACCTCAGCGGTAGACCGCGCTAACCGCAACACGATGACCATCACCACGCCCGCCCTTGCCGACGGCAGATACACCGTCACCTGGAGGGCCGTCACCGAGGACGATAACGGCATCACCAATGGCACCTTTAGCTTCACGGTGGGCAGCGCAGGAGCGGCCTCCGGTGGCGAAACGCCCAACGCCGGCGGCACAGGCACCACAAACGCGAGCGGCGCGCCCCTCCCAGCAACAGGCTCAGGTGACGCCACCCCGTTGACGCTCGTTGGCCTGGTCCTTGCGGCTTTGCTGCTTGGGCTGGGTACAAGGTTCAGGAGTTCAGCACGAGCCTGAGCGGGAGGATTTATTCACCGCAGAGACGCAGAGAACGCGGAGATTACGCGGAGATTACGCGGAGATTATCATTGTTGAGTGAATGGAAGGGGAGCATCGTACAGTACGATGCTCCCCTTCCATTTACCCTCTATTCTTCTCTGCGTACCTTTGCGTCCTCTGCGTCTCTGCGGTGAATAATTAAGTCCCGACCTTATCTATAGGCCGCCGCCTGCAAGTTGAATAGCTCGGCGTAGGTACCGTCGAGGGACAGCAGTTCTTCGTGGCTGCCTGCCTCCGAGATGGTGCCGTTTTCCAGGACGAAGATGCGGTCGGCCAGGCGCACAGTGCTGAAGCGGTGGCTGATGAACACCGCCATCTTCCCCTGCGTCAGTTCCTTCATGCGGGCGAAGATTTCATACTCGGCGCGTGCGTCGAGGGAGGCGGTAGGCTCGTCAAGGATGAGGATTTCGGCGTCCCGCATGAAAGCACGGGCCAACGCTACCTTCTGCCACTCCCCGCCCGATAGTTGGTAGCCATCATCGAACCAGCGGCCAAGCATCGTATCATAGCCCTTGGGCAGCTTCTCGATCACCGAGTTGGCCCCGCTCTTGCCCGCCGACTGCTCCACCCTCTCCTGGTTCGCCATCTCCCCCAGCCTGCCGATCCCGATGTTGTCACGCGCCGAGAAGAAGTAGGTCACGTAGTCCTGGAAAATCACCCCGATAGCGGCGTGCAGGTCGGCCAGGTCTAGCTCGCGTATGTCCACCCCGTCGAGCAGTATCTGGCCCTCATCGGGGTCGTACAGGCGAGTGAGCAGCTTGACGATGGTGGTTTTGCCCGCGCCGTTCTGCCCCACTAGCGCCACCGCCTCGGTCGGCTTGATGTGGAAGCTAACGTCACGCAGGGCAGGTTCCGTCTTGCCCGGATACGTGAAGGTTACGTTGCGAAACTCAAGACCATGCTTGAGCGGCAGCTCCAGCTTGCGCGGGTTGTCGGGGCTTTTCACGAGCGGGTCGTAGTCGAGGAAGTCGTACAGGTTGGTGAGGTAGAGGCTGTTCTCGTACATGCCCGACAGCCCATCGAGGATGCTGCTGAGACTCGATTGCACCTGGCCCACCGCCTGGCTGTAGAAGGTGAGGTCGCCCAGCGTCAGCCGCCGGGAGATCACCTGCAAGGCCACGTAGAGAAATGTGCCGCTGGTCACGATGGTGCTGAGGCTGCCCCAGATAAAGGCGGCCATGTAGCGGCGCTTGACCAGGCTGCGGTTCTCGCGGTAGAAGCGTTCCGCGATTTCGTTCCAGAGCTTGATGAAGAAGTCGCCCAGGCCAAACAGCTTGATTTCCTTGTTGTAGGTGTCGCGGGTGAGCAGGTCGAGGTAGTAGTTCATGCGGCGGCGGTCGGGCGACTGGCGGCGCGACATGAGGAAGCCCTGCCAACCGTAGCGCGAGCTTGCGATAAAGCTTGGGATAGGCGCTATGAGGGCCAGCACAGCCACCACCCAGCCCAGGCTGGAAATCAGGGCCACCATGCTCAGGAAGGTGATGAGGGAGCGCACCAGCCCGAACATCTGCTCGACCATCGCGGTTGGACGGTACCCGGCCTCCCGCTGCGCCTGCTGGAGCGTGTCGTAGAACTCAGGGTTCTCGAAGAAGCTCAGGTCCAGCCGGTTGGCGTGTTGCATCAGCATAAGCTGGATGCGCCGGGCGGTAAGCTCCTGTAGGGCCTGCTGGTTGATGTTGCGCACCGTCTGGAGGAGCGAGCTTCCGGCCGCCAGTCCGAACTGTATCAGTACCAGCAGCACGACGTAGTTCACCCAGTCCTGCCGACCGCCCTGGTTGATCGCCTCTACCACGCCGTCGATGACCAGCTTGCTCACCCAGGCGCTGGCGGTGGGCAACACGCCGAACAGCACCGAGAAGACTCCCATGCTGATCGTAAGGCCCTTGTGGGTGCTCCATACCAACCCGAGGGCGCGCGGCGCACCGGCCATTGTTACGCGGGCGTTCTTTTTGAGGGTTTGAAGCCGCTCGTTGAGGGTCTTTGGACCTGTGTCTTCCTCTTCCGGCTTCTGTTGAAAGGACCGCGGACCACGGCCATTGCCGCCCCTATAGGTGCCGGGCGGCCCACCCTGAAATCCTGGTTGCATGCTATGTGTTACCTTGCTCTGCTAGTGTCTATCTATAGAGCAAGTATAGCACTGACGATGCACAAGCTGCCCCACCCGTTCGGCTAGCCGCGTGCCTGGCAGTTGGACTAGCGGCCATCGGTAAGGTCCATCGTCCATCGTCTATCGTCTATCGTCTATCGTCTATCGTCCGTCGTCCCCGCAACCTACCCCGCCCCGACAATCTCCTCGGCGCACTGGTCGCAGTAGGGGGTGGTCTCGTTCGCCACCCGCTGGCCGCAGTGCCGGCAGAGACGGTAGCCCTCCGATTGGCAGTTGGCGCACAAGGCAGGTCCGGGACCGGCGGTCCAGCTATCGCAGCGCACGCAGTTGGTAACCGGCCCCTTCCCCGCTACCGGGGCGGAAATGGTATCGCTCATTGTGGTCTCCTTGTTTGCTCTACCTTTTGGCTCTAATAGTTCCTTCGTGGGCCTTGTCATTCCGAGCGTAGCGAGGAATCAGGTGGGTAGGCAACGCTGTCCCAATTCGTGAACCAACCAGCGCTCAAGTCCTCCCACTCGGGATTCATCTCCTCAATCAGCGCGACCTTCTTAGCCCTTGACCAGCCTTTAATTTGCTTCTCGCGCGCAATGGCCTCTCTGACGTCAGTCGTCTCGGCTAAATACACAAGTTCCGTCAAGCCATACCTGCTGGTGAAGCCGGGTAGGAGTTTGTTCTTGTGCTCGTAGACTCGGCGCTCAATGTTATTGGTGACGCCGACGTAGAGCGTGCGCATCTCGTTCGCCATCATGTAGACGTAGAACTGCTTCATGCTTGCGCTCCTTCTTGCAGTGCCACTTTGGACTGTGAGTTGAGGACTCTCGCCTACCCACCTGATTCCTCGCTACGCTCGGAATGACAAAAGGAAGTTTGGCTCTGCCCAAGGCACACATTGCTTCAACACCAATTCTGCCTCACCACTCGACCAATATCACCAGCGCCGACGTGTCGTCTACGTGCGCGCGGTAGTTGTAGGGTGCCGACAGGTCGTTCGGATCGGGCAGGGTGCGCTCGCCGGATCGTGCGTCGGCCTTGTCTACCAGCGCGGCGGCCGGGTCTACAGCGGTGAGACCGTCGCGAATCTCGGCGGTGGTGAGATTGGCGTATACCCCATCGCTACACAGCAATATCACATCACCGGGGCGCAGTTGTATCGTTGAAAATACCGGGGCTTGCGGTTCCGCCGAGTCCCCAATCTGCCCAAACGCCGCGTAACGCCGCACGAAGTAGTACCGCGCCCTATCGCTCAACTTGCCGATGTCGTGGCCGTCAAAGGCGTCCATCTCGTCCTGCACCGCCAGAGCGTCGTCCTCAGTCAGCTTGCCTTCGTGCACGTCCAGGGCGACGGCGTCCTGGTCCTCGGTCAAGAGCATTAATTCGCCACCCGAAAAGAGGTAGCCCCGCGTATCCCCATTCTGCCCCAGCACGGCCCTGCGCCCGCCCTCGCAAAAGAGCAACCCCGTCATCACGGCGGCGGCCATCGCCTCGTGCGCGGTCTTGCCGGCGGGCACCTGCGATGCCGGTATCTGCCCGGAGGCGTTCACCTCATGGAAGACCTTCGGCCCGGCCTCCGCCACAGCCACCGACAGCAATTCGCGGGCAGCGGTCACCGACAGCGTCTCGGGTAGGTCCTGCAACCGCACGTCCAGCACCTCGCCAATCTTCGCCGCCGCGTGCTCTCCACCCACCGCCTTGCCGTCCACGATGCGCCGCGCCCCGCCCATTCCGTCAATCATGGCGTGCGCCATGCCGTTGCGCGCCGACCAGATCAGGTCTTCATTATGTTGAGGGTGATCCCTGCTGGGCAGGCTCTTAGACCACGTGCGAATGTGAAAACTCTGCGGCACAAAAACCTCGCGAGGGATTTGGGAATTAGGATTTCGGATTGCGGATTTGCTGGATACCTACTAAATCCGAATTCCGAAATCCTAATTCCCAAATCATGACTTGTTGATCAGTTCCAGCACCAGATAGCTGCGGTGCGCCGTGGGGTCGCCGGTGAGATAGTACATCACGGCGTCGGGGTCGCCCATGTAAATCTGGTCGTTGAGTTGTAGCTCGAACGAGCCGTCGGGGCGGGCGGGGCGCTTGGTGCCGAGGTTCTGGAGTGAAGTGAAAGTGTTCTCGCCGGGGGCCTTGACCAGCGTGTCGGCTTCGTAGCCGGGGTAAGAGCGTAGCGTCACAAGGTCGTCGGCGGTGAGGCCGATGTAGCACTGTTTGCGGTGGATGAGGTACTGCTTCTGGCCCTGCACGTCGAAAGGCTGCACCCACTGGCGCACGTCAACGTCCACCTGAGTGCCCGACTCCGGGTCCATGCGCCCGACCAGGAACTCGCCCACCCGGGTGATGGTAAACCCCTCGTCCAGGCTGGGCCGCCCGTCGCGTACCACCACGAACTGCGCGCCCACCACATTGGGGCCACCCACCCCCGGATTCCCCGCGCCTGACGTGCCTGGGGAAGCGCCCGCTGCCGCCTGCACGGGCACGCCACTCACCGCGCTGGCCGGGTCCGGCTGGGCGCTATCCGCAACGGAAGGCTGCTGCCCCGGCGGAGACGCACCCGCGTCGGCAGGAATGGCGAACCCGCAATTCTCGCAGAACTTCCCGGCCTCCTGGCCCGTAGCGCCGCAATTCGGACAGATTACTTCCATTTACCCCTCCGTTGCTGAAACGTGAAACGAGAAACGTGATGCGGTTTGTTCTTCTTGGTACGCCAATGCGACTCTGTCTCTCGCGCGAAACCCTGCTTCCCCTTGTCATCCTGAGCGCAGCGAAGGATCTCAAATGCTACTCTTTTG